>NZ_CP104854.1:2080000-2380000 GCF_050916235.1 Maridesulfovibrio sp. FT414
TATTTCGGGTTTATCTCGATAGCTTTGTCGTACAGCTCAATGGCTTTTTTATGGTCGCCCATTTCAGAATAGCTGACGCCTTTTTGTGCCCATGCTTTTGGATCATTTGGGTTAATTTCAATGGCCTTGTTAAATAGTTCAATAGCTTTTCCATTACTATCAACGAATAAATAGTTGACACCTAATGACGTAAGTAGAAAGTCGTCACTCGGTGAAATACTGATAGCCTTTTCAAGAAGGTCAATGGCCTGATCATAATCATTCTGGTAGTGACAGATTTCGCTTTCGAAAAACAGTTCGTAGGCCGGATCAATCTCTTTCGCGGCTTTCAGTCCCTCGCGCAGTAACTCCAGGCATTCATCTTTCTTTTCTGCTGCTGCCAGCTTATCAGCCTGCGCACTTAACTCTCTAAGATCATCAATAGTCTTCAATTCCCTTTCACTCATATGATATCCCCTCAGGTGTATTTGTATATTCGTTCCGGGATATTGGCAGGATATAACTTATCATGCAACACTTTGTGTGTAATGCGCGAAATCATTTCATCATTTGCCAATAAAAAATCCCCCCGGAACAACCGTTCCGGGGGGATTTTCAGTTTTTATGTATCGCCCGAGTTCTTAGAACTGCTTCTTCATGAGCTCGGCGAGATTTGCAGCGGTGAAGCCGTACTTCACGGCAAGCTGTGCTGCGGGAGCGGAAGCACCGAAGTGATCGATGCCGAGAACTGCGCCGTCCAGTCCTACGTACTTGTACCAGCCTTCGGGGCGGCCTGCTTCTGCTGCTACGCGGGTTCTTACTTTGGGATCAAGGACGGAATCCTTGTATTCCTGATCCTGCTCTTCGAAGAGTTCCACGGAGGGCATGGAGACCACGCGGATCTTCTTGCCTTCGATCATGGAAGCGGCCTCAATGGAGAGGGATACTTCGGAACCGGCTGCGATGGCGATCATGTCGGGAGTGCCTTCGCAGTCTTTTACGATGTAGCCGCCGCGTTTTACGCCTTCTTCAACCTGCGGGTACTCGGTACGGTCGAGGACGGGCAGTCCCTGACGGGTGAGCATGAGGGAGGAGGGGCGCTTGGTCTGGCCCATGGCGAGTTCGAGGCAGGCAGCGGTTTCGCGTGCATCTGCGGGACGCAGCACCAGCATGTTGGGGATGAGGCGCAGCGAAGCCACGTGCTCGATGGGCTGGTGGGTGGGGCCGTCTTCACCTACGTAGAAGGAATCGTGGGTGTAGATGTAGATGACCGGCAGATGCTGCAGCGCGGACATGCGCATACCGTTTCTGCAATAGTCGGAGAAGGTCAGGAAGGTTGCACCGAAGGGAATAACGCCGCCGTGCAGGGCCATGCCGTTGAGAATAACGGACATGGGGAACTCACGCACACCGAACGCAAGGTTGCGTGCGGTCTTGCCGTCAATGGCGAAGTCTCCGACCTTCTTGCGGAAGTTCGCGGTCTGGTTGGAGGGGTCGAGGTCGGCGGAACCGCCCACGAGGGTGGGCAGGGCATCGGTGATGGCATCAAGGCATGCGCCCCAGGCCTTTCTGGTGGCGATGTTCTGACCTGCTTCGAACTTGGGAAGTTCGAGTTTGATCTCATTGCGGGGCTTGTTGGCCTGAGCCCAGAAAGCAGCGATCTTTTTGTCAGCCGCAAGAGCTGCGTCGCTCTTTTTCTTCCACTCGGCAGCCAGAGCCTTGAGATCCGGGAAACGGGCCTGGAAGTGTTCAACAACATCTTCGGGCACGTAGAAAGTTTCTTTTTCGGGCAGACCGAAGCACTTCTTGGTGGCTTCGATTTCTTCATGGGAAAGCGGGGAACCGTGGGTGGAGTGGCTTCCTTCGCAGGTTGCAGCACCCTTGGCCATTACGGTCTTACCGATGATGATGGTCGGACGGTTTGTTTCAGCCTGACCTGCCCTTACTGCTTCACGGATGGCGTTGTGATCGTGTCCGTCGATTTCCAGTACGTGCCAGCACATGCCTTCGAAGACTTTCTTGAAGTCGGTGCAGTCACACTTGCTGGTGGGACCGGCGAGCTGGATATCGTTGGAATCGTAGAAGACGATGAGTTTGCCAAGGCCCCAGAGTCCGGCGAGGGTTGCAGCGCCGAGTGCCACGGGCTCCTGGAAATCGCCGTCGGAGGAGAGCACGTAGGTGTAATGGTCTACGATGTCGTTGCTGGTGTTGGCGTTGAGGAAAGCCTCGGCGGTGGCCATACCGACGCCCACGCAGAAGCCCTGGCCGAGGGGGCCGGAGGTTGCTTCAACGCCGGGGGTCATGTCGTGCTCGGGGTGGCCGGGGGTGATGGAATCCAGCTGGCGGAACTGCTTGAGGTCCTCGATGGTCAGGAATCCGCAGAGGTGCAGGATGGAGTAGAGCAGCGGGGATTCGTGTCCTGCGGCCATGACGAAACGGTCACGGTCTGCCCAATCGGGATTGCTGGGATCAAATTTAAGGAAGTCCTTGTAGAGGACATAGGCAAAGTCAGCGGAGGACATGGAACCGCCTGGGTGGCCGGAGTTGGCCTTGCGGATGGAGTCCATGATAAGTCCTTTGACAACGTTGACCGCTTTCTGGTCCATCTGGTTGTTACTCATTTTTTGAGCTCCCCTTGAAGAAAGGATATTTTTTACAGCTCCGATACCGGACATGAGATCCTGTATTTCCCTGGAATGCTGTGTTTTTTAGGTTGATAAATAAAAAATCCCGCCTGCACTTCTGCTGGCGGGATGAATACTATTGAGGATCGAAGAGGTTGATTCTGCGCAGGTGGCGGTCACCTTCAAATTCAGATGTCATGAATGCGCGGATTATCTCTTCGGCAAGGCCGGGGCCGATGACGCGTTCGCCCAGGCAGAGAATGTTGGCATTGTTGTGTGCACGGGCCATCCTGGCCATGTATTCGTTGGTACACATGGCGGCGCGGATGCCTTTGTGCTTGTTGGCGGCCATGGACATGCCAAGGCCGGTGCCGCAGATGAGGATACCGAGGACTTTTTCTTCGATAACCTGTTTTGCCACCTTTTCGGCATATACGGGATAGTCGCAGCTTACAGCGGCTTCGGGACCGGCATCCACAACGTCATAGCCCATGTCGGTGAGCAGTTTGACTGCGAATTCCTTGAGGCTGAAGCCGCCGTGGTCCGAACCGATTACTACTTTACCGGCCATCTCGTTTCTCCTTAGCCGGGTGCTTTAAACGCCAACAGGCACAACAATAAACATGCTCTGTGGAAAGGTTTTCCGCAGAGCCATGGTTCAACTGCTGTGCTCGGGGTCTGAGGTCAACACCCTGTACATTTAGGTTTTGTTAATGGTCCGTTCAGGATTCAGGTGGTGGTGGGGGGAGGATTCGAACCTCCGAAGGCGTCGCCGACAGATTTACAGTCTGTTCCCTTTGGCCACTCGGGAACCCCACCACTATATTATGAAATATCCTGATCAGATATCCATTTTACGTTCATTGTCGCGGTATTTTACATCCCGCTTGGCAGCCTGCTCTTTTTTGAGCCTGCTGATTTCGTCCTTGAAGAAGTCGATCTGCTTCTTGCAGAGCTCCACATCTCCCTTGGCATCACCGCTGGTGAGCTTGCCGAGAAGGGCATATTCTTTTTCAAGGCGCTTTTCAAGCTGGCAAACTTCGAAGTTCCCCATAAGCTTGGTGAAGACTCCTCTCATTTCTTGCAGCCATACGTCAAGGCCTATTTTGAAAATATCTATAATTCCCTTTTTTTCGCACTGTTGAGCTTTATCCTGCCCGCTCATAGCTCCCTCCCGTAATGAACTTGTGGTTTTGGTCTAATTGATTTCCTGATCGTAGCCGTTCCGGTCCAGACGCACGGTCTGCGTTCCTTCCGGCAGATCCATTTCCATGGACCCGTCTGGCCATCTTTCGGCGGAAAGATTACGGGATTTGACCCGTAGAATTGCTTTGTCCCCGTTTCCGGTAAACACTGTTATTTTTCCTGGCAGCATTTTTCCGGAACCGTCGTTCTCGTAGTCAGCCAGTTCCATGTTCCACGGAATTTCCCCGCGTCCGGTTATGGCTGTCGGGATTCCCTCTGCGGTCAGTGTTATGGCGCTGACCGGCCCGTTTTTGAAAACGAAAAGCAGATTGCCGTCTTCGCCTGTTCCGGTCATGGAAGTGTATTTCTCAGGAATGAGTGACTGATAACAGCCGCTGATCAGTCCGGCAAGGTCTTTCAGGGAAAAAGGAAAGGGCAGTCCCAGCATCTTCACCCCTCTGGATGGGGATGAATGCACATAGGCTGTTTTCTGGTCTGGATAGAAGGCGGTCAGCCCGGAAGCATCTTCGCGGATATGTGCCAGATAAGCCCCTATTCCTGCGCGGACATCAAGCCGCAGCGGAGTTGTCAGATCTCCCCACAGGGTCATGGTGGTCCTGTGCCCCTTGCCCTGCGAGGTATAGTAAAGACTGGCCGTGCTTTTCATTCCGGTTGCGTTGCAGGAGGAATAGGCGGCCCTGAATTTGCCGTACAGCCCGTTGGTGTTCTTCGCAGGGATGGTCCTGGCTGCGCAGCCGTTAAAGGCAAGCACGGCAGCCAGCAGCAGGAGGCATGCAACACGCCGGATCATAATGCGTCCAGTTTTTTCTTGATTTCAGCGCTGTTTTTGGGTTTGAGCTTCAGGGCCTTCCGGTATCCCTTGGCTGCTTCCTTTTTGTTGTCCATCGCCAAAGCGATGTCGCCGTAGTGATCCCACAGTTCGGCCTGATTCGGCCTGATGGATGTGGCGCGCTTGATCTGTTTGAAAGCTTCCTCAAAATTGCCCAGCTTGTAGTTTACCCAGGCCAGAGAGTCGATGATGTAGCCGTTGTCCGGCTCCAGCTTGTTGGCGCGGGAAATGAGCACAAGGGCGCGGTCCAGCTGCTGGTTCCTGTCGGCCAGCAGGTATCCCACGAAGTTGAGCGCGTCTGCGTGGTCCGGGTAGCTGGAGATGATCTGTTCCATGTAGGCAATGGTCTTGTCGATATTGCCTTTGCGTTCCTCGCTCACGCCGAGCTGGAAAAGTATCTGCGGATTGTTAGGGGAATTTTTGTTGCCGAGCAGCAGAGCCTTGTCGGCAAGGTCGTTTTCTCCGGCTTCGGAATGAAGCGCTGCTTCCAGCAGGTAGAAGTTCGCGGCATCGGGATATTTTTCCTGCCCGAGCCTGATGACCTTGAGGGCTTCATCCCTGCGCTTCAGGTCCATGAGAAGGTGGGCCTTGAACTGCAGGCTGCGGTCGAAATGCTCACTTTCCGGCTTGATCTTGTTCAGATATTCAAGGGCCTTGGCCGGGTCATCCTCTCCCTCGTAGGCAATGGATGACTTGAAGAAGTAATATGCATCGGGAATGGGCTTCTGCAGGGCGAAAATGTCGAGAATGGTGGAGGCCTGTCCGTAGAATTTTGCACTCAGGAAAGCCTGTGCCGCTTCCAGCAGGAATCCGTTGTTGCGCGGGCCTTCCAGTACCAGCCGCAATCCCTGATCGGGATTGTTCAGCTTCAGGGAAAGCTCAATCAGGCGCAGCCTGATGTGTGAGGATGTGTCCGGGAGATCGAGCATCTTGTAATAGATGCGTTCGGCTTCGGAATAGTCTTTTTCCAGCTCGTGGAGGTAGGCCAGCTCTCCCCAGGCTTCAATGAAGTCCGGTTTGGCTTCCACGGCCTTGTTGAAGCTTCTGATAGCCTGCTTGGTCAGCCCGAGTCTGGCACTGGCTTTGCCGTGCAGGTAGTGGATCTGGGGGTCACGTTTTTCCTGCGGGATGACCTTCAGGATGTCCAGCGCCTGGGCGAATTTCTTCTGTTCCAGATAGATGCGCGCCAGATGAGTGGTGACAGCGAGATCGCTGGGTTTCTTGCGCAGGTACTCAATCAGTACGGATTCGGCGGCATTGTTGCGGCCGTCCACAAGATAGGTGTTGGCAAGGCTTATGGTCAGGTCCCGGTTGTAGGGATATTTTTCCAGCGCTTCCTTGAGCGTTGCGCGGGCTTCATCAAGATCCCTGGCGGTCCAGTAGATTGCGAACTTGTCGACGTAGAGCTGTACCGACGGCTCCACGGAAATAATTCTGTTCAGCACTTCCAGCGCTTCTTTCTGGACAATGGCAGCCTGTTCCTGGACTTTGGGGTTGTTCATGCCCATGCTGTAGAGCTGTCCCAGGAGGGAACGGTAGTCCATGTAAACGAGGTAGTCGTAGGTCAGTTGAGCTTCCGGGCTCAGCGGCAGCTGTATTGTTGTCTGCGGCGTGTTCCTTGCGGCGCACCCCTGCATCAGGAGTGAGCCCAGCAGGACTGCGGCACAGGTCAGCCGCACAATGGTTCTGGAAATACCGGGAGTCTGGGTCATATATTCCTTTCGGTCCGGTCGTCGGGTTGATACTTCGGATCCTTGGACAGCTCGGTGAGTTTTTCGTAAATTGCGGTTCCGATGCTGATTCCCTGGGCGATCATTTCCGGACCGTATTTCTGTCCGGTTTCAGTTCTGAAGGTTGTCTCAATGGACTTGATTATATCCAGCCCCTTGGGGAATTTGTCCATGATCTCGTCAATGGTCCAATCTTCGTAGTCACAGATTTCCCAGAGAGTGGTGGAGAAGTTGTCCGGTCCCCAACGGAATTTGTCAGCATCGTAAAGCGCCCCGCTCAAAAGTTTGAGTTCCGGGTCGTTGTCGATGGGCTTTTCCGGTTTGAAGGCTTCGTGCCGTGCAATTGATTCGGCGATAAGTTCCTTGCTGCGTTCCGAAATGGGGTAATTCTTCAGGATCACCTTTGAAGTTTCGGCTCCGCGCTGGGCATGCTCCGCATCAAGGCGGCAGCTGTCGTGCAGCAGACCGCAGAACTGGGCCAGAAGGACCAGCTCCCGCACACGATCCGGGTCCATTTCTTCCCCTTCCTTGAGGATGATGGCACCGGCTTCGATGGCTACTTTCTTGGAGTGATAGACCCCGTGGGCGTACTCATCATAAAGAAAAGGCAGGACATCCTCCTGCAGCCTGATCACAAGGGGGTGGTCGAAAAACATGTCCCTGGCGAATTCGATCTGGGTTTCCAGGTCGCGGTAAAAAACCGGGACGGGCAGGGCCGAGGCCATAGCCTTGGCTTCCTTCTTAAGTTCAATAAGGAGTCTGTTCATTGTCTGGTATCCAGTCAGGAGAAAAATCTTTTATTTTATCGGCCAGTTGTTCTTTAAGCTTGTCCAGCAGACGCGCTTCTATCTGGCGGACCCGTTCTCTGGTTACGCCGAACTCTTCGCCGATTTCCCGCAATGTACGGGGGGAATCGGAAAGGAGACGGTCGTTCAGGATCACCTGTTCCTTATCGTTGAGATCCGGAACAATTGTCCTGAGCTGCTCAAGAAGTAATGTGGAAATCTCTTTGTTGGCAAGCGTTTCTTCCACCCCGGGACCGAGGTCCGGTAGAAAGTCCATGCGTGTGGCATCCGAATCTTCACCGAAGGTCAGGTTCAGTGAAAGATCGTTTTTGGCCAGACGCTGGTCCATCTCGGTGATTTCCTCTTCGCTGACATTCAGGTTTTCGGAAAGCTGCGAGGTGGTCGGGTCGAATCCAAGGGCCTGCAACCGCTGGCGTTCCTTGTTCAGGTTGTAGAACAGCTTGCGCTGGGTCTGGGTGGTCCCGATTTTGACCATGCGCCAGTTATCCATAATGTACTTAAGGATGTAGGCCTTGATCCAGAATGCGGCGTAATAGGAAAATTTGATCCCCTTGTCGGGGTCAAACTTGTTTACGGCCTTCATCAGCCCCACGTTGCCTTCCTGAATGAGGTCCAGAACATTCTGCATCCAGCGGCGCTGAAAATCCATGGCGATTTTCACCACCAGACGCAGGTGGGAGGAGACAAGGCGGAATGCGGCCTCCTGGTCCCCGTTTTCCTGCACTCTTTTGGCCAGCATGAATTCTTCATCCGGTTCCAGCAGGGGGAAACGGCTGATTTCCTGCAGGTAAAGGTGCAGCGGGTCCCTGGTGGCGATTTCACCACGGGACTTGGCCGTAGGCAGAAAGTCCTGACTCGGTACCTCTATTTCCTCGTCATCGTCCTCGACGATTTCAAGTTCAATTGGTTCGTCTGTTGATGTCATTGGCCGGATTGGTTTTCCTGTTCGGCTGAGATTTCTTGAGTATTGTATTGTAAACTTCGATTCATATCAGTAAATAATAAGGATATAGTTTTTGTTTGTCCTTTTCAATGTTTTTAAGTAGAAGCGTTTAAACGCACCATACCCTCCATGCTCGATCGCTCCGTAATACCCCTTATGAACCGTGTTCAGGTTCCTGTCCCGCTGGAAACCGAGTGCCGCAGTAACATCGAAAAGTGATTGCTTCCCTGTTGGTTCCCGGACAAATCCGTCAGACAGATGTACGGAGCGCTTCCCGTAAAAGACCCGCAGGTCCGTCGGAGGCATATGGGCCATCTTTCATTAAAAAGTTACAGGATCAATCAGCGTTTTAGCTGGTATTTTCATTCATAACATTTCCGGAGCAGTTTATCATGCCAGATTTTCGCAAAGCCTTGAGTGATGGACGGGTATATTTCTTTGACGGCGGGTACGGAACCTTCCTGCAGAGCAGGGGGTTGCCCGCAGGAATGTCCCCCGAGGTTTTCGGCCTGGAACGCCCCGAGGTAATCAAGTCCGTGCATCAGGATTATGTTGATGCCGGGGCCGATGTCCTTACCACCAACACCTTCGGCGGAAGCCGCCCCAAGCTGGGGCCGGACGTTGATGTCGTCGGCCTCAACCGCGAAATGGCCCGCATTGCCCGTTCGGTTGCCGGTGATAACCGTTTCGTTGCCGGTAGTGTCGGTCCTACCGGACATTTCGTGCGTCCTCTGGGCGAGATGACTTTCAAAGAAATGGTCGCAATTTTCAAGGAACAGATTCAGGGGCTGGTTGAAGGTGGAGTTGACCTCATTATAGGGGAAACCCATTTCGATCTGGCCGAAGCCCGTGCCGTGGTCATTGCCGTCCGTGAGGTCTGTGACCTGCCCGTTGCCATCTCCATGACCTTCGAGTCTCCTTCGGCCTGCCTGACCGGGACTTCTCCGCTCACTTTCATCGACACCATGCAGAACATGGGCGTTGAGCTCATGGGCACCAACTGCAGCGCCGGTCCGGAACAGATTTTCGAAGTTCTCAAGAACATGCAGCCCCGTCTTTCCTCCCCCCTGCTGGTGGAGGCCAATGCCGGACTGCCCGAGCTGGACGAGAACCGCAACACCGTGTTCCGCTTGAAGCCGGAGCCCTTTGCCGAGCAGTCCCGCCGCTTCCTTGAAGTGGGCGCCAAATTCATCGGCGGCTGCTGCGGAACCGGGCCTGACCATATCCGGGCATTGCGCAATGCCGTGGGTGAAGCTGCGTGGCAGCGTCCTGTTCCTTCCGACGACTGCCAGATGGTTCTGACTTCCCGTTCCCGCTCCGTTGCCATCGGTTTCGAACAGCGCGGTGCGATCATCGGTGAGCGCATCAACCCTACCGGGAAGAAGGTGCTTATTGCTGAACTGCAGAAAGGTCAGTTCACCGAGGCCATGAAGTTTGCCTCCGAGCAGCTCGCTGCCGGGGCTCCAATCCTTGATGTCAACGTGGGTGCGCCCATGGTGGACGAGGTTGAGATCCTTCCGGCCCTGACACGGGAAATTTTCGCCCAGCATCCTGCTCCGCTGAGTATCGACTCCACCAACCCGGATGCGGTTGAGGCCGCCCTCTGGGAATATCCAGGTTCCGCGCTGGTCAACTCCATCAGCGGAGAGCCCGGACGTATGGAGCGTCTCGGCCCCCTGTGCAAGAAGTTCGGCGCGCCTTTCATCCTGCTGCCCATCATAGGCAGCAAGCTGCCCTTCACCTGCGAGGAGAAGGTGCAGGTTGTCTCCGACCTGCTCAGGCAGGCTGATGAACTGGGTATTCCCCGCAGGCTGATCATGGTTGATGCTCTGGCCCTGACCGTGTCTTCCAAGCCTACTGCGGCCCGTCACTGTCTGGATTTCATCCGCCATTGCCGCGAAGAGTGGAACCTGCCCACCGTGCTTGGGCTTTCCAATATCTCTTTCGGCCTTCCCGCGCGGGAACTGCTCAACTCCACCTTCCTGACTCTCTGTCAGGGACAGGGGCTGTGTGCATTCATCGCCAACCCCAACTCCGTAAGGCTGCGCGAAGCCCTTTATTCCGCGGAAGTGCTGCTGGCCCGCGATCCTCAGGCCGAGCAGTACATCGATAAATATGCGGACTGGACCCCTGCCGGAAACGGCGGAAGTGCCGCCGGTACCGGTGAGATCAAGGCAAAGGACAAGTCCGGAGCGGAGAATCTTTTCGATGCAGTCGTCAAGGGGGACCGAGGTGCCATTGTTCCGCTTATCGAGCGTGACCTTGCAGGCGGGCGCGATCCTTTCGAGCTGGTCAACGGCGAGCTCATCCCGGCGATCATGGAAGTCGGCGAGAAGTACGAGCGCAAGGAATACTTCCTGCCTCAGCTGCTGCAGTCCGCCGAGACCCTGCAGAAAGGGTTCGTCAGGCTCAAGCCCCTTCTTGAAGCTGCGGGCGGAGCAGAGGAGAAGGACACTATAGTAATGGCCACCGTAGAAGGCGATATTCATGACATCGGTAAGAATATCGTCTGCCTCATGTTGCGCAACCACGGGTACAATGTCGTCGATCTGGGCAAGGATGTTCCCGCTCAGACCATTGTTGACTCGGCAGTGGAGCATGGAGCCAAGATCATAGGACTTTCCGCCCTGATGACCACCACTATGGTGCGCATGGAAGATACCATAAAAATGATCAGGGAACGCGGGCTGGACATTAAGGTCATGATCGGCGGAGCGGTTATTACCGGTGGATTCTGTGACTCCATCGGCGCTGACGGCTGGTCTACCGATGCGGTTGCGGCTGTGAAGGTTGCAAAAGAGCTTTTGCAGTAATTCAGGAAATGAACTATGCACCGCCGCAGGAGAAATCCGGCGGCGGTGTTTTTTTTGGTGCTCCGGCGGTCCTCTTTCAATTTTGAAATATTCTGTGGAATCTGGTAGTGCATTAGGCAGTTATTGAGGTTCATCTGTCCAACATTGGGGTAAAAATGAAATTTATCAGTAAAATAAGCGTGGTTTTAATCCTGTTCATCCTTCTTGTCGCCGGATGCAACAAGGCCGAAACCGCCGAGAGCGTCGAGACTTTGAATGCTCAGGCTGTTCAGGACATTATCAGCAGTAACAAGGGAAAGGTCGTACTGGTCAATTTCTGGGCCACATGGTGTCCTCCCTGCCGCGCCGAGATTCCGGAGCTTGTCGAACTGCGTAAGCAGTTCCCTGAAGATGAGCTGGTGATGATCGGTGTTTCTGTCGATGCTGATATAAGTGCAGTTGATTCTTTTCTGAAGAATGGCGCGGATTTTAACTACCCTGTTTATTTTGCCGCGGAAGATGTTGGCAGCTATTTCAGGATCAAGTCCATCCCCCGGACCATGCTTTATGATCCTCAGGGTAAGCGGGTCTTTGACAAGGAAGGCAGCTATCCAGGCGCAATGTTTTCTAATTACATAACTAAATTGTTGAAGGACCGGTAAGAACAGATGGTCAAGATTAGAAAAGCGGTGATGAAAGATGCCAAGGCGATTCATCTCATCATCAAGGAGCGGACCAAGGACGCTATGGTTCTGCCCCGCCCTCTGAATTCCATTTTCAGCCATCTGCGCGATTTTTATGTCGCCGAATCAGATGACGGCCAACTTGTCGGCTGCTGTGCACTTGCCATAAGCTGGGATTATCTGGCAGAAGTCCGGTCTCTGGTTGTTGTTCCCGAAGCAAGGGGAACTGGACTGGGAGTGGATCTGGTGAATGCCTGCATTCAGGAGGCCCGGGAACTGGGCGTCCGCGAGGTGTTCGCTCTGACCAATATTGATAAATTTTTTGCAAAGATGGGATTCACGGAAACCGACAAGAACATTCTGCCCCAGAAAATATGGGCGGACTGCATTAACTGCCCCCTGTTCCCGGACTGTGACGAAATACCCATGATCATAAAACTATAAACATAAAAAATAAAAAGGAAAACTAACATGGCACACCGCCTGAAAGAAGTCTTTTCCAAAGAAATAATAGATGAAAGAATCAAGGAACTCGGTAAGGAGATTTCCGAAACCTACGGACAGGAGCCGCTCATCTGCGTCTGTGTTCTCAAGGGTGCATACCTCTTTTTCGCAGACATCACCCGTGCTCTCAGTTCCGATACAGAGATAGACTTCGTGCGTCTGTCCAGCTACGGCAGCGGCACCAGCAGGACCGGAAATATGAATTTTTCCAAAGACCTGGAAGTATCCATTGCCGACAAGCACGTGCTCATTGTCGAGGATATTGTTGATACCGGACATTCTGTTGAATTCCTCAAGCATGTTTTTTCAAAACGCAACCCCCTGTCGGTGAAGACCTGTGCCCTGATCGATAAGCGGGAGCGCCGCGAAATTGACCTTGAAGTGGAATTTCCCGGTTTTGTGGTTGATAACGGCTTTCTGGTAGGTTACGGAATGGACTATGCTGAAAAATACAGGTATTTAAGTGCAGTGTATGAACTGGAAAATGCCTAGTTCTAATACGTTATAGAGACAAATTTATATATTCCGTGTGTTTAACCTATTCAATGGCAGGTAGAGCGGTCCATGATTATTACATGTTCTAAATGTGAGACCAAGTTCAATTTACCCGAGAGTAAGATTCCCGCAGGTGGAGCAAAGGTAAAGTGTTCCAAGTGCGGCAATATTTTCAAGGTAACACCTCCCGCTCAGGAACCTGAAGACGAAGTCGCTTCTTTGCTTCAGGATGAGCAGGCTCCAGAGGAACAGACCGCGCCTGCACCGAAACCCAAGCCGCAGCCCAAGCCTGTTCCTGAGCCTGAACCGGAACCGGAACCGGAACCGGAAGAAGAGGAAGACGATTCCTCCCTTGATGACGATATTTTCGGTCAGGCTGCTGACGAGTTGAGTAACGAATTTGACGATGACCTGTTCGGTGATACGGAAAGTGCTTCCGGACAGGGTTCCTCTGAAGAATTTGAAGACGACCTGTTCGGGTCGGCCGACAATTCCAAGGATGCCGAGATCGGCGCGGATCTTTTTGACGATGAAGACTTCGCGACCGAACCATCTGCTGGAACTCCCGAAGAGGATTTTGACATCGACGACGAACTGTTCGGCGATGACGATGAGCAGGAAGTCGGTGCGGACACTGACTCTGCAGGCGTTGCGGCAGATGACGACGGACTTTTTGACGACGATGACCTCTTCGGCGACGACGGTGAAACCGAAAACTTTTCCGAAGATGAACTCTTTGGCGATGAAGAGGAAGTTGAGGAAGACACCGCTGACGCCGGTTATGTAAAGGATGAGGAAGTTGAGGACGAGAATTTCACTGAAGATGACGGCCTTGCCCTTGACGATGGCGAAATAGACGCATTTGACGAAGACGATGTCGTCGGATTTGACCTTGACGATAATCTGGATTCCCTTCCTTCCTCCAAAAAGGATAAGAAAAAAGGCAAGGGCCTGATCATTACCATCGTTCTGTTGCTGCTTTTCGGAGGTGGTGCCGGGGCTGCGTGGTACTTCAAGGTTTGGGAGTCCCTGCCGTTTTCCATCCCGTTTGTTACTTCCGACGATGCCGGAACCAGCGATCAGAACGAACCGCCCTCCAAGCGCTTCAGCAAGTTCTCCTTCAAGGATCTGCGCCAGTTCTATGTCAACAATGACAAGGCCGGGCAACTCTTCATTATTGAAGGCAAGGTAGTGAACAACTTCAATTCCCCCAAGGAACTGATTGAAGTTGAAGCCCAGCTTTTTGATGACAAGGGGCAGGTTCTCGATTCCCAGAGGCTCATGTGCGGAAACACCCTTTCCCTGTTCCAGCTCGAAGTTCAGTCCAAAGAGGAAATCGAAGCCGGGCTGGCCTCCAAAGTGGGCATACTTTCCAACAATACGCTGCTCAAACCGGGCATGGACACTCCTTTCATGGTAGTGTTCTTCAAGCCCTCCCCGGCAGTAAAAGAGTATGTCATCAACGTTGTCGAGGCCAAGAATCCGCCCAAGAAGTAGGGACGGTTTTCTAGCGAAGAGTATTTATGGAAAGCCGGGCAGTCTGCTCGGCTTTTCTTATGAAATATACCGGAGTAGGTTTTGAAGACTAGAGATGTGTTTATCTGTTCCGGCTGCGGGGCGCAGGCCCTAAAGTGGCAGGGGCAGTGCCCCCGCTGCGGGGAGTGGAATACCCTGCAGGAGAAGGTTGTTGTCCGCAGGAACGGCGGGGTGGCCCACACCCTGACTTCCGCGCAGGCTGTACTGCTGTCGGATATTCCGGTTGAGCATACCGAGGCGCGTTCCACCGGATTCATCGCTCTCGACCATGTTCTCGGAAAAGGCTTTGTCCCCGGAGGGGCAGTCCTCCTCGGCGGCGAACCGGGTATCGGAAAATCCACCCTGCTTCTCCAGCTTGCAGCCGAGCAGGCCCGCATGGGCAATCAGGCCGTATATTTTTCAGGAGAAGAGTCGCTGGCCCAGATCCGCGGACGTGCCGACCGGCTCGGGCTTCTGCATTCCGGGTTGCGGGCGGTCGCCTCCACCAGTGCGGAAGAGGCTCTTGCCCTGCTGGAAGCACCGGAAAAGCCGGATCTCATGATCATCGATTCCGTGCAGACCCTTTCTTCACCGCGAGCGGAGGGCATACCCGGGAGCGTAAGTCAGGTCCGTGCTGTTTCATCCGAACTCGTGGAAGCTGCCAAGAAGACCCGCACTACGCTGGTCATCGTGGGGCATGTAACCAAGGACGGACAGATTGCCGGACCCAAGCTGCTGGAGCACATGGTCGATACGGTTCTCTACCTTGAAGGGGATCGCAAGCACATGATGCGTATCATGCGGGTGCTCAAGAACAGGTTCGGGCCCAGTGACGAGCTGGTGGTCTTTTCCATGTGCGAGACGGGGATGGAGATTGTCGAAGACCCGTCCACCCTGTTCCTCGGAGACCGGGACGATTCCTGTTCCGGGGCAGCGGTAGTCATGGCCATGGATGGACACAAGCCCTTTGCCGTTGAAGTTCAGGCCCTTGCCAGCCGGACAGTTCTTTCCATTCCGCGCCGGACTGCTCTCGGATTCGATACCAACAGGCTGAATCTTGTTCTGGCCGTGCTGGAAAAACGACTCAATTTGAACTTGGGTCAGCTGGATATTTATGCCAAGATCGGCGGCGGATTGGCAATGCGCGATCCCGGGCTTGATCTGGGAGTGGTGGCATCGGTTCTGTCTTCTTTTTATGACCGTCCATTGCAGCCCGGTGCAGTCTTCTGGGGCGAAGTGGATCTTAACGGGCGCATCAGGCCTGCATCCGGCGGGGAAACCCGCATGAAACAAGCGAAAAGGCTCGGATATGGACCGATCTACCAGTCCGAAACCTGCCGCACGCTTGAGGAATTGCAGCATAAACTTTTCGGGCCCGGCAGTTAGAAGGGCATGGTTGTCTCCGGAGGCATCTTACAATGAAGAAAGTTTTTCTCGTAGCGGGAGCGCGGCCTAATCTTATGAAGGTTGCTCCCATTTATCGCGCTTCACGCAACTTTGATTCCATCCAGTGTGAAATGGTCTATACCGGGCAGCACTATGATCGGCAGATGTCGCAGGTTTTCTTTGAGGACCTCGATATTCCGGCCCCCAGATTCAATATGGGCAAGTCTACCGGCACTCATGCGGAGCAGACCGGGGCGATTATGGTCGCCTTCGAGCGGATGTGTATGGAAGAACGACCTGATCTGGTTGTCGTGGTAGGGGATGTAAACTCCACGCTGGCCTGCTCTGTTACGGCCCGCAAGCTGCACATCCCTGTCGCCCATGTCGAAGCCGGACTCCGCAGCGGCGATATGGACATGCCCGAAGAGATCAACCGCATGGTTACAGATTCCATCAGCAACCTCTTTTTTACAACAGAGAATCACGGGCGTGAGAATCTGCTGCGCGAAGGCAAAAGGGCCGAAGATATTTTTCATGTGGGCAACGTGATGATCGACAACCTGTTCCATAATGTGGACAGGCTGGGGCCTGATGTGGTTGAGGGTTATCCCTGCCGGGAACTCAAGGAAGGGATCGGGCGTTACGGATTCATGACCCTGCACCGGCCTTCCAACGTGGATAACCGCGAAGTTCTTGACGGGATTGTCTCGGCCTTGAACAGGATTGCCGAGGATCTGCCCCTGCTTTTTCCCATCCACCCGCGTACCGAAAAAATGATGGCCCAGTTCGGAATTGCCTTCTCCGAGAATGTGCATACCTTTCCGCCGTTATCTTTCCGCGAATCCTTGTATCTCTGGAAGGACGCACAGGTGGTCATTACCGACAGCGGGGGACTGCAGGAAGAAACAACCGCCCTTGGGGTTCCGTGTGTGACCGTGCGGGAGAACACCGAGCGTCCCGTGACAGTTGAGAAGGGTACGAACGTGCTGGCCGGTGTTTCCGGGGAAAACATCCTGCGCGAAGTCGGGTTTGCTCTTGAAAAGACCGGACGCCCGGCACCGAAGATTGAAGGCTGGGACGGCCATGCAGCCGAACGCATCTGGAAGGTGCTGGTAGACTATCTGGGGTAGCTGGAGCCAAGCACATCAAGCGTTATATAATTCTAGTTCAAATCACTTCAAATCTGGAAGATGTGGAGACAAGTGATTAGTGTGCGATTGCCTTCATGTGTAAGTTTTAGGTTGCATTGGGCGGAGTCAGCGGCTAGTAGTTTTTTCTTTTGTAGACAGCTTAGTTAGATTTACACTGATCCTTCTTTTTTCTGTTTACAGAGCTGCAGCCGTTCAGCCGGCTGCTTCGGGCCTGCTGTTTCCTGTGGTGATTCAGCCGGGTCCCTTGTGTCTGTTCCCGGTTTTGCGGGAACGGGACTGTTACGGACGGTTTTGATCGTCCGGTGTTGGGTTTTGGCACGGCATGATGTAGCTGTGTCGAAATTTACAGGGAAAATCCGGGTGGCCCCGTTTTTCCTTTCGGCTGCGGGAGTATTCCCGCGCAGTCTTATTACATGGGGGGCTGTCATGGAACAGCGGAAAACTCTCGTCGAATTGCGGGGGGTCAGCAAGTCCTTTGACGGGGACGTGGCTCTGAGCAATGTCGATATCTCCATCAGGGACAAGGAGTTCCTGACCATTCTCGGTCCTTCCGGATGCGGAAAGACCACCATTCTCAGAATTATCGGCGGATTTGAAACGCCGGACTCCGGCACTGTCAGCATAGGCGGTGCAGTTGTTAACGGGCTCCCGCCTGAAAAGCGGGCTGTTAATACCGTTTTCCAGAGTTACGCACTTTTCCCGCACATGAACGTGTTCGACAACGTTGCCTTCGGCCTGAAAATGCAGAAGGTTCCGGCGGATGAAATCCGCAGCCGGGTTGAAGAAGCCCTGGCTCTTGTCGAGATGGGGCGCTTTGTAAAGCGCAAACCCCATGAGCTTTCCGGCGGCCAGCAGCAGCGTGTGGCCATAGCCCGTGCACTGGTCAATAAGCCTTTGGTGCTGCTGCTTGATGAATCCTTTTCCGCCCTCGACCGCCGTCTGCGCAAGCAGATGCAGATGGATATAAAGCATCTGCAGCAGGACACCGGCATCACCTTTGTTCTGGTCACACACGATCAGGAAGAGGCCTTTACCATGTCCGACCGGGTGGTGGTCATGAACCACGGTCGGGTAGAGCAGGTTGGCAGCCCCCGCCAGGTTTATGAAGAGCCGGAAAACCTGTTCGTTGCCGGGTTTGTAGGTGAAACCAATCTCTTTGACGCGTCGGTGATTTCCTGTTCCCCGCTGGGTGCAGGCTTCAGGGTTGAAGCTGAAATGGGCGGCAGAAACTGCTTCCTGATCAGCAACCGGGAATATGTTCCTGGAGAGGCGGTGCGGGTACTGCTGCGTCCCGAGGACCTGCTGCTTGAACTTTATGAAGAGTATGAAGCAGCCGAAGGACGACCTGTTTTCAAGGGGCATGTGGTCGAGACTGTTTACAAGGGCACTACCTACGATGTTGTGGTGGAGCTTGAAAACGGCAGTACCGTGCTGGCAACCGAATTTTTCAATGAAGACGCGGAAAGCGTTTCCTTTCGTCCCGGAGACGAGCTGGCTGTAAGCTGGATTGAAGGATGGGAGGTGGTGCTGCCCCATGAAGAACAGAGTGAACTCTAAGGTCTTTGCCTCATCATCCATTTGGGTCTGGCTGTTCCTGCTGGTGGTCGTTCCCAATATTCTGGTGCTGGGCGTATCTTTCCTTACCGTCGATACAGATAATTTCGCGTCCCTTCCCTTCACTTTCGAGAACTACCGCGAACTTTTGGACCCGGCTGTCCTCAAGATTTTCCAGCGTTCTTTCAGCCTTGCAGCCCAGACTACCGTCATCTGCCTGCTGACCGGATACCCTTTTGCCTGGTTTCTGGCCCGCCTTTCCAAGCGCTGGCGGCCCCTGTTTCTTCTGCTGGTCATTATTCCGTTCTGGACCAACTCTCTGGTGCGCACCTATGCTCTGGTGGCCCTGATCAATGCCAACGGGCTGATCAATAAGTTACTCATGGGCATGGGCCTGATCACAATGCCGGTCCAGATGCTTTACACTCAGGGGGCGGTTCTGCTGGGGCTCAGCTATACCCTGCTGCCGTTCATGGTCCTTCCGCTGTACTCCTCAATCGTCAAGCTGGACCTGAGACTTCTGGAAGCAGGCCGTGATCTTGGGGCCGGACCGGTGCGTGTGTTTTTCAAGGTTGCCTTGCCGATGACCATGCCGGGTATAATCTCCGGATGTATGCTTGTGTTCCTCCCTGCTTTGGGTATGTTCTATATACCTGATATTATGGGTGGTTCAAAGCAGGCTCTTATCGGTAACTTTATTCGCGATCAGTTCCTGGTCACCCGCGAGTGGCCTGTGGGCGCGGCCGCGAGTGTCTTTCTTACCGTACTTATGGGCACCATGTTTGTGGTGCAGTCGCTCAGCCGGTCGAAAAGGGTAAGGAGGCGTAAATGAAGAAGCTGAACCGAATTTACGCCTTCATGGTTTTTTTCTTTCTCTACCTGCCTCTGGCGGTAATGGTGGTCTATTCCTTCAACTCTTCCAAGTATTCAATGAATTGGAAGGGCTTCACCTTCGACTGGTATTTCCGTCTATCCGGTAATGACCGGCTGGTCGAGACCGCACTGAATTCCCTGATGCTGGCCTCTGTTTCAGCTACAGTGGCGACTCTGATAGGGACAGTGGCGGCGGTGCTGATAACCAAGTACCGCTTTCCCGGCCGCAAGGTGATGCAGGGGGCCCTGTATGTGGTTATGATGGCCCCTGACA
Organism: Maridesulfovibrio sp. FT414; assembly: GCF_050916235.1. Classification (GTDB taxonomy): domain Bacteria; phylum Desulfobacterota; class Desulfovibrionia; order Desulfovibrionales; family Desulfovibrionaceae; genus Maridesulfovibrio. The sequence continues at coordinate 2,099,345 of NZ_CP104854.1, forward strand.
TTGTCATGGGTATCTCCCTGCTGATACTATTTGTGGCACTTTCGGTTCCTTTGGGCTTCTGGACCCTGCTGCTGGCACATGTGACCTTTTCAGTGCCCTTTGTGGTGGTAACTGTGGCAGCACGCTTGAAGGGTCTTGATCCGCACCTGATAGAGGTCGCCAAGGATCTTGGCGCCGGGGATTATGAAACCTTCAGGCATATCATTGTTCCGCTGGCATGGCCTTCGGTCCTGTCCGGCTGGCTTTTGAGTTTTACCTTGTCCATGGATGACGTCATCGTCAGCTTTTTCACCACCGGGCCCACGTTCGAGATTCTGCCTCTGAGAATCTACTCCATGGTGCGACTCGGGGTTAAACCGGAAGTAAACGCTTTATGTGCAGTCATGATTGTGGTCACCCTTGTGCTGGTGTCCATTTCACAACTGCTGATCAAGGAGAAAAAATGAAGAAACTGATTTTTACCCTGCTTATGGTCGCCTTTTCTTCCACCGCTCTGGCCGGAGATCTGATTCTGTACAACTGGTCGGAGTACATGCCCCGGGAAGTGCTGGAACAGTTCACCAAGGAGACCGGTATTCAGGTCAAGGAAGTGACCTATGACAGTAACGAGGCCATGTACACCAAGATCAAGATGGTTGCGGATCACGATTACGACATCGTTGTTCCATCGACTGATTTTGTTGTACGCATGAGTGCTGAAGGGCTGCTTCTCCCACTGGATAAGTCCAAGCTTCCCAACTTCAAGAATCTCGACAAGCGTTTCGTGGACCAGAGTTTCGATAAGGGTAACAAATACAGCGTACCTTATTTCTGGGGTTCTTCCGGTATTGCAGTTAATACCCAGTTCGTTCCTCTTGAAAAGGTCAAGTCCATCAAGGATCTGCTTAATCCGGAACTCAAAGGCCGCATTCTTCTGCTCAACGACCTGCGCGGCGTGTTCGCCATTGCGCTTAAAGCCAACGGTTTTTCCGTGAACGATCAGAATCCCGAGCACATCCAGAAAGCATATGAATTTCTCCAGAAGCTTCTGCCGTCCGTAAAGGTATTTGATTCCGACTCCCCCAAGCAGGCCATGCTCAGCAATGAGGCCATGGTCGGACAGCTCTGGAACGGAGAAGCATACGTTGCCAATCAGGAAAACCCGGCTATCCAGTACGTGTATCCCACTGAAGGATACAGCCTGTGGATGGACCATCTGTCCATTCCGCGCGGGGCCAACAATGTTGATGAGGCCTACAAGTTCATAAACTTTATTCTGCGTCCGGATGTTGCGGCCAAGATTGCCCGGGAAATGGGCTATTCTTCCCCCAATGCCGAGGCTGTGAAGCTGCTGCCTGAAGAAACCCGTAACAGCATGATCTCCTATCCCAGCGATGATATTCTTGCCCGCGGGGAGTTCGAGGTCGGACTGGGTGAAGCTACTCCCATCTATGAAAAATACTGGCTCAAGCTGAAAACAGCCGACTAGGTTGCAAGGTTAAGCCGCTCCGGTTCATGATCGGGGCGGCTTTTTCTTGTGTGAAAAGCTAATGGCATGATGCCGCACAGTTATGCTAAGGTCCTTTCATTCCAATACGGGGTGTAAAGATGAATTCATATATAAGAAATATTCTATCGGTTTTTATTCTGCTCCTGCTGCTCTCCTCCCCAGCCGGGGCTTCAACTATTTTCCCGCTTGAACCGCCGGATACCTCAAGCCCCCGGGCGACGTTGTCCAGTTTTATCTACTATACTGATGAGCTTTATGCTGCAGCCACAGCTGCAAAAGAGGACCTGGTGCTGGCTAAGGAGTACCTGCAGCGGGCTGAGCACTGTTTTGACCTGAGCGAGGTCCCACCCACTCTGCAACGCAGTGTAAGCATTGAATCGGTGTTGCGGTTGCGTGAGATTCTGGACCGGATCGAGCTTCCGCTGCTTGAGGATGTGCCGGACAAGTATGAGATCAAAGAGCAGAATCTCCAGAAATGGCGGATTCCCCATACCGAGATCACCATCGCCCGCGTTGCAGAGGGGCCGCGAATGGGCTCCTATCTGTTTACCCCCGATACTGTGGAGCGGCTTGAAGGTTTTTATCTTGAGGTAAAGGCTATGCCTTACCGCGGCGATAAGGGTGAGAATTATACCGGTTTCTATGAGCAGTACATATATTCTTCCGGGTGGATGATTCCTGATGGCTTTTTGAAAAAGCTCCCCGACTGGATGCTTCACGGTTACTACGGACAGGCTGTCTGGCAATGGCTGGGGCTGTTCATTGTGCTCATGTTCTGTGCGGCTGTTCTCTGGATGGTCTGGCTGTGGCACAGGAGGCGCAATCGTTCTCCGCGAAAGGGGCTGCATCCGGGACGTCTTGTTCTGCCGCTGGGCGGCATGTTGTTCTGCGTGATGGTCAAGTATCTGGCTGTAGGTCAGATTAAAATAACCGGCAATGTGCTGGCCTATCTGACGGTTTTTCTGGGAGTATGTTTTTCAGTATCTGCAGGACTGGCTATTATCGTGGCCGGTGACATCATCATGCGCGGGATCATCGCATCCTCCAAGATCAAGGAGGAAGCACTTGATGCTGATGTCATCAAGCTGATCTGCCGGTTGGTGACATTCAGCCTTGTTTTTGCTTTGTTTTATCAGGTCGGCGGTTATTTCGGTATTCCGGTTACTGCGATCTTCGCATCTGCCGGTATTGCCGGTGTGGCGGTTGCTCTTGCAGCCCGTGAGACTTTGGCCAACTTTTTCGGCGGGGTGTCCATTTTCCTCGACCGCCCGTTCAGGGCCGGGGACTACATTGTTCTCAGTACCGGAGAAAGGGGCGAAGTCAAGGCGGTGGGTATGCGCAGCACCAGGCTGCAGACCCGCGACGATGTAATGATCACCATCCCCAACTCTGTCATCACTAACGGCAAGGTTGTAAACCAGAGTATGCCGACTCCGTCTTTCAGGGTCAGAATAAAGATCGGGGTGGCATATGGGACTGACATTGACAAGCTGGAGAAGATTCTTGTTGAGATTGCCGCTGCCAATCCCATGGCGGTAGATTTTCCCGAACCTCGGGTCCGTTTCCGCGCATTCGGGGACTCGGCACTTGAGTTTGAGCTGCTCTGCTGGGCAATACGCCCCCATGACCGTGGCCGGCTCATTCATGAGCTGAACAAGACCATTTACCGTCGTTTTAATGAAGAAGGAATTGTCATGCCGTTTCCCCAGCGCGATGTTTATATTCACAAGGTGGAGGGCTAGGGCTGATGAGTGAAGAGCAGAAGCATCTGACAAGGTTCAGGGGAGAGGTCTCCCGCCGTGACCGGGAGGAATTCTGCGGACACAGGTCTGCGGTCTTATGGTTTACCGGGTTGTCAGGTTCCGGGAAGTCGACAATAGCGCACGGGGTGGAGAAAAGGCTGCATGATGCCGGAATGCGGTCCTATGTTTTTGATGGGGATAATGTCCGCCACGGACTGTGCAGTGACCTGAGTTTTTCCCCGGCGGCACGCACCGAGAATATACGGCGTATTGCCGAGGTCTCCAAACTTTTTGCTGAAAACAGTACCATCTGCATGTGCGCGTTTATTTCCCCGCTGATGTCTGACCGTGAGATGGCAAGGGAAATAATCGGTGATGACGACTTCTATGAAATCTTCGTAACCTGTCCTCTCTCCGTTTGCGAGGCACGTGACGTCAAGGGTTACTACAAGCTGGCCAGAGAAGGTAAAATTAAGAATTATACCGGAATATCGGCTCCATATGAGGCTCCGGACAACCCGGATCTCCTTGTTGATACGGATGTGGAAACGCTTGAGGAATCAATTGATAAGGTCTTTGGTTTTATACTTGAAAAAGTAAGGCTCTGAGCGGGTATGAAGCAGGATTCGTTTTTTTTATCCCGTCCCTTCAGGAAAGAAGGGACGGGTTTTTTATGGAATATGATTAGTAGGTTATAACTGTGCCGGACCAGCTTAGACCTATCCCGAAGCCGAAGAGCATGATTTTGTCTCCCCGCTGTATGCTGCCGTTTTCTTCAGCACGCTTGAGGGCGATGGGGATGGTCGAGGAAGTTGTGTTGCCCACCTCATAAAGGTCGATGATGAGTTTGTCTTCGGGGATGCTTAACTTATTTCCAAGTGTATCCAGTACCTTGCGGCTGGCCTGATGGAAAATGAACTGATCGATTTCGTCCATGGGAGTTCCGGCCTTAAGGGCCAGCTTCCTGATTTCTCCCGGAATGGTCTTCATGGTGAACTGGTATACGCTGTAGCCGTCCATCTGGAAGTCCGGTGGGGCAATTGCTGTTTCACGGCTTCTGCCGGTGACAGGGCCAATGCCGGAATTGTTGCATTGGATGGAGCGACAGCGGCTTCCGTCCGTGCCCATGAGGAAAACCGGCGGCGTGTCGGGTTTGTCGAGAATAGTTGCGGCTGATCCGTCGGAAAAAATGATGTAGGATGTCTTGTTGTCCGGATCGATGATTTTTGAATAGTTGTCGACGGTTACGAGAAGTACCCGCTCAGCTATGCCGGCAGCCATGTATCCGTAAGCGATGGACAGACCGTAACAGTACCCGCTGCATCCCAGACTGATGTCAAAGCACTTGGTGGAAGAGGGCAGTCCGAGTTCATGCTGCAGGCATGCGGAAATATGGGGAAGAAGTTGATCCGGTGTCTGGGTGCAGACGATCAGGGTGTCGGGCAGTTCGTTCTCAGCAAGGCCTTCAAGAGCTTGAACTGCCGATTTGTAGGCCAGTTGCAGTGTTGTTTCATCTTCATCTGCATGGTGCAGATAACGGACTCCGGTTTTGGGCAGGGAGTTCTGTACATGCCAGTGCGGTTTGGTGTCATCCAGCGTGTGACAATCCACGGTACGTTCCGGCAGGTAGTAGTTAATAGTGCTGATAAAGTTATTCATGGGTCATGGAAGTATGTTGCAGTATTGTCCCGTAGGAATAAAAAGGGGCAAGTCTCGTCAGTAACCGGAGGCGGGTAAATGGGTGCGTTGCATCCTGAGAAGTATTGAATCCCCAAGCAGTCTCGGAGGGAACTCATAGCTTCATTTTGCTGTCAGTGCAAGCTCCTAAAAATATAATCACATACCTTCTTTGATGTATGAATAAGGCCCGAATTCTGTTTCTCCAGATTCGGGCCTTGAACGTAAGAATAATTAGTGTTGCAATTATTTGTTTTCATTGATTGTGTTTATGGCTGCAGGCAGGAATATGCTGAACGTGTCATGCAGTCCGGCCATAAGCTTTCCTGCGTTGTCCCCTGTATTGGACATGTTTTTTTCCTGTTTTGCGGAATAATTTTTGGCAAACAGAAGTTTATTGTCCTTGCTGACCATCCCGTCATACTGAACCTTGAATCTCATTTCCAGCTGTCCGGGGCGGTAGATGTATACTTTGTTTGCTATGCCGGTGATGATGAACATGTCTCCGGCATCATCCATGGTCTCAAAATACTCAACATCGTAGCCCTGAGCTTTGAGCTGGCTGAAAACAGACTGGCCCATCCACGTCCCGATATCCACCGATGGAACAAAGCGGAAGACGGAACTCTGTCCGACATCGGTAATGGGCTCGGATTCAGTGAATTTAACCACTGCAATCTTTGTCCGGCAGTCCGGGAGATCGATTTTGATCGGGGTGTAGCTGAGGTCAAGAGCTGTGTCCCGCAGTGTTGTCTCTTCGGCCATTGCTGTAAAGGGTACCATGATCGCGCAAAGCATCAGGATTGCAAACAGAACAGTCTTTTTCATGAAGTTCTCCCGGTTATGGTATTACTAACTGGTATACAATGCTTTTCAAGATAGTTTATTAGCACTCTTATTGTCAAAGTTATTTGGAAAGGCTTTGGTCGGTAAGGATCATGAGCGAACAGGGGGACTGCTTCTTGACCGCAGGCATGGGGTAGTTTACTTGCTGTATCATCTTTGGCCCGTTGCATACCCAATTTCTTCTTATCAGGATTAAAAATACATGGTGAACCGTTCTCCGAACAGTGAAGTTTTTTCCGGCAGGCAATCTGATCTGATTCCTGTGATCTGCCTTGTTCTGTTTGCCGTTCTGGTGCGGGTCGTCACCTTGGAATATATTGAAATTGGCGGAGACTCCCTTTGCGTGTGGGAGAATGTGGTCAATCTGGTTAACTACGGACATTATTTCGAGTGGAACCATCATACCATGCGCTGGGCGATAAACATGCCCCTGTCGCTGGTTCTTGAGCTGTTCGGCACCTCATCACTTAATTACTACATTCTGCCTGTTTTGTTTTCAGCGTTGTCGGCTATGCTGGCTTACTTTGCAGGCAAGGAACTGGGCAGCCGCGGGTTTGCGGTCTGCACATCCGTGCTGGTGGTCCTTTATCCGAAAATGACGACCATGGGCAGCCAGCTCTGGCCGGGCCTGTACGAGATGACCTATCTCCTTGGCTGCGTGCTCTGTCTGCTCGTCTGGCGCAGAAAGGGCGGCTGGTGGCTGCTTGCGCTCGGCGGGATACTCGCTGCATGTGCCTGGGCCTCACGGCTGACTGCAATTTATTACAGTCCCGGTATTCTGGCCCTGCTTGTGTTCGACAGGAGGCAGGTTCGTCCGGTTCTGATATTTTCCGTTTTTTTTGCCGTTGTCATCGGTATTGAATGGCTGTACTTCTGGCATGATACCGGTAACGCATTGGGCAGAGTGGGTATAATCACCGGTTCGCACGTTGCTCAGGATGAACTGCTGGTCAGCCCGGTCCAGTATTTCCTAAATTTTACAAAGCTGATCAAGTTCAGAGGGTTGCTTCCGGTGGTTCTTGCCGCTCTGGGAATTTCTGTCTGGCTGTTGAGAAGAGGCAGCGGGAACGAAAAGTGTCTCGCCATACTCTTCCTGGGCGGACTCTTTTTCAATATCTATATGGTATCGAGCCTGTCCCCTTTGAAGCTTGCTGCGCCGGTTGGGAGCAGGTATCTGACCGCAGCGGTTCCCTATATGGTCATGATTATGCTGTTGGGTCTGGAACGCTGGAGGGCCGAATCCCCCAGGGCGGCCGATGCTGTCAGATGGGCACTTATTATCGCCTTTGCGGCGTTCAGCCTCAAGGAAATTCCGACGCAGAATACCCTGCTTCGGCTCCGGAATGACTTGAACAACGCCCGAATTGTGAGTGAAGAGCATCTTCCGGTACTTATGCGTTTTAACGCCTGGACTCCCAACGTTGCTGAGAAGGTGGTGTTTGACCTGCTTGGTATGGAAAAAAAGGGGCGCCTCAAGATCAATGAGGATGAGAAGATGCTCAAGAACGGGCGCAGAATGCAGATAATGCTTTTCGGCAAACCGACCGACAAGGATTTCAAGCCCGAGTCCATCAACGGATATTATTATATTTTTATGGGAGATCGCAGCTCCCTTACAGGAGCATCCCGAGTGGCTGTTTCCGATTTCAGCCGCAAGGATCATGAGCTGATCATTGTTCCGGCAGATTCCCTTTCCCGTGAGATCATCAGAGGTGAAAATAAATGAAAATAGCGGTCCTGATTCCCTGCCTTAACGAAGAAGAGGCCATCCCCAAAGTTGTTAGCGATTTTGCCGCCCAGTTGCCGGGAGCTGACATTTACGTCTACGACAACGGATCGACGGACCGGACCATTGAAGTTGCCCGCGCAGCCGGGGCCTTCGTTTCATCGGAGCCCAGACGCGGAAAGGGTAACGTTGTGCGCCGGATGTTTGCTGATGTCGAGGCCGACATCTACGTCCTTGTTGATGGGGATGATACCTATGATGCTTCAGCGGCACCAGCCATGATCGGAAAGCTGCGGGATGAAAATCTCGATATGGTGGTTGGTATCAGGGACCATGAGAACGATGACCGGGCCTACCGGGCAGGTCATCAGGCCGGGAATGCCGTGTTCAATAAATTTCTCGGAGTGGTTTTTGAGAAGACCTTTACTGACATCTTTTCCGGTTACCGGACTTTTTCCCGGCGTTTTGTAAAGACTTTTCCCTGTCTCAGTCGCGGGTTTGAGATAGAGATGGAGATGAGCATCCATTCCATCAGTGCGCGTCTGCCGGTTGCTGAAATGGTCACGACCTACAGCAAGAGACCCGAGGGCAGCCACAGCAAGCTCAATACCTATCGTGACGGCATGCGCATCCTGCTGACCATGATTCATCTCTTCAGGCATATTTCTCCATTCAAATTCTATAGCGGTATAGCGGCTGTACTCGCTTTTCTTTCCCTGTCTCTGGGATTGCCCGTTGTGGTGGAGTGGCTGCAGACCGGGCTTGTTCCCAAGCTGCCCACAGCTCTGCTGGCTGCCTCCGTTGGCATCATTTCATGCATTTCCTTTGCCATCGGTATCATTCTGAACAGCGTCAGCCGGGGGCATATGGAGATGCGCAGACTTGAGTACCTTCATTTTTCCTCTCCGGGAGTGTGCAGTTCTCAGTGCAGGGAAGGCAAGCAATCCTGATGAACGGGTTGCTTAACAACCGGTTCCTGCGCTTCTGTTGCATCGGGGGACTTGGATTTGTCATTGATTCAGGGATTACTTACGGGCTGGTTCTGCTCGGTATGGATTCCCTTGCTGCCCGCATTCCGGCCATTCTTATCGCCCTGACGGTCTGCTATCGTTTTCATCACGGGTTCACCTTCAGAAAGGAGGGGCGGGCTCCGTGGAGCGGCTGGTACAGGTTCGCCATATCAAATGCAGTGGGGAGCCTGATCAACTACGGTGCCTACGCTGCAGTGCTTCTGGTTTGGCCCGCAGTTCCGCTTATTCTTCCGCTTATTGCCGGTTCAGCTTCAGCAATGGTGGCAAATTATATTATGTCGGCATGTTATGTATTTCGATGAGGTTCTGAGACAGGTCGAATCTTTTTACTGATGAAGTCGTTTCTGGACTTTAAGGCCCGGGTATGCTTATTTGCCCGACTTCAGGGCCACACCTGTTTCAGGTCCTGCAGATCCTGAGAAGTAAAAGCGAGCATTAAGATATAGTGAAGGATATAACCTCGATCAACCCGAAACGGATTCTGGTCTGCCAGCTCAGGCAGATCGGGGACGTTGTTCTTTCCACTCCCTCGGTAGCTCTGCTGCACAGGAAGTATCCCGAAGCAGAAATTCACGTGCTTACCGAGGACAAGTGTGCTCAGGTCTTTGATAATAACCCGGCTATCAGCCATGTCTGGCGTATCGTCAAGAAGGAACTGCGCAATCCTTTAAAGGCCCTGTCGTTTTATCGCAGTGTCGGAAGGGCCGGGTACGATCTCGTGGTTGATTTTCAGCAGTTGCCACGCTGCCGCTGGGTCATGATGTTCTGCAATGCCCCGGTGAGGCTTACCTACAATCCGCCGTGGTACAACCGGCTGCTTTATACCAATTGGCCGGAATTTATTCCCGGTGGGTACGCGGCCAAGTATAAGGCCGGGGTTCTGAAGCCGCTCGGTATCGAATGGGACGGAGAGCGTCCGGAAATTTTCGTCAGCGAACAGGAACGGAAACAGGCCGGAGCCTGCCTGAAGTCTCTGGGCGTTGGCCCCGTAGATCCGCTGATTACGGTTGATCCTTCGCACAGGAGGCATACCCGCCGCTGGCCGGCCGCCCATATGGGCAGGCTGCTCCGCCTTGTATCTGAGCAGAGGCCGGAGTTCCGTTTTTTTCTTATCTACGGCCCGGGAGAGAAGGATGTTGCTGTCGAGGTTAAAGATATTTCGGGGCTGGGCGATAAATGTGTGATGCTTGATAAGCCTGGGTCCCTGCGGCTTATGGCTGCGCTTATAGAAAGAGCCGAGCTGCACATCGGGCATTGTTCCGCTCCCAGGCATTTTGCCGTGGGCGTGGGCACACCGACCGTGACCATACCGGGATCTTCCAGCAGTGCCTGGACCTTCCCGTCTCCGGAGCACGTAGAGGTGGTTCCTGATCTTGATTGCCAGCCCTGCGGTAGTGAGAGCTGTACCCGAGGTGATCTTGCCTGTCTGGTACAGCTGATGCCTGAAGATGTTTTGAAGCGGGTTTTGGAGAAAATTCAGGACAGCCCTTCTGTTAAGGCTGCTCTGTGAATATAAGTAGTCAACCAAGCTGCCCTGCTTTCAGGTAGCTGTCGCAGCTGGTTGTTTTTGCTGAATCAAACAGTAAAAAGAAGGTAAATATAATATGAAAACGTTAAGAGTTGGTGTTGTCGGCCTCGGTTGGATGGGCCGTGTACATCTCAGAAATTATTATGAGATGCCCTTTGTTGAAGTTGTCGGGGTTGTTGATGTCAATCAGGAAGCCCTTGACGAAGTAAAGAAGCAGTACGACGTGATGGGTTTTCAAACTGTTGAAGAGCTCATGGAACATGACCTTGACGCTGTCAGCATTTGTGTACCTACGACACTTCATCACAGTTTCGGTAAAAAGGTTATCGAAAATAACATTGCTTTGATTATCGAAAAGCCTTTGGCTGCAACCGTTGCTGAAGGTGAGGAGCTCGTCAATCTGGCAGCCAAAAACGGTGTGCCTCTTATGGTTGGCCATGTTGAACGCTTCAACCCTGCAGTTCAGCGTGTTAAATCACTCATGGGTGACGGCGTTGAACCCATTTCAATCCAGATTGAACGTGTTGGTCCCTATCCGCCGCGTATTCAGGATGTAGGTGTCATCAAGGACCTCGCTTCTCATGATATCGACCTTCTTCGTTACCTCTCCGGTTCAAATTTCAAGAACGTATATTCTGTCACGACTTCCACCAGAGGCGGTCATGAAGATAATGCACTGATTACCGCAGAGACCGAATCCGGTATCCTCTGTAACATTAACACAAACTGGGTTACTCCGTACAAATCCCGCAAGATCAGGGTTGCTGCCAAGACCAAATTCATTGACGCCAACCTTATTTCTCAGGAGGTCAGGGAATTCAGTGAGTTCTCAACCTACGATCAGAGCTACAGCGTGAGGGAATGGCCCCTTGTTTTCCGCGAGCCGGTCAAGGAAGAGTTGATTCAGTTCATTAATGCTGTTCGCAATGGTGGCCCTGCGCCCATCACCGGTGAAGATGGCCTTGAGGTTCTCAAGACCATTGAACTGATTCTCGGAAGTTAGAAATAAAAAGGTGAAATCCGGTTGTCCAGATGTGTATAACCGGATTTCATCGAAATGGCACTGTTAATTGGTTATAAGTGCAGGATTTTTATGGTTTATGATTATTTCGTAAACCGAATTCTGAAAGGGATTTGGTACCAAATAAAATGGGGAGCTATAAGCTTTACCGATCCCATTTTTTATTTATTTTTGTCTTTTGGTTTTGTTGGGCTTTATGTGCCGAGTCCTGATGTAAGACTTTCTTTAGGCTGGCTTTTTTTTAAAGCTTTCATGGAAGAATTTTTTTTCCGCTTCCTGCTGCAGGAAGGTTTTGACCGTCTTCTCAAATATCAGTGGCGGTTGGGGCCGCTTAGTCTTGCCAATGTTCTTGCCTCGCTTATTTTCGCCTGTATGCACTTGATTCATCAGCCAGTGCACTGGGCTTTGCTGACCTCGGTTCCGTCACTTGCTTTTGGTTATATTTGGCAGAGATATAGAAGTGTTGTCCCGGGTACATTAGTGCATTTTGCATATAACGTCTGTTTGTTCTATCAGTTTATGTAATTTCCGTAAGCTTTGGGGAACTTGACGTCTGTTGTTAAGTATAGGAAGAATAGACTGATTTGATTGCCTGTTTTAATGGCGTTTGTTGAAATCAATTGTGCCAGCGGTTTTGCCGGACATTACTTTGCCTTACCCGGAACCCTCCGGTGGAGTTTATGAAGCTGCATATGCATAGTAAGACAAGAAAAATTATTTTTGCGATTCTTATTTCCATTTTCCTTATCCCTTCAGGCGTGATGGCTCAGCCCGAAGGTGGGGATGCCGTTCACGCAAACCTGGAAAGCATTTCTTTGGTGGATTTTATCAAATTTGTTGGGCGGTATACTGGACGAAATATTGTCTTTAATGCAGGAGCATTCCCAGATACCAGGGTCAGTATATATGCCGGGCAGTCCTTGTCGGAGCCAGAGTTGATGGCTGTTTTTACCGAGGTCCTATCCGGGGCGAATTTCTATCCTGTAACTCGCGAAAATGTAACGTATATTCTCCCTCACAGAGATGCACTTACAATAGCCCCGGTTGTAAAGGCCGGTCCCACCAAAGGTGACGGAGAGGAGCTGATCACGTCTGTTTTTCAATTGCAGGGCAAAATGGATCCGACTCAGGCTGCTGCTATGCTTAAGCCTTTTGCGTCTAAAGTTGGCCAGGTTCATCCTGTAGCGATGGCTGATTCTGTTTTAATACGGGACTTCCAAAGTAATGCAGAAAGAATGAAGAAGTTGCTGGCGATCATTTCCCAGGCTGCAGCGGGTCAGGAGACAGTGACCATTGATCTTGCAGAGAGCAGCTCTAAGACCGTGACCGCCAAACTTAATTCCTTTTATAAAAAAATGTCCACTGCGGGTAAAATAGGAACTCCTCCTGTCATTGAATCCATTGACTGGGCCAATGCCATCCTTGTTTCCGGGACCCCGGGACAGGTTGTTACCATAAGAAAGCTTGTATCTCGATTGGATAAGGCGAGTGAGGCGTACTCAAAACTTAAAGTATACAGACTTCATAATATTGAAGCCGTAGTTGCTGGAGATGTTTTGAAAAGCCTCCTTACTGGTGGTGCGTTGAAAAGTTCCGGGACTAAGTCCGGAGCAGGCGATAAGGGCGGTGATAATGGTGCCGGTGCATCTTCAGCAGCAGGACAAACTACGAACGATGGTGATACTCAGGTTTCCGCAGATGAGAGCACCAACTCCTTGATAGTCCTTGCTGATGTTGCCCAGATCCCTCAGATCGACAAGTTTGTGGAAGAGATTGATCAGGCGCAGGACCAGGTTTATATTGAGGCCCTTGTCCTTGAAACCACCCTTAACAATGCCAAAGAGTTCGGTGTTGAGTGGCAGGGCGGGATTGATCTTGGGGGCAGTGTTGCTACTCTTGGTTATACCAAAACGGACGACAGTAAGCTCAGCGCCTATGCAAGCAATCCGTCTTCTGTTCCAGGTGGGTATTCAATGGGGGTCCTGGGAGATACTATTTCTTATGCGGGGCAGACGTTCCCTTCTATTGGAGCGTTGGTTAACTTTACCAAGTCTGCAGGTGACTTCAACCTTATTTCTGCTCCTCAGTTGATGACTCTGGATAATACCGAGTCTGAGATTTTTGTTGGTGAAAACAGGCCCTATAAAACAGGGGAAAGTTCAACCAGCGGAGATTCGGTTGTTTCCACCTATTCTTACAAAGACGTTGGAATAAAACTCAAGATCACTCCACATATCAACCGTGAGGATGGTTTGATTAAACTTGACGTCTACCAGACATACAATACTGTTTCGACCAGCGCTGGAACTTTGGAACTTCCTGTCACCCGTGACAGAACGACAAAGACTAAGGTCTTGATGGCTGATGGATCTACTATGGTCATAGGTGGATTAATTCAGTCGGACCAGACCAGAAGTGAAAGTGGAGTTCCGTATCTTTCCGATCTTCCTCTACTGGGCTGGCTTTTTAAGAGTACTTCTCGAAGCGGTAACAAGCAGACCCTGATGGTTTTCCTCTCTGCAAGGATTATTCAGACGACAGAGCAGGTCGAAGCTTTGAGCCAGGCTAAAATGGATAAGTATAGAAAGCAGAGAGAACGGTTTGATGACTTCATAGAAAAAGAGTTTAACACTTTTAAAAATGATTCAGCAAAATCAGGCGATAGCGTGTCATCAACCATGTCTGACAGCTAGCAGGTAGTGTTTTGAGCAGTACGTACAATTTGAGTCAGGTCTCGCGCGAAGTAGTCGACTTGTTTCTAACGTTTCCCCAGCGTAATGAGTTCATTCCTGTTGAAACTGGCGATAAGGAGATTAAAATTCTGCTTCAAAACGAAGCATCCTTGCCCATGGCCGATTTTCTGTCATGGAAGCTGGGTATGAATGTTATTACTGAAATTGTTGATGAAGAAGAATTTTATCCCCTCCTTGAACAGGCTTTGACGGTCTGGGAGGAGGAGAGTGCGGTAGAGTCTGAAGGAGATGCAGAAGATGGCGATGGAGGGCAGGATCTGCTGGGATGGTCCCATGATGATGCTCCGATTGTTCGCCTTGTAAACAAAACTCTTCATCAGGCTATTTCGACCGGTGCCAGTGATATCCATTTTGAGGGTCAGGGAAATGGGTTTGTTGTCAGGTACCGGCAGGATGGGGTTTTGAAAGCTGTAAAGAGGCTTGATAAAGGTTTGCAGCCCACGGTGATCGCTCGTATCAAGGTCATGGGTGAAATGGATGTGGCCGAAAGCCGTAAGCCTCAGGATGGACGTATTTTTCTTAAGCTAGGACAAAAAGAGGTTGATGTCCGTGTCTCTACTATCCCCACTATGAGTGGAGAGAAAGCTGTTCTTCGTATTCTTGACCGTTCAAAAAATATTCTCAACCTAGAAGATTTAGGTCTTAAAGGAAAGGATCTTGAGCTGTTCAGGACGGTTCTTGCTCAACCGCATGGTATTGTTCTTGTTACAGGCCCTACCGGTTCCGGTAAGACAACCAGTCTTTATGCAGGATTAAGCGAACTCCCCAGGGACGACAAAAACATAGTAACCGTCGAAGATCCAGTTGAATATCAGCTTTCCGGTATTAACCAGGTTCAGGTCAATAAAGCCGCAGGGATGACCTTTGCTACCACGATCCGTTCATTCCTAAGGCAGGATCCTGATATTATCCTTGTGGGTGAAATCCGTGACCAAGAGACAGCCAGCACCGCTGTTCAGGCCTCTCTTACAGGGCATTTGGTCCTTTCCACGCTTCATACGAATGATGCTGCGACCGCGGTAACCAGGATGCTTGATATGGGGATTGAGCCATTTCTGCTCGCCTCTTCCTTGTCACTCGTCCTGGGGCAGCGCTTGGTTCGTGTAAACTGCAAGCATTGTTCTCGGGAAAGAGATGTCGCCGAGAATACCTTCAAGCTTTTTGAGAACATGGCTGATCTTCCTCATAAGCAGAGTTCTGGCGCAGGCTGCGAGCACTGTAATTTTACGGGCTTCAGTGGGCGGCGCGGTATTTACGAACTTATTCCCGTTACCGAAGAAATACGAGGTCTTATCATGGATGTAGCTTCCTCTGACAAAATCAAGGCTTATGCCAAAGAAATGGGACATGAGTCCATGGTTGATCACGGTATACGTCTGGTTCGGGAAGGAGTCACCACGCTTGAAGAAGTAGTTCGTGTTACAAAGCTTTAGCCTAATTGATTCTCAATAATCGTATATAATCAGTGAGACGCCATAATGAGTTTTGATTCCAGACGGCCAAATTGGCTGAACGAGTGGAAGTTTTTTGTATTGCTTTCTTTTGTTTCATTCGCATTCGCTTTTGCCTTGCGCTGCATTGAGTTGCCAAAGTGGAGCAACCCCTTATGCAGTTGGAACGGCGAGTACATTATGGGAACTCATGATGCGTACTACTGGCTTGCGGGTGCTAAGGGAGTTGGGAGTGCGGCAGATCATCCAATGGCTAGACTTGTTGCATTTCTGGGATCGTTCATTAATGCTCCATTAGGCAATATTGCTTTTTGGTTGCCTGCTGTTTTTGCAGGCCTGACTTCCGTTGCCGCTCTTATTTGGGGAATGGTTATAGGCGGGCGCTGGGTTGCCTTAGCAGGCGCTGTCTATGCTACGGCTATTCCTGCATTTTATTTTCGTACACGTCTTTCGTACTATGACACCGATGTTGTAACTCTTTTCTTTCCAGTTCTTATCTCAGGGCTCCTTGCTGGATGGATTATTCAAGGAGTTAGAAATTCATGGTTGCCCGAAAAGTCTGAGCAAGTCACTGACTTTGAACCGACTCTTTATGATTACGCATTGCCTTATTTCGCAGGCTTAATGACTTTATATGGTGAGACATGGCATTCTGACGTCAGTATGTACGGATTTCTGGTTGTTGGCATGGGGGCTGTTTTGTCTATTCTCTGTGCCCGCACTGCTGATTCTAGGGTGACCCTGTTTAAAGGGTTATTGATTTATTCCGTGGCTTCATTCGTAGGAGTGGCGGGATCTTTCATTTCGATTGCTCTGATATATGTGTTCCTTGATAGTAGCTTCAAGCGCTACAAGCAACTTGATAACATTCTCATTCTTGTCGCAGTGTTGGCCATTGTACTCTCCTTAAGTGGTGCAGGTCTTGCGGCTTTTGAAGTTATTTATACAAAGATTTTCAGTTATATGAAGCCGGTGGCAGAAGGAGGAGCGGTAGCTGGAAATGGACCGGTTTATCCTGGGGTGACCCAAAGTGTAATTGAGGCACAGAACATTAGTTTTGATACGTTATTTGAAAATGTTTTTGGAAGTAAGGCTCTGGGCTGGGCTGGGTTCATTTCTTTCATAGGGCTTGTTCTGGTCAGACCAACCAGCATCCTTCTTGCCCCTCTCGCTCTGGCCGGATTGGCAGCGGTATTTATGGGGGGGCGATTCGGTATGTTCTGCGGTCTCCCCATAGGTGTTGGTCTTGCGGGATTTTCCGTTTGGATTATTTCAAAAGTGGCAAAAAATGTACAGTTAGAGAAGGCGGCTTCGTGGCTTGCCCCATGTTGTGTTATTTTGGTTTTATTAACTTCAAATATGAATATTTATCGTAACATTGCTGCAACCCCCATTATCTTTCCAGAGCATGTACAAGGTCTTGTTGAGGCTGGAAAGTATATGCCCGCTGGCAGTACAGTATGGACATGGTGGGACTGGGGGTATGCAACAATGTACTATACAGGAAGAGATTCATTTGCCAATGGCGGAATGCATCCAGGTCCGATTCTTTTCCCTCTTGCACTTCCTTTCACGACTCCTTCAATTCCCCAAGCTAATCAGTTTATTAAATACTGTGCCTTGCAGAACAATAATCCTGCAAGTGTGTGGGAAAAAAAGACTGGGAGTGAAGTGCAGAGAATGATTAAATCTTTTGGTGAAAAAAATTATGCTTTCCCAGTCAAAAACAAACAATTTATTGTAGTAACGTGGAAAGATGTAAGTCTCGCTTATTGGATTATGTATTATGGCTCTTGGGATGTAGCAACTGGAATCGGTACTCATCCTCAGGTGATGCAGCTGTATTCTCCTTTTTCTGTTGATTTCGAGAATGGATCGATTGTGTTGAAAGACTCTGGAGCTCAATATTCTTTGCGTGGATTTAATATTTTGGGAAGTAAGACTGCTAATGTGAGGACTTATGATAAGAACGTGGGGCCCACACTCGTTTTAAATGAACTTGTCAGACAGGGGTTTCTAGTAGATGATTTTGCCGCCCAGAGTACGATGCTTAAATTGTTAACATGGAATCCTGGGAGCCCGGCCATTTCTTCATACTTTAAGCTTCTTTATGAAGGCGGCCCCTTTGTGCGGATTTATGAAGTCCTTTGATATAAAAAAGCGAAATTTTCTTGAGAAGACTTGAAAGTTTATCTTTTAAGTGCTAGTAAAAATTTTGACAAACCTGAAACCTTTTAAATGTGGAGATCTTTTCAATGAAAAAGATTACAGTTCTTTTTACAGTGCTGCTCATGCTGGTTGCTTCCAGTGCTTTCGCAGCAAAAAGTGGTGCTCCGGCATTCCTGAACGGAACACTGGATGGCCATTACAAAGCTAACGGTACTTATCTTGCCTTTACAGGTTTTAGCATGAACGGTTCTGCTCATGCAGTAAGTACTACTGAAGACCAGAATGGTCTTGGTTCCATGGGTTTCTTTACTTATAACAAGACCACCACTCAGGACGTTCGTTACTATATGCTGATGAACGCTTCTGGTGTAGGCGGAACTGCTCTGAACGGTTCTTTCGTTTACACTAACGGTTCTGAAATTGTTGAAGGAAACTTTGGCAACGGTACTTCTTCCACTCCGTCCATGTCCTACTTTGACTATGACACCACTTACGGTGACATGTACGGCCTCGTAGGTCAGGAACTCAACAACGCAACCTGGAACGCTTCTACTGTTTACGTTCCCGCTGGTGCATACCAGATGATGGTTGGTCTTGCTAACAGTACCACCAACGCTACTCTGACCGCTGGTGACACCCCCCGCAAGCACTATCCTGGTTCCGCTGTTACCATGCCGATCATCTTCGCTAACGGTACTTTCACCGGCGTATCCAGCACCTCCGATGTATGGGATTACTATGCATTCGGTCAGGTTAAAGCTGTTCCTTACTACATCATCGGTCAGGTGAAAATCACCGCCGATTCCGGTAACGACAACGCTCAGGTTAAATACTTCATGTCCAACGGTACCAAGACCGATAACTCCGGTTCCTGGATTACCTACAACGCAACTGGCATCAGCACCAACTCTCTGGCGCTGACCAACAACAAGTCTGCTTACAGAACTCTCCTTGAGAATGCTACAATCAACGAAGACAAGAACATCATCACTGGTCAGGTAAACACTGTAGCTAACGAACGCTGCTTTGTTGTGATGATCAAAAACGGTTCTAACTACTCTTCTAACGATCTCAAGAGCCGTGCTTTCAAGACTATCTTCCTCGGTGCTAAGAAAAACACCCTTGGTAACGCTACCGCTGGTATTTTCCACACCGTTCTCGACGATAGCCTCCTCGTCACCAAAGGTTTCGCAAGAACCCTTAACGGTGCAGAAATCGAAGGCGGACGTAGCAACCATCAGTATGACACCACCATCAACGGTTACGTTGGTGCTCTGGCATCTACCTCCGAGTTCGGTCTTTCCCAGTCCAACATGACTCTGTACCGTGCTGACGGTACCACTGTACAGTCCAGCTTCTACGGTAAGCAGGCTGCTGATAAAACCTTCGGTGCTGGTATCATCGAATACAACGCTACCACTGGTTCCTATGCAACCTACGGTCTCGCTTTCATGATCCCCGACACCGCAGTTACCTACGCTGTAGCTGGCGCACCTGCTGGTTACCAGGGTAACGCTTCTATCTCTACCCTGAGAACTAACTTCACCGAGAACTCCTCTGTAGCATACTCCGCTACTGCTCTGAGAGCTCGCTGGACCGGTATTCCCTCCAACTTCACTCCTCTGACTGAAGCAAAGGGTTACTCTGCTACCTTCAGCTCCGGCTACAAGGGCGACCTGTACTACACCGCTCAGTACGCATTCGAAGGTCTTGCTGGCAAGATCGACAACCTGCGTCTTTACAAGATCAACCCCTTCACCACCTCTTCCAGCAAGCTGAACTACGCAGGTTCCGCTACTACTGCTACTGATGGTGCATGGTGGATCTCTTCTCAGACCGCTGGCGGTTACCTTGCAAAGGATTCCGTTCTGGATGCTTCTGAGACCTACTACGTAAACTGGGTTGTAAAAGATAACGGTTCCTACGATGCAAACAGCACCCTTGCTGGCGGTATCGTTGACCCCGTCGTACTCGGTTCCGTGCCTACTTCCACTTCCTCCAGCTCTTCCGGTTGTGTATTCAACCCCGCTGCTGGTTTCGGTCTGGAATGGCTGCTTCTGATGCTGGCTCCCATGGTTGCTATCGTACGTAGCCGCTTCAAGAAGTAATTAAGCTATCTTTGCTGATTAAATAGGTTTGTCTAGGGACTGCCCATTGGGCAGTCCCTTTTATTTAGGAAAAGAGAATGCGAAGCAATAAACTTTGGTTGATGCGAAACAAATACG
The DNA here is from genome assembly GCF_050916235.1 of Maridesulfovibrio sp. FT414. Taxonomy (GTDB): domain Bacteria; phylum Desulfobacterota; class Desulfovibrionia; order Desulfovibrionales; family Desulfovibrionaceae; genus Maridesulfovibrio. Next base: position 2,119,003 of record NZ_CP104854.1, read on the forward strand.
TAGCTTTCGCCTGTCGTGAATTGATCCATAGGCTGTGCCCCTCTGCCGCTTATGGTTTTCTCACTGGAAGGCAAGATAATCCGTATGGTGAGTCTGCATATACACTGACATTTGATTTTGATTTTGAAAAAGATATTAGTGCTTTTCCGCGCATTTTAGACTTGTTGCATAAGTATGATTTGAAGGCAGGAATGGCTGTTATTGGAAAGTTTGTAGAAAAATATCCTGATATTCATAAGAGAGCGGTCGATGAGGGGCATGAAATAATTAACCATTCTTATACTCATCCCGATAATCCGCATTGGGCTCCAGGTAAATACTTTAATAAGCTGAGTTATGAAGAGCAAAAGGCTGAAGTCGAAAAGGCCCACGTTGTCATCAAGGATATTCTGGGTGTTGATTGCATAGGCTTTAGAACGCCACATTACGGCATTCTTCACACTGAAAGTGTGTATAAAATCCTTTCTGAATTGGGTTATAGGTATAGTAGCTCAACAGCGGCTTGCGCATTTCCTGGTTACGGTGCTCCTTTACTTTACAAGCACAATATTTATGAGATACCCACAGGGTGCAGTCTTAATTTTCCGTTAGCTATTTTTGATTCTTGGAATATGCTGAGGAAGAAAAGACCATTTCTTGAAAATGATCAGCAGTTTATCCAGGAGTTTACAGTTACAATTGATCACCTTGTCTCCAACTCATATTATTTGACACATTATTTTGATCCATATGACGTGGTAGAGAATGGTAAGCTGGAGAAAATGTTGAAGAAATTATGTTCCGTTAAAACGGTCCTTTATGAAGATATGATTGAAGAGATTGATTCGCAGCGAAATGCTTGATCATACCGCGCTGGGAAATTTTATCGACATTGATTTGCAGTGAGAAAACAGTATGCCTTTTGAAGAAAATTTGCAGTTTTTAAAAGATTGGGAATGTAGAATCATATCTAATCTACGCAGAGCTAAAACGTTTCTTGACCCTGGAGATACGAGCAATATTTTTTTTTCTGTAGGCACAACTGCTAAGCCGACCGACAAGCTTAATCCATATACAACCCCTATCAGGAAAATTTCTAATGGAGTTATTTGTGGAGCGGTTGTGTTTACCCGCACGCAAGCGGCAATTGCAGTCATGGTCGCAGAAAAATATACGAGACGAATAGTTGTGGACGCCGAACGCAAATTTCACGTTCCGGATAGTGTAGATAGCAACCTGCTGAGACATTTTGGAGTTGAATCCGAGATAATTGCCTTAGGTGGTGAAGGTGATAATGGATGTGGTTCCAACTCCCTGTGCAGGGCATACTCTCATGACGTCGATTGTTATTTATTCAAATCAAATGACATGACTGTTGAGGGTATTTGGCAATATCTAGCTTTGCGGTTTAAGTGCTTCAATAGGAAAAAATGTACGATCGTAGGTGGTGGTAATATTGGATTCAAGCTTGCGATAAAGCTTGTAGAAAGCGGCAGTATCGTAAATTTTGTGCGCCGAGATCCAGATAAAGGAATCGAGCTGGTTTCGGCAATTAATACCATTCGCCATCACTCTGCAATTGGTGAGGCGTTTTATTATGCAGAAGCTGTCGCAGCATGTGTCGATTGCGATGTCGTCATTGGTTGTACTGATGGCTTGCCTGCGATAACGGCAGATGCCGTTAAGCATATGCGCGACTCTGGAGTATTGATCGATGTCGGCAAGGGGAGTATTTCGCAGGATGGTCTCAATCTGGCTCATGAAAGATGCATAGATGTCTTGCGGTTTGACGTTACATGCGCCCTTGATGGGATGATCGCAACAATCGTTGCCAACGAGAAAGCCGCCCAGCGGACCGGGCGGGCTGAATTTCATGGTTCGATAGGACTCGTATCAGGCGGTTTTCTTGGTGCAGAGGGAGATATTGTCGTAGATGATTTTAGACATCCTTGCCAAGTCTTCGGCATATGTAACGGGTTAGGTGACTTTAAACAAAATCTATCCCAAAAGGATGTTGAAATACTCCAATTAGTTAAATCTACGTATAAAATTGATGACAGCTCATGCAAGTAGTTTTTAGGTTCTAGATTGTAATGGCAAGCATTAAGTATAGAAGAGAAATTGATGGGTTGCGCGCGGTAGCCGTGCTGCTTGTGGTCTTGTCGCACGCTCAGTTCAGTTCTTTTGAGGGTGGCTTTATTGGCGTTGATGTTTTTTTTGTAATCTCAGGTTATCTTATCAGCTCTATTCTTTTAACTGAAATAGATTCAAATAAATTTTCGTTAACTGATTTTTATATTCGTAGGATTAGACGAATACTTCCGGCTTTGCTTTTCATGCTTTTGTGCGTGACGCTTGTTAGCCTCTTTGTTATTTTTCCTCAACGTTTGATCGATTTCGCAGAAGCCCAGCTTGCATCTATAACATCATGGGTTAACTACTTTTTATGGCGTTTTTTCGGTGGCTACTGGCGATCTTATGTTAAAGCATTTCCTCTAACCCACACGTGGTCGCTTTCAGTCGAAGAACAATTTTATTTCATTTGGCCTATACTACTTTTCTGCGCATACAAGTTTATCCCAAAAAAGTATCATCCCAGTGCCGTAATGGTGGGTGGAGCTGGGCTGCTCTGCTTGTCGCAGTATTTAATAAGGTTCCCCGAATTCGCCTTCTACATGATTCCTGCCCGTGCATATGAGCTTTTTATGGGGGCCGGGGTGGCCATCCTGTTCCGTAAGCCAGTCAGTTTGAGACTTGGTGCACGTGACTGGACAACTCTTTTTGAGATTACAGGACTAGCGTTAATTCTCATTCCTGCAATTCTCTATAAGGAAAAAATGGTATTTCCGGGAGTTAATGCCTTATGGCCATGCCTAGGTACTGCCATGCTTGTAATGCCTAAAAGATGTGAGTCCGTAGTCACAGTAATTCTATCTTTGAAGCCTGTTGTCGGAATTGGTCGTATTTCGTATTCTCTGTACCTCTGGCACTGGCCTCCCTTTGCATTTATTGTTTATGCAGGATACTCAGTTCCGCAGTATAGGTGGGTGCTCATAGCATTTAGTTTTATTGCAGCTTTCTTTTCCTACAGATTTGTTGAGCAGCCTTTTAGGAAGAGTAATCGTTCTTTGAGCTTCCTTTTTATAGTGTTTGTGACCGCTCCTGCCTTTGTTGCGTTAATTTTCTTTATGGCTGTCAAACATTATGATGGATTTCCGCAACGATTTGCAGAACCCTTGCGAAGTATGATTGTTGCTGTAGAAAGTTCTCCAGATAAGTTTTATCCAGGAGCGCAGCTGGGTAAAGGGTCACCGATTACTCACGATGTGAACAAGTATACGACTTGGGGTAATAGTGCATCAGGGAAAATTAATGCTCTTTTGATAGGTGATTCTCATTCAACAGCCATTCGGCCTTTTGTTGAAGTTCTTACAAACGGTTTAGATATAAGAGGGCTTCAGACAGCTAGAGACAGCACTCCATTCCTTCGTAATGTTACGTTCTTTGATAGGGATGTTAACAAGAAGTTGTATGAGCGGACTGACAAGAGACTGATGGTTGATTACTGGTCGAAATTGATTGATGACCCTCATATACAATATGTATTCATTGCTGCATTTTATTATTCGAGAATTTTCAGAGGCGGGGATTATCCTCAGCAAATGCTTTATGACGGAATACGTTCTGGCGGCAATATTGTTGCCGATAACAAGGTAAGTTTTGCCAATGGTTTACGAGATAGCGTTAGGTATATTGTAGAAAAAGGCAAAATCCCGGTGCTTTTTAAAGATGTTCCTTTCATTGGTGAGCCTCTTTCTTTGAATTTTGTTAAAAATGAAGCTTTTGGTACCGATTACAATACAAAGTTGTCTGCTGAGGTCGTTTACAGTCAGCATGGCTTTGAGGATTCAGTTATTGATGGCATTCAAAAGGATTTCCCTTCCACGATAGTCATAGATCCTAAACGGATAATTTGTCCCGATGGAGTCAACGGGGAGTGTCTTGCTGTTGTTGATGGATTTCCATTGTATGCAGATCATAATCATCTTAACTATTTAGGTGCTAAGTATTTAGCTGAACTATGGCTTAAAAGGTATGGCAATCCGCTAGCTAACCGTGCCGAATAATTCAAGGAATGATTGGTAGTTATTGTGCCGAATAAGATGCTGTATGCCCTCGATAAGTATATTCCTGTTTACGGTAGGGATAGAGTTTTAGTAGCCCGGTCTATTGATGGAAAGGTCTGGGAGCGGTCCGTTAGTCCGGCAATCAATGTTGGGCATGATTGCAAATTCGATATGGCTTATTGGCCATTTGTTTGGCGTGAGGGCTCTCTTTGGAAAATGGTTTTCTCCGGTTCTCCAAACCTTCGGCAGCCAAAAAGGGTGTTCTCTTTATATACGTCAACATCAGCGGATCTCATCAATTGGACAGAACCTGAAGATTTACTGGTTGATGATGGTTATTACATGTGTCCGCGTGTATATCATCGTGCTGGAGAAGCTCAGCTTCTTTGGTCAAGCGGAGACAATTGCAAGGAAGTCAGAACTAGTTGTCTTTCGGAAGCAATGGTTCCAGGAGAACTTGTTACCATTAAAAGCAAAACAGGCCTGGTAGATTGCGTTGACTTTAATATCTGCGGAGACATACTTGCCGGCGTGACCTCGAGTGAAGCTGGAAATTTTATATTTGCACGAGAAAGAGTAGCCAATGATTGGGATGTGTTTGCTGAAACAGCTGTAAAAATGGCGGGCTACGATTTTATAAACAATCCCAGTCTGGTGCAACTCGGCTCAGAATGGTTGTTATTCTATCGGGCGTCTAAAAGAACTGCGTGGGGAAGTGAACTCTGGTGTATCAAGTCTGGAGATCTGGAGACTTGGTCAGAGCCGGAGTTAGCTCTTGATTATAGCGGCTGGAAACGTAAATCGCTTGATGGTAAGTCATACAGTGTGTTTGAACGAGTTGCAAATTATGAGCTTGGTGGAGTCGGATATCCTACTGTCATTGAAGCTGAGGGTATTCTTTATGCCTTTTACGGAGGGTATTGGGGACTCCACTTGCTAATGCCATATACATATTGGTTTTGGAGATAATTGGTATGCCGAGCTCTTTACACGGTAAAACTTATTGGGATCTGCCATATGCAACTTGCGGATACTTAAAGCTTCACGCTGTTAAGGTAGATATCGCAGCGTACGGATTTAGGTCTGCAGGTTTGCTGAAGTCATATTTTTCCAGATCTTCTAAGTTTGGTAATTTTTTATTGGACAAACTTAATCTGTACAGGCTTGAGATTCCATATGGTCCAGTCAGTGAACATGAAGAAGGGGCCTGCCTTAGGGATTGGATATCTTATGTTTTGCTTTATGCGAACCGCATTTCGTGTGGGTCCGTCGAGATTACCCCGCCGTATTATGAATATCTAAAAGATTCAGGACTTGCAGATAAATACGATGAAGCTTTCTCTAGGGAAGGTTTTTCATTGGACAGACGTCATTCGATTGTTCTGGATGTTTCTCAGGGGGAAGACGCTGTTTTCCAGAAGATGCATAAAGAAACTAGGCGGAAAGCCAGAAAATCTATGCAGGGAAGCATTACAATTGAGCGGCTGACTAGTCCTGAACATATTGAGCAGTGGATGAGTATTAAGGGCCGTAATACCTGGCTTAATCGGAGTATCATGAATGAAGCTGCCCTTAATGATGATCATGGCCGTTATGAATATTATGTAGCCCTTGAGGATGGAGTCCCCTTGGCTTGGCAAGGCGTGCGGTGGGGATATGAGGTCGGACTGCTAGAAGGAAACGCAATTTCTACACAGTTGAGGATCAAGAAGAGTCTTGCGAACTATGCCTTGCAGATGTTCATGATCAATCGTGCACACGAACGTGGTGTTCGCTATCTGGACTGGGTTGGAGCTGATCCCGATTCTGAGGACCCTAAGCTTATGGGGATCTTGAAGTTTAAAAAGTCTTGGGGCGGTGAACTGGTCTCTTACAATCTCTACACAAAAACGGTTTTTGGTCCTAAGATTCTCTTGGTCAAGTGCATGCGGACAGTAGCGCGGCAGGTAAAAGAACTGTTGCAGAAAATAACTTAGTCTAAGCGTCAGGAAGCATAACTTCAAGAAGCCGATTGCCGAGCATTACATCTACAAGGAGAATTGAATGCAAACTAAACATATTATTACTGCTTTGTATTTCAGAATATTTGTCTGGCCTTTAGTTTTAGTGAAGCAATTTTATGAATTGTTGCTAATTCATGATGCCGTCACAATGCAATTGATGAGAATTACTTTAGGAAAAATATTCCTGAATAAAGGTGTTGCTCTTCCCATTTATGAGTTGATCGAGAAATATTCCAGAAATGGTAATAGATTGCAGTTTACCGGATTTTCAATGCCCTTGATGGGGGCTGATGAGGATAAGAAGCTTTTTTTTCATGAATTCAGCAAGCTTGTTGCCCCCTATGATGAATTTTGGAAGAAGTATAAATGGGGTATAATTGCTTTTTTCGGTTCTGAAGGTGGATATGAGGCTGGTGAGGTTAAATTTGGTTCAGGTGATGTCATTATTGATGCAGGAGCGAACGTAGGGATTTTCTCAGCCAGTGCAAGCCGCACAGGAGCTCGCGTGTACGCGTTTGAACCTATTCCTGAGGCGTATGCCTATCTGGAGCAGGCGGCGCGTCTGAACGCCGGAATTGAGCCTGTCTGCAAGGCTCTTGGAAGCGAGAAAGGAATTCTCCGATTTGCATACTCCCCAAACAAAGAGCTGGCAGCATCATCGTGCGTGTTGGATCTAAATTCTGATGATTATATAGAAGTTCAGGCCACGTCTCTTGATGAGTGGGCCGAAGAGAATGGGATAAGAAAAATCGACTTTTTGAAGGCTGACATAGAGGGTGCTGAGCGATTCATGCTCCAGGGAGCGCGAAGGGTGCTTAAGAAAATGGCTCCTAAGTTGTCGATCTGTATTTATCATCTTCCCGACGATAAGGAAGTTTTGACCAAGCTTGTTCTTGAAGCTAATTCCGATTATGTTCTTTCATATAATAAACATAAAATGTTTGGTTACGTTAAGTAACGCATAGCTCGCTGTACAAAATAAAACCCCGCCTGACAAAGTCAGGCGGGGTTTTATTTTGTACAGTACTGAGAATCTTACCACTTAACTCCACGAAAAATAACATCCTTGCGGATGTTGGACTTGAAGCTTTCGACCACAGCAAATAAACCATCCAGTACTGTGTCGGTAAGATAGTGCGGCTTTACACCAAGCTCAATAAGACCTTGATAAGTCGGGTTGTAGTAGTGGTCTTCCTTTTCAATGCGCGGATTCTGGATTTGCTTTATTTCGACTTGATGCCCGCGAGCATTGCCGGCTTTTTGAACTTTTTCCGCAAGTTGGTTGACCGAAAATGTTTCCATAATCTGGTTGTAAATATCAAGCCTGCCCGATTCTGGCGGAGAATCTGCAGCCATAGTCACACACTGCAGGGTGTCTTTGATATTCAGATATCCTCTTGTCTGTCCGCCTTTACCATAAACGGTAAGAGGGTATCCGCTGACAGCCTGCACCACGAATCTGTTGAGGATGGTGCCGAAGATCTCGTCATAATTGAAAATAGTTGCAAGACGCGGGTCAATAGCCGTTTCTTCTGTTTCAAGCCCGTACACAGGACCTTGCATCAAGTCTGTGACTTTAAGGCCCCACATCCTTACACCAAACCAGAGAAGATCGGTATCCATGACTTTTGTGGTGTGGTAGATGCTGCCAGCCTGTCTGGGGAACAGAAAGGTGTCCTTGCGGCCCTTGTGTTCGACTTCAAGCCAGCCTTCCTCGATGTCTATGTTAGGTGTTCCGTATTCACCCATAGTTCCAAGCTTGACAATATGGGACGACGGGGACAGATCTCGTACCGCATACATCAGGTTGTTTGTAGTCAGAAGATTGTTGGTAACCGTGAAATTAGCTGTTCTGTAGTTCATCTGTGAGTACGGAGCCGAGGGCTGCTCTGCATAATGAAGAACAGTATCCGGAGGACCTGCAAAACCCTTTTTCACGGCAAAATCATATTCTACTCTGCCATCGAACAGTCCTCTCATAGCTTCAGGATCGGCAAGGTCGCAAACAGAGACTTTAATCTCTTTACCTGTAAGCTCATACCATACTTTGGCCCTGCTGATCATATTGGGTACGGTATAAAGCATGCCGGTATCGAGTTTGTCGCAGGCATGACGACGGAAATAGTTGTCAGCAATAGTAACGTCCCAGCCAAGGGATGAGAACCGCATGGCCGTTGGCCAACCCAGATAACCGTCTCCGCCTAGAATTAAAATGTTAGGCATCGTTAGTCTCCCAAAGAGTCCAGAATTTGTTTGGATGCCAGATAGTCCTTTATCTCATCAACTGTCATCGGAGTTTCGGTGGAACTGACATAAGCTCTGGTAATTGGCTTATTAACACAGCCGTCATAGCTGGTGTAGTCGATTGTTTCATAAATCGGTGAGAAGGATGGCTTTACAACATACATGTTTTCAATTTCAAGAGCCCGGCTTGTTTCTTCTTCGGTCATGAGCTCTTCATAAAGTTTTTCTCCGGGTTTGCTCCCGATAATTTCAACTCCAATATCTGAAGGGGCTCTTCCGAATCTCGGCGCGACCAGATCAATCATCGCCTTAGCAAGGTCGACAATTCGCATAACCGGCATTTTGGTAACAAAAACTTCTCCCCCAAGTGCTTTAAGTGATGCTTCCAGGACTAGCCGTGTTGCTTCAGGAATTGTCATGATGAATCTGGTCATCTGCTCATCTGTAAGGGTGATGCTGCCCTGGTTTTTTATTTGATTATAAAAAATAGGCACCACAGATCCCTTGGATGCAATAACATTTCCGAATCGGGTGGAGCTGAATATTATCTTGCGGCCCGGTGTCGGAAGGTTGGTTGCAGAGGTCATGAGTCTTTCTCCGAGAAGCTTGGTGGTCCCCATTACGTTGGTGGGGTTAACTGCTTTATCGGAACTTGTGTAAATAACCCTGGAGACTGTTTCTGAATTGAGGGCTGCGCGGATTACGTTTGCAGTACCGTCAACGTTGGTCTTAACTGCATTCAGAGGGCTCATTTCGCTGACCATGACATGTTTGAGAGCTGCCGTGTGGAGAATTATGTCCACGTCTCTACAGTGCCGGGAAAGAGAATCCTGGTCACGGATGTCGCCGAAGAAACAGTTTACCTTGCCCGTTTTGCGATGACGTTCGTTGAGGAAAAAAACTTCGGATTCATTGTTGTCGTAAGCTCTTATTTCCGCGACATCCATGTTGAGCAGTTGCTTGACAAGCTCCTGCCCGATGGTTCCGGCTGCCCCGGTAATAAAGACTTTTTTTCCTCTATACAGGTTTGTAATTGGGCTCATGATTCATTTCCTGACTATTGATTATTCAGTTCCAGATTTGATCTGTTCTGTGGAACTTGTATTATTGATGTGATTGAGTTTTACCGTCCCGGAGTCAATGTATGCTTCAGCAATAGCGATGTCGTCCGGGCCGTCCAAGTCAAAAGCATTTACTCTTGGAATTACAACTGGAACGGACGGTGCTGCGAAAACTCCTTGGTTACCAAGGAGTGCTTCAGTCTTGGTGATTACCAGGTTGCCGAAGCTGTAGAACTTAGGCTTAGACTGCTTGTTGTAGCAGCGCTTCCGTTCTTCAAGAAAATGGAACTGTACCACATTATCTCCAACCTCACGTTGGTTGTATGCGTGGTAGTTGTGTGGCAGTTCGGCAATTGTTTGTGATGATGCAGAGGTCGTACAGTTCTTTATGGCGGAAACGCACGAAGCAATATGCTCGGGCAAAAGGAACGGAGATGTGGGCTGCAGGAGGGCTATAGCCAGAGGAAGATTTTCTCCTTTGGCTGCCGCTTCCTGTAACAAATGTATGATAGCATCAACAACATTGGCTTCGTCTGTGGCGAGTTCCACGGGGCGGTTATGTATTTCCATGCCCAAGTCGAGGCAGTGATTTGCTATCTTGGCATCTTCTGTAGAACAGAAAATTCGTTCTATACATCCAGACTTCTGAGCTGCTCTGTACTGATATTCGATCAAAGAGTGTCCCTTAAGAGAGAATAGATTTTTGTAAGGAATCGACTTTGATCCTCCTCTTGCGGGGATAATGGCCCAAATCTCATCTGTTGTTTTGTATGAAGTCATTATTTGTCCTCCAGACCGAGAGTTTTGCACATTAGGTCAATGGTTCTGCGTTCGGTCAGGCGCCACGCATCTTCTGTGGACCCTGCTATATGTGGAGTGACAATAAGATTTTCATGTGTCTGCAGGTAACTCCAGAGTTTTTCTTTACGAATATCAAAATCAGGGTTGAATTCATCCGGAAAAACATCCATTGCTGCCCCTGCGAGAATACCTTTTTTCATGGCATCAATGAGCGCATCGTGGTCAACGAGCTCTCCTCGAGATGTGTTGATGAAATATGCTCCATTTTTGAACTTATCGAACGTATTTCGGTCAAAAATATTCTCTGTTTCAGGTTCGTGGGGAATATGAATAGAGATAATGTCGTTAGAACTCACCAGCTCTTCCAGGGAGTCGACTCGGTTGAGAGCCTGATTGTATTCTGTAATATAAGGGTCGTAAAAAGACACCTTCATTCCGAAGGCAAGCCCGTATTCAGCCACAATTGATCCAAGTCTTCCTAAACCGGCAAGGCCTAGGCTCATTCGTGAGAGCATGGCTGGTCCACCGAAGGGGCGCCTATCCCAGTTGCCTTCAATCACAGAGCGCATTGCAGATCGCATGTTGCGTGTTACGGCGATGATGAGACCCCAGGTTAGCTCAGCTGTCGGTGTGATGGTTTTCAGAAGATTTTTTTCATATTTCAGCGTATGGACAGCGATGCCTTTCTCTGCAGCGTATTCAACGTCAATATGCGGGTGTCCGGTTGTATTTGAGCCGATGACTTTCAGGTTAGGCATGCGGTCCATTTTTTCTTGGCCTACGTAGTAACCAAGGGGGGCAATTATTGCTGACGCTTTAGCCAAAATTTCAGGGGTATCAAAAGAAGGGTTGTCCAGTTCAATAATATCAAACAACCTGTGTAAAAGAGATTTATTTTCTTCTCTGTATTTGGATATCGAATAGTAAATGAGTGTTGGTTTCATATTAATATGTAATCTGTTTCTGAATGTTGAAGGAAAAGTTTTCAAGAATATTCACTATTTTTTCTCCAGCATACCCGTCTCCATATAAATGGTCGGGCTCATATCGGCCATGCGCAAGTTGCTGCTTTGCTTTCTCGATTATTTCCGAACAACTATATCCACAGTCTAAAACATTCTGCCCACGTTCTCTGCCAGCCTGTCTTGTTCCGATGTTTACACAGGGAGTTCCGAGGAAGGCAGATTCGCGCAGACCGCTTGAGGAGTTACCAATTATGCAGGATGCATTAGCCAGAAGCGGGGCATAGAGCTGTATGGGCAGTCCCTTAAAGAATCGCACATTTACGGGATTGCATTTCTCCCTGAATGTCCTGATTCCTTTTGAAATTTCATCAGACCCGGCGTCCATGTTGGGCCATATCCATGCTGTTGGCATACCAAGATCAGTAATTGCCTTTGCAGTTTCCGTCAGATGCTCCATGTTTTTGCTGTATTCAGTGGTGACTGGATGTTGGATTACAACAAAATAATCGCCGGACAAGTTTATTTCAGCACCAACACCGATGTCGTTGAATTCTTTAAGTTTGGATCTGGATGTGTCGATGTTGCGGATCACGTCAAGGCTTGTTCCGCCTACAGTGAAAACGGTTTCTTTTTCTTCACCCATTTTGATGATTCTTTGAGCAGCATCCTCCGTTGCTGGGAAGTGGATGTGAGAAAGTTTGGTGATCGCATGTCTAACGGATTCATCAATAGATCCTGATACTTCTCCACCTTCAAGATGGATTACTGGGATATTCATGTAGCTTGAAGCCATTGCGATTGAGAGACATTCAAAGCGGTCCGCAATAACGACGACCGCATCAGGGCATAAGTTTTCGAAAGCTGTGCTGAATTCAGTAATGGCCAGTCCTGCTGACTTGGCCATAGTCATAGGTGTGTCGCCTTCCACAAGATAGTGGATGTGTCTGTCAACCTTAAATTCACTGCTAATCAGGTTGGCAATGTTGTGACCGTACTTGGGTAGAACGATACCTCCTGCAATAATAAGCTGGAGCTCAAGGCTATCGCTTTCCACAATGCCGTGCATCACGGACTTCATTTTTGCATAGTTACCGCGGGTGGTCAGCACTACACATATTTTGCGTTTATTCACAGAGCATCTCCTGAGTAATGGCAGTGTCCTTAGCTATATCCGATTTAGCCGTGCGGCCAATAATAAGTCCAATTTCAGACGGAGGGATTCCTGTCCCGGGGCGTTTGAAAACAAAATGTTCTTTGCTGAGAATTGTACCCTTTTTAATCTGACTTGCTGAGACAATACTTTTTCGAGCCCAGTCAATACTTGTAATTTCAGATTTAACCGGTTTTTTCTCACATATACCTAGTGAGTCTTCAATATCCCTGATCTGGGAAATGAAAAGCCCAAGATTGTCGGGTCCGCACGAGACCTTCCAGTCCTGCGCGTTGGGGATGTTAAAGTCAAGGGTAATGTGCTTTTCAATGACCTGTGCACCTAAAGCAACCGCGGCGAGTGGGATGTGAAATCCTTCAGTATGATCGGAAAATCCGGTCACGACGCGGAATTTGTCTTTAATAAAAGCCATGGCGCGCAGATTTACATCTGACGGCGGAGTTGGGTAGCTCGTTACGCAATGCAAAACTGCAATCTGTGGGTTTGATGCTTTATGGAAAATATTAAGTGCATCGGCGATATTTTCAGCAGTGTACATACCGGTAGAGAGAATAACCGGTTTGCCCCTGGAGGCGATCATTTCAAGAAATGGCCAGTTACTTACTTCTCCTGAACCGATCTTGTATGCAGGCACATTGAGTGTATCCAGAAAGTTTAGGCTGGGTTCATCATGGGCAGTTGCCAGAAAAGTGATTCCTTTATGGGCGCAGTAGTCTGCGATTTCGGAAAAAGCCTGATAAGGAAGTTCTTTTGACCGCAAACGGTCTTTCCACTCTCCTGACGCAGATGAAATAAGTTCGTCTGTTTGGAAAATTTGAAATTTAACGGCATCGGCCTTGGCTTCAACGGCAAGGTCCACCAGTCTGTGCGCTTTTTCCATAGACCCAAAATGAGCTACCCCCGCTTCTGCAATAGTATAGCATGGCTGTCCGGTTCCAACTTTTGTGTCGCCAATGGAGAATTGATCAAGGAAAAAAGTATTCATTGTAATTGATCCTCGTGCCTTATTAAGGGATGGCCTTAGTATTCAGATATGAGAAGTTTTCTCTCATAAAGATCAATTTCATCTTCGAGAGCTTGTGCCAGAATAGGGCCTAGGCCAGTTGCTTTAGTAAAGCCATAGATAGTATTTGCTTCAGGGTGAGTGTAGCTGGCTTCGTAAAGAGCTGCCAGAAAATCTATCCGCCCTTGCTCATCAAATTCTATATCTTCAATTATGTCCCAGAGATCTTCAGGTCGATCTATATTGTGTACATTGGTGCACACATCAAAATAAGGATGTCCAACCGTGATTACAGGGGTTCCGCTTACTAGGCTTTCAAGGCTGGGACTTGTTCCACCAGCGCTCAAGACAGCCTCGCTGTTTAGCAGTAGTTCTCTGTTGGAGAACGATGGTGGAAGGAGAGTCACATTGGGTAAAAAGGAAAGTTCCTCATAGAAGGATTTTGGCCTGTTTCCGAAGGCTCTGGGGTGCTCTTTTACAACAATCGAGTAACCGTATTTACCGTTGATGGCAGCCTGTTCGATCAGGTATTCCTGCGTTGCATATCTAGGAGTCTGGTAGCACATGCTGGCTTCCGGGGTCATCTGCAGGAAATATGCAATCAATTTTCCCGCTGGAAGCTCATTTGCAAAATATTTTGCAGACAGCAGTCTGTTCTTCTGTTTAAGAATTGCCGGGATGAAAGACTCCCCATTATTAATTACTCTCTCGACTTTATTTTTAATTTCCGAAAACGAATACTTAGGGATGGTCGCCCCCATTTTCATGTGGGTCAGGTCATATAGTGATACCTGGCGTTTATCCTTGGTTTTGTTTACAAGGTCTTTGGCCCAGTCCATTGCTTCTGTAGAGAAAAGTTTGTTGCTGTATACATAGTTAAGTTTAGGACTCCGTTTAAATTTCCCAGACGCAATTCTTGTTCTTACTTTCCCTCCTATAGAGAGGATTCCTCGTTCAAGGGTCTGAGAAATGAGTCCTTTTTGGGCCATTGCCTCAAGAATTACAGTGTCAAGAGTGTCAATAGTCTCAAAGAACGCATAATCAACATTGTACTTTTCAACTATTGTTTTTATCCTAAAGTAGTTCATGACTAGAAGTTCAGGGATATGTTCATTCTCAAACCGATGCGACTCTCCCACCCCATACTTGCTGGCAAATTTTCTATACAGAAGATAGTTAATGTTGCATTTATAGCAATTGATACCAAGTTCTCTCTCGATTTCCTGGACCACTTGTGGATTGTGTTTGAGAATTTGCTGACCAGAGGAGACGTCTTTGTCGTTGATATGTTGTTCAACATATATGCCAGGAATACAGGTGTATTCTGGCATAGCACTTTGCACAGCTAGGACCACAATATTGAATCGTTCTTTCATTGATTCTATTGTTTCTAAAAAAAGAGGTCTTAGCCGTGGTCTATCAATAAATAGTATGGTCAGTTTCTTGGAGTTATTATCCATCAATGTGCTCTGTATGATAAGTGAAGTCTTTCGCGAACTAAATGTCGCAAAAGACTCTGTTATAATTTAATAATTAGTTCCAGTCTCTAATCCTGTCCCCAAGACAGAACTGGAGCGTTGATTCGGAAATTTTTCCTAATGGGGCTTCTTGAAGTTCAAAAACAGTTACATCTGAATCCGAATTCCTTTCACATGTCCAATTTCGGTAAAAATGGGCTTTGAGAAAACGTGCGTTAGCAGTTCTGCCATCTACAAGGATACAGGTGCCGGGCAGAAGGACGGGTTCCATTCTAAGCAGGTCTCCGGACATGACGACTTTATCGAAGTTGTCCCACTGTGAATAAGCTGTCGGCTTAACATTCTGAGGGTCGGGGCCATCAAGGTAGATGAAGTCTGCCACAACATCAGGAAGGGCATCGTAATAGTGGCAGGCTCTATCCTGAAAAAGTCCAGCACTTACTTCTGAATGGTGCAGTGTAATAATTGGACGCAATTCTTCAGGAATTTTGCTCTCAGTAACAGCTATCCATTTCTCTGCAGCGTCTATTGAATGCAGTTGGAACATTGTACTGTTTCTTACTCTGGGCTTATTTTCGAGAGAGTCCCATTCTTCTTTGTTTTTCAGCAGAGCATGAGCCATGATGATAGTGGAGTATCCAACACCAAACTCAAGGACAGTAAAGGCCTTACGAGAACGGATGGCTTTGTGGAGTCTGGCCAAGTCTGCATACTGAGGTGCAAATTCATTGTCCTCAGTTTTATAACATTTCTCCAGAATCTGTACAGCTCCTTCAGTTCTAAGGTATTCGTAGGCGTCTTCTTTGCCATGCACTCCTGCGAAAGCAGCAGATAAGCGTTGAGAGTTCATATCATTCTCCTTGGGTTCAGTGCTGGTTTGAGTTTTCTACCAGGTGCAGGGTTTTGTCCGCAACCCTGTATACCCGGTCACATCGTGCAATAGTGGAAAGTCGATGGGCTATAATTATCAGCGTTTTGTCCTTTCCAATTTCAAACAGCTGCTCCATGATCTGCTTTTCAGTCTCCTTGTCCAGAGCTGCCGTTGCCTCATCAAGGACATAAATTTCTGGGTCACCGTATAGCGCTCTAGCTATACCTATGCGCTGCTTCTGGCCCCCGGAAAGCTGTGTTCCGTTTTCGCCTACAATTGTTTCAAGGCCGTCTTTCTTATGAAGGTGCTCCATTATTCTGGCCTGTTCAAGTGACCGGGAAATTCTATTCTCGTCATATTCCCGTCCAAAAGCAACGTTGTCGGCTACAGTTGAGTCAAATAGATAAATAGACTGTGGGATATAACCGATTTTTGCACGCCACGACAGAAGGTTATTTTCGCTGAGAATTGTATCGTCAACTTTGATTTCTCCAGAATATGAGGTGTACATACCAATTATGATGTCGGCCAGCGTGCTTTTCCCGGATCCGCTTTCCCCTATGAGAGCAATTTTATCACCTTTTTTTATCCGTAAGGATACGTTTTCAAGGACGTTGGTATCCTTGTACTTGAACGAAAGGTTGTTGATGCTTATCACATTATCAAAACTTACAGGGTTGCTGCCCAGCTTGTGGATCTCAATATCGTAGTCTTCGTAAATGAGATCCAGTGTTTTGGAATAGTAAAGCATGTTGTTATAGCAGCTTAGGATCCTGTTTACAGAAGGAAGCATCCGATACATTGCCAGGGCGAAAAGTGTAACCATGGGAATTATGACCGAAACATTTTCGCCCTTCATCAATGCAATAAGCAGTGCTCCGATCAAGAGGGAGAACCCGATGCTTTCCAAGGAAAGACGTGGAATTGTATTGTATGTGTTGTTCAACACCATTGCACGGGTATAGCCCTTTCCGGAAATTTCAAGGTTGCCGATAGCGGCTTTTTCACTTGAAAGCAGTTTGATGAATTTGAGATTGCCAAGAGTTTCGCTGATTGCCCGGTAGTACCGTTCTTGAAATGTATTTCTTTTGTCCCCTTCTTTCTTAATGAGGACAGAAACTGTTTTGAGCAGGAAAAGCACCATGAGTCCCAAAAATGCTGTTAGGGCCAAGGTCACTTTATAGTCAACAATAAGAAGTGCAATGTATAAAAATGTAGATACAAATAGTTCAGATATAAGAAGCAGCATTGAATAGAAAAACTTTGAGGCGTATTCAGTCTCCGTGATAAGTTTTTTGGATAGATCTGAACTGTTGCGAGTAGTCATATCTTGGTACTTTATATTCACATAATTTGAGAACAGCTTGGTTGCTAGCGACAGATACATACCTTGAGAGAAGTTGTGGATCAGGTAAAAGTAGAAAAGATTTATAAACCCACGTATGATGTAAAATCCTACAAGGATATAACCAAAGATTAGTACAAACGATCTTGGAGAGTTAAAACTAAACAGTTCGTAAGCAAGTCTGTAGTATTCATTATTCGTAACAAGGGAAAAGTCGTTTGCAACCGAGATAAAAGGCAGAATGGCCGAAATCCCGACAGTTTCAATCGCAGATATGATAATAGAAAGGACAATCAGGCCGAAGATTGTCCTTTTCTGTTTTTTTGTAGTCAGTGCTTTGATCTTACTGATCATTGTTCTGGGGGTCCTTGCAATAATTTGCAGTTAGTCTTCAATCTCATAATCATTCACATACCAGTCAACAGTCCGCCTGAGGCCGGTCTCAAGCGGCACTTCAGGTTCATACCCGAGTCTTTCCTTTGACTTGGATATGTCTGACAGACGGTCCTTTACCGCATCCCAGTTACGTCTTTCCTTGAATACAATTTCGGAAGAGGATCCGGTGTATTCGATGATCATCTTTGCAAGGTCGATGATTTTGGTCGGTTTGCCGGTCCCGCCATTGAAAATGTCACCATTTATTACTTCAGAAATTGCGGCCAGGGTCAGCAACTGGGCGGTATTGCCCACGAAGGTAAAGTCGCGGGTTTCAGTTCCGTCTCCGGTAATGAACAGAGGCTCGCCTTTGATGGCCCGCACGATAAAATTCGGAATTACGTTGCGATACGCACCATGTGGCTCATACGGTCCATAGGTATTGAATACTCGTATGGATACAGCCGGAATTTTGTACATGGATGCGTAGTACTTTACGTATAACTCAGCGGTGTATTTGTTTATGGCATACGGCGTTTCGTGGGGGTATATATAGTCGTCTTCACGCATGACGGCAGAGTTGCCGTACACGCAGGAGGAAGAGGTATATACAAATTTTTTGAGCCTCTCGTTTTTCTTACATATCTCAAGCAGATTCATGGTGCCGATTATATTGGCCTGCACGTCCTTGAAGGGATGATCAACTGAATTCTGGTTGGCAAAATGTGCAGCCAGATGGAAGACGTAGTCTGGCTGAAATTCATGCATCTCCGTACGATAGGTATCAATATTGCCTATGTCGGCTTTGATAAAAGTGATTCTGTCATCAGCTGGAAGATAGTTTTTGTACCCAGAAGAAAGATTGTCGATAACCATCACGGAACCGACCCCGGCTCCGAGCATCCGTTCGATCAGATTCAGACCGATGGCTCCAGCTCCGCCAGTAACAAGTATCTTGGCATTATTAATCAATGAGGGCCTCTCGAATTTTATCGTAGCTGTTGTTCATGTTATAGATGTTCTTGCCTTCATCAATGAGGGTCGATGAGTTCACATTGCCCATACGCCGTATCAGTGCAGCTATAGAGGGCACATCGGAGCTGTCGGCGACCAGCAGGTCCTTCTGTATGCTCCGGATAATATCTGTTGTTGTCGAAGACAGAGGAGTCAGCGCAGCCACGGGTTTGCCCGCCCCGATATAGTCCGCCAGCTTGGACGGGAAAAAAGGGGAGTCTTTCAGTGGTGCGTCGACGACCATGAGGATGTCAGCTTCGGAAAGCACTCGAACGGACTCCAGATAAGGCACTGGGCTGAAAATTTTAATGTGTCCCGGGCATTTTTCTTCTGCCAGTTTGCGTTCGTCGTCTTTCATGCGTCCGTAGAAGTGGAACTCAAGGTTGTCAGGACGAACTTTCTTCACTGCCTCAATAAACGGAGCTACCGAGCGTAAGCCGTAGATGTTGCCGGTATGGGCAACTATTTTTTTGCCGGTGTCGCTTTTTTTACGGGTGTAAAGGTCAGGATCGTAAACATGGGGCAGAACCTTTGTTTTTGCGGGTTCAGCTCCGAGACCTTTGATGAAGAGATCTCTCGTTTTCTGAGAGGTGACAGTGATTGTGTCAGCTCTGGTTATAACCGTTTTTTCATAAAGCTTATTGATTTTTTTCTGCAGACAGGTGCGATACTTGATGTACGGATTAAGAGTCCATGGATCGGAAAAGTGTGCGGTCCAATGCAGTTTGCGATCAGTCTCCTTAACCGCAAGACCGGCAAGATGGTTTACCAGCGGGGTAGAGTGGGTGTAGAGGGTGTCTACTTTGAATTCTCTGATAATATTGATCGCAGCCTTTGCAGCAGGAAATTTCCACCAGAATTTACGGTCGGTGATTTCCAGTCCACCGTACAGGTAGTGCAGCCACTTCTCGGCAGGAAGTTTATTGATCCTGTGGATGGTCAGGTTTTCATGATCTCTGGACAGCTCCTCGTCCAGAAATTCAAAGTCAGGCTGTTCGCAGGATGTGAGAACATGCACCCTGTGTCCGTTCCTGGCCAGGGTTATTGCCCGACGCTGGACCTGGATGGATTCAGGAGAAAGGATTGGGGGAAAATCGTATGCTATGAAAAGAATGGATTTTTTCATCAGGCAATCAGCTCCCTGTGGATATCAGCAAATACTTTTTCTGCGTGCACAGGCTCCCAGTTGCGGTCAGCTATCTGGGCGGCGCGTTTCCCGTATTCGTTGCGGTTGTTTTTATCTGAAAAAAATCTGATTCCTGAATTGTATCCTGCCGGAGAATCTTCAACCATAAGAGCCAGGTTATTATCAAATTCAGGGACAGGGGTTCCCCTACGCGAATTGAATAAAATGGGCAATCCGCAAAGAGAGGCTTCAAGTACTGTTTTAGGGAACTCGCTGTATTGTGAGTGGCCGGCAAATATGTCGTAGGTGTGCATAGTTGCGCAAAGTTGATCATTGGCCATGTTCAGGATAAACTTTACCTGCTTTTCAAGCCCCAACTCTGTTACGGTGGACATCAGCTCATGACTTTTTGCACCGCTTCCAACTATGGTAAGGGTTGCATCAAGGCCAACCATTCCCTTTATAATATTTTCCGGGTTTTTGGCCTGGATGATTCTTCCAACATAAAGAATTTTCAACGGGCCGGAAGATTCATAATTTCTTTTCCTTATCAGCCGACCAGGGTTGATCACATTGTATGCTACAAACGGATCGCCAGCGCCACGCTTTGAAGCATAATCAAGGATAGAACCATAGACGCAACTTACTTTGTCAGCCCGCTTAAGTGTGTATGATTCAAGGCGTCGGGAAAGGGCATAAAATACTTTTGTTTTGAAATCTACTTCTCGGGTTGCTCTTGTTTCATCCGGTTGGGTGTGCAGAGAAACGAAAAGAGGGATGCCGAGCTTCTCCGCTATTCTCGCGCCGACGAATCCGTTAAGGAAATTCCCGTAACAGCGGATCATCTGAGGTCTGATTACTTTTGCGAGGTCTACCGCCTTATCGGACCATCTGCGTAACAGAAACGGATGCCAGAGAGTTCTACACAGCAACCCCAATCCTGAAGGAAGGGTGTGTATTGTCAGCTTCGCATTTCCGACAGTTCGTTGCAGGACGGCCTTATCCGGACTATCATCGTTAGTCATAAGGATATGGACGTCATTAAAGACTTCGCCGGGATTATAGTAGCGGTCAATGAGTTCGCCTTTCTCGATTATGTGGGAAAGGCGGTCGGTTATGATGACAAGTAGGGTCCGTTTCATTTTTTGAAGAGTTCTAAATACCGAGATCTTTTTTGATTTCTTTGCTCATGATTGCTTTGTCTCCGAGCATGAGTATATCCACTGTGCCTGTCTTGTACGAGTTGATGGCATCCTGTGGACTCATAACAATAGGCTCCTCGTGTGAGTTAAAGCTTGTGTTAACCAGAGTTGGGATTCCGGTGAGGTCTCTGAATGATTTCAAAATGTCATAATAGAGTGAATTCTCTTCTCTGCAGACGATTTGAGGGCGTGCGGTTCCATCAACATGCACAACTGCGGGCGCTTTTTCTTTCATAATGCTTTTGACATCATAAGTAATAGTCATGAAGTCGGCTGTGTATTGATTCGAGTCAAAATTCAGTAAGCAACGGTCAGCGTCTTCATTCAGGATGAACGGGGCAAAAGGCATAAACTCAGTCCTGTTCAGCCGTTTGTTGATTGATTCATTGATAGTATTGTCTTTAGGGTTGGCCAGAATGGAGCGGGCACCGAGAGCTCGGGGGCCGTATTCCATTCCCTTATTGAAAAGTCCTATAATGTATTGTTTGTTCAGGGCGTCTGCGGCTATTGCCGGGGCCATGTCGCCGAGGGATACAGCTTCAAGCCCGGCATCTTTTATGGCGTCGTTGATTTCAGCCTCGGAATATTCAGGCCCGTAGTATACGTTTTTTTGAACCGATTTGAAAAGTTTGTTTCGCGAATCACTATCAAGAGCATAATAAGCTGCCCCAAGAGCGAGCCCTCCATCACCCATGTTAGGAACAACTGACACGCTTTCAAATAGTCCCAAATCTCGGATGCGTTGGTTGAGCAATACGTTGGCGAATGCTCCTCCAGAAAGTAAAATTTTGCGGCCTTTCAGTTTGAATTTGTTGGCATAATAGCTGACGAATTCAAGGACAATTTCTTCAAACCATTTTTGGAGTGAGCAGGCGATGTCTTCACGTTTGACCCAGGAAAGACTCTGTTGCATATCGTCGATCATCTTGGTGTGGTAGATGATGCCTTTGCTTAGAAAACGGCTGTATCTTGATAATTTGTCACATACAGAGTTGGATGCATAGGGCAGGCGGCAAACAAATTGACCTTCCTCAAAGCGAACCAACTGGCGAAAGTAATCAAGTGCAACAGGAACACCTCTGGCTGCCAGTCCGGTGAGTTTGCCCTCGTGCCTGTTGCGTTTGAATCCAAGCAGTTTTGTTGCATTGGCATACACGTCTGCAGGAGAATCGTGTACAACACCATTTACATTTGCTGCTGAAGCCAAGAGTTTGAACTCCGAGCCGTCCTTTTCGTACAAAGACCAGTTTATTCCATCGCCTCCTCCGTCCAGTGAGAGCATAACAGTGTTCTCAAAAGGGTATGTAGCGTAAGAGGATGCGACATGGGCGAGATGGTGGTCTATATAACTTATTTTGCCATTGAACCCAGATTCCTTGAGGTATTTTTCGACACGTTCTCCGAGGGTTTCTGAATTGAAGAATGCTTTAACCGCTTTCAGGCGAATATGTGCTGGCACTTCGTTTGAAAAATCAGCGTTTACTTTGTCGAAATAAATTGCAGGGCGATATGATTTGAGATCTTTCAGGCTTGTTCCTGCAATGATCACTTCGTCAATTTCAGCAAAAGTTGCTTTCTTTATCTTCAGACATTCTGAAATGGCCTGAAAAGGAAATCCGGTGTAGTTTTTCATCCGCGTAACGCGTTCTTCAGCGATAGCAATCACTTTATCGCTGATGAGGCAGGCTGTGGCGTCGTGACCGATGTGGATTCCTAACTTCATTTTATATGCTCCCTGCTTAGTTTATTTGAATCAAGTTACTTGTTGTTCTGTGGACAGTTGCTGTGCTTCAACGATCCCGGCTAATCAAGGCCGAAAAATGCGGATATTTTTTTACCCATTACCTGTACCGACCAATTGTCACGCACCCAGGCGTGAGATTCCTTTCTTTTTGTGTCATAAAGGAGCTGGTCTGCAGCTAATGAATGTAAAGCTTGGTAGCAGGATTCGGTATTATACACATTCATTATGGGAATGTCGGGAAACTGGCGAAATACTGACGAGCTCATATTAGCAAGCACTGGCTTGCCGCAGGAAAGGCCTTCCATAGAGGTTTGGCTAACCATCCCCCAGCCAACATGGTCCACTACGCAGCTAGACTTTTGGTATTTATTTGCCATCTGGCGCTTATCAATCAGGCCGTGCCATTCAGTAACTTCTTCCAGTCCGAGTTTTTTTATCAATTCTTTGGATTGGGTCAGATGTTTACCCCATTCGGCCATTTCAAGGCGGAGATCGTATTGTTCACGCAATCGTGCAACTGCCTCTATCAGACAGTTGTTTGCTTTAGATACAGAGGTTTCAAGTCCATACCAGAGGTGTCTGCTGGGATGGTAGATGCGAAAAGGACTAGGAATTCGGTCATCGTTTGTGTAGATCTCGGCATCAATGGGGTAGTTCGGAATGAAAAGCATCCTGTCTTCGGGGATGTATTTCCGCAATATTTTCAGCATGCCATCGTCTGCGGGCGTTACAACTCCCAAACAGCTTTTCATGGCGTTCTGCATCAGTCTGGAGAGAACTGATGATCCGCCAAGAACCTCCCGTACGTCGCTTCCGGCGCACAGCCATACGTAAGGAATTCTCAGATCATGAAATATGATTGGCCATATCCCCATGGGCATACCGAAAGAATAGCATCCATTTTTAATGTAGCTGCGGATTTTCGGGTACAGATATAGCTGGCGCAGAATCTTGTTCCGGTACAGTAAGTTGTCTTCAGTAATGTTCAGGGCATTGGTAAAGGTTCTGAATTCACGGCCGTTGAATGCTGCGGTATCCTCCCATGAAGGATCATTGGTAGTAGACATGTCATTATCAGAGATAAGGATATCAACATCCATTCCCGCTTTGTGTAAGGACTTCTTTATCCTGTATCCGGCACCGGCAATGTTGCCGATTATAAGTGTCTTTCGCATGGCGCTCTGCTTTTTATGGCAGCGACTGTCTTTTGAGGCAGCCGCTGCCTACTTACTTCAAACTGATATTATGCGTTTCTGATTATGTCTGCGATGTATTCCTGCTGCTCCCTCTCAAGGTACGGGTGCATGGGAATGGCAAAGATTCGGCTCGCGGAATCTTCGCTTACAGGGAAATCCCCTGTTTTATATCCCAGTCCCTTGAAGGCAGTCTGCAGATGTAGAGGGATGGGATAGTATATGGGGGAGGCTATTTTCTTTTCTCCAAGTGCGGCCTGAATCCTCTCTCTATGTTTTGCATCGGATGCCAAGGGGCAGTATTGAGCCCAAACCGACCTGTAGCCTTCAGGGATTGAGGGAGGGGTCAGTCCGGGAATTCCAGAAAGAAGTTCGGCATAAGTCGCAGCAACGTTGTCGCGGAGGTCTATTTCTTCAGGGAAAATTTCAAATTTTGCCTGAAGTGCGGCTGCCTGGATTGAATCAAGACGTCCGGTTATGCCGAGACGTACATTATCGTACCTGTCTGGGCCCATACCGTGGATGCGGTGGGAGCGGAGAAGTTCGATGTAGTTATCATTGTCGGTGAAGCACATTCCGCCGTCTCCATAGCATCCAAGCGGCTTGGCCGGGAAAAATGACGTGCAGGTGATGTCGCCAAGTGAGCAGGCTTTTTTGCCTTTGTATTCACCTCCAAAGCTCTGCGCTGCATCCTCTATCAGAAAAAGACCATGTTTGTCGGCAATAGCTCTGATTGCATCGTAGTCGGCAGGAAGGCCGAATATGTCGACAGAAATAATACCTTTGACTGTGAGTCCGTCAACCTTGGGGAGGACGCAGCCGTTGTCAGCTCCTTTGAGGGCTTCAATGGTTTTGTCCAGTTTTTCAGGATCAATGTTAAAGGTCACCGGATCAATGTCTACAAAAACAGGGGTGGCACCGAGAAGAGCTACGGTTTCAGCTGTTGCGAAGAAGGTGAACGGGGTCGTTAGGATTGCGTCTCCAGGTTTAACATCAAGAGTCATAAGTGCAAGCGTCAGTGCATCTGTTCCAGAAGCACACCCGAGCGCATGTTTAGTTCCGCAGAAATCAGCCAATTCTTTTTCAAGAGCGGGAATTTCCGGGCCCATGATGTATGCTCCGTGTTCAAAAACGGCATCAATGTTTTTACGCACCTGTTTTTCAACTCGAGCGTATTGTTTTTTTAGGTCAATAAACGGAATATTCATGAGATTAATTCTCCATTTTATGGATCTGTTTTTAAACAACCTTCCAATTAGGTCGTCTTAAATAAATGTCGCTTGTTTTATCGAATTCAGCCGTGCTCAAGACCATAATTCGTATTTTGCGCTTGATGACTTCTTCTGCCTTTGTACAAAGGTCACCAATTCTGTCAGAGTCGGTCTCGTTACCGATTATGAGTATGTCTATCAGCCCGGAGTCGATTCCTTTGGCATAGTCATCAAGTACATACACCGAATCTACATCTCCGATTGTAGAAATGACGTATTCAAGGATATGATCTATTCCAATATATTTGCGGACAATTGAGCTTATTTCAGGGAAGAAAGGATGTTTGGAATTGGCGTTGTAAAAAATGTAGCGGCCTTCCTTTTTTTTGTTCAGGTAGCCTGCTTCACTTAGCCCGTCCAGTTCTTCTTTCATAGCGTTAGGCGAGACGTCAAATTCAGCTGCCAGTTCCCTAAGATATGAAGAAACATCAGGGTTAAGGAAAAGTTTGAGCAGCAGCTTAATACGTGTTTTTGATGTGAATAATTCTTTAAGCATGATGTGAGTTTGTTAGGTTATTCTGAACAAACTGTCAACAGTAACTGAGTTCCTTTGTGTGAAAATATAAACTGCACAAAGCCATTCTGAAAGAAAAGCCTGTGAGGGCAGGTGGTACATCCTACCCTTTCTCATCAAACTCCGGAACAACCTCGTGCAGCAGGTTTCTTACTCCCTGTCCGTCAAAGTTGTCGGCAGCTGAAGCCATACGGCGCAGCATGTCTTTAAGTTGTTCCGCATAAGCTTCGAAGTCGTTCTCAAAGGCTTTGAGTACCATGATCTTGTCATGCTCGGTGCGTACGATTCCTTCTCCTTCGGTGATGAGTTCTTCGTACAGCTTTTCTCCTTCGCGCAGGCCTGTGAACATGATTTCGATGTCCCGGTCAGGTTCCTTGCCGGAAAGGCGGATCAGGTCGCGGGCCATGTCAGCAATCTTGATGGGTTGCCCCATCTCGAGAATAAAGATCTCTCCGCCCTCCGCCATGACTCCGGCCTGCAGGATGAGCTGTGCGGCTTCGGAAATGGACATGAAGTAGCGGGTCACTTCTGGATGGGTGACGGTCACCGGCCCGCCTTTTTCTATCTGGCGGCGGAAAAGGGGCACGACTGAACCGGACGAGCCGACCACGTTGCCGAAGCGTACTGCCATGAAGGTGGTTTCCGAATTATGAAAAAGGCGCATGAGCAGTTCGGTCACACGCTTGGATGCGCCCATGATGTTGGTGGGACGAACGGCCTTGTCAGTGGAAACGATCACAAAGCGGTCCACACCGTGCCTGTCGGCAGCGGTCATGACGTTTTTTGTGCCGCAGATGTTGTTATGCACAGCCTGCCACGGGTTGCGCTCCATCATGGGAACGTGCTTGTAGGCTGCTGCGTGGAAGACTGTTTCGGGTTTGTATTGTCCGAAGGTGGAGTCCATGAGCTCTATGTCCTGAACCGAACCGAGTACGGTCACGTATTCATGGTATTTCAGCTCGTGGTGCAGTTCCATCTGGATGCCGTAGAGGTTGGCTTCGCTGGAGTCCACAAGGATCAGGCGTCCGGGATTGAAGCGCACTACCTGCCGAACCAGTTCCGATCCTATTGAGCCGCCGCAGCCGGTAACGAGCACGGTCTTTCCGGAAATGTATTCACTGATGGATGACGTATCCAACTGTACAGGGGAACGGCCGAGCAGGTCCTGATAACTGACATCGCGAAGCGCCTTGATGCCGACCTTTCCATTAATGATTTCATCCATGCCGGGCAGAATCTTGTAAGGGCGTCCTGTCTGCTTGCAGGCATCAACAATTTCGCGCATCTGCTGTCCGGAAGCTTCCGCAACTGCAATCAGGATTTCATTGACGCACTTGTTATCCACTAGTTCCTGAAGGTCTGAAAGCGGACCGAGGACTGGAATGCCGTGAATGGTACGACCCCGTTTGGCCTTGTCATTGTCCAGAAATCCGATGGGACGATACTTGAGCTGTCCGCTGCCCATAATTTCACGGACAACTTTTTCTCCGGCCCTGCCGGCGCCGATGATGAGCACGTTATTTCCGTCAACCGGACAGGCCTCAGGCATGAAGTGTATGGCATTGCCGTCCTGGTAGGCGTAGAAGGAGCGGATCAATACCCTGATTCCGCCGCACATGAAAACAGTGAGCAGCCAGTCGATGATGAATACTCCACGGGAAAAACCGCCGAAACCGAATTTGTAGAGCACCAGAGTGACCAGCACCAGCGACTGCAGGAAAGTGGCTTCAAGGATATGCCAGAGGTCGCGCAGGCTGGTGTAGCGCCACATACCGCGGTACAGACCGAGTCCGAGGAATACCGAGAATTTGATTATGACAGTATACTTGAGCAGTTCCATGAACTGCACACCGGCATAATCAGGAAGAGCAAAATCAAAACGGAACAGGTAGGCCCCGTAAAAGGCCACCACAAAGATGATCAGGTCCAGAAGGACCATGAGATAAAAATTTGCGTTTCGCAGGTTGTGAATCATCTTCTATTTTCCGCACCCTTTGATAATTTCAACGACTCGTTTCAGGTCATCTTCGGACATGGCTGTGCCTGAAGGAAGGCAGATACCTCGTTTGAACAGGTCTGCCCCTACTTTGCCGCCGAAAGATTTATTATCCTTGAAAACAGGCTGCATATGCATAGGCTTCCACACCGGGCGGGACTCAATATTGCTCTCTTCAAGAGTAATACGGATTTTATCCGGCCCAGCCCCGAAGATTTCTTCGTCCACAAGCATGACTGTCAGCCAGCGGTTGCACCTGCCGTAGTCGGCCTCGGGCATGAAAGACAATCCGGGGACTTCTCCCAGTTCCTTTGCATAAAAATCAAAAATTTCACGTTTACGCTCGACGCGTTTGAGTACAACTTCAAGCTGTCCGCGTCCAACTGCGGCCACGAGGTTGGACATGCGGTAGTTGTAGCCGATCTCGTTGTGCTCGTAGTGCGGCAAAGGTTCCTTGGCCTGCTGTGAAAGCCAGCGGGCACGGGAGATCATTTTTTCATCGTCGGAAGCAAGCAGCCCTCCGCCGGAAGTGGTGATGATCTTGTTGCCGTTAAAGGAATAAGCGGCCATGAGCGCGCCTTTACCGGCGTGACGATCCTTGTAGGTGGCTCCGACAGATTCTGCGGCATCCACAACGAGCGGTATGCCGTGGGGTTCAAGAATCTCAAGGATGCGGTCGTAGTCCGCGCACTGGCCGTAGAGGTCGGTTGGAACCACCACCTTGGGCTTGCGTCCTATGGAAATATAATGCTCGACAGCTTCGGCAAGCAGTTCCGGGTCCATGTTCCATGATTTGTAGTCTGAATCAATGAACACAGGTTCTGCCCCGAGGAAAGTGATCGGGGTGACACTGCCGATGAAGGTCAGCGAAGAGGCGATAACGATGTCCCCGTGTCCCACCCCCAGCAACCGCAGGGCCAGATGCAGGGCGGCTGTTCCGCTGGAGAGGGCTGCACAGTGGGCAAATCCGCTCAGTTTCGAAAATTCCTGTTCGAATCCGTTGACCATGGGGCCGAGCGGGGCGATGAAGTTGCTTTCAAAAGCCTGCCGCACAAATTCCTGTTCGGAACCTCCCATGTGCGGGGGGGACAGATAAATACGGGCGCTATTTTTTTCAGACATGTGCCTGACTTCCTTTATGTGTGAAATTCGCTGTTACCAACGGGTCTGATATTATATTTTGATTCTTAAGTACAGTTATGGAATACGTTTGGAAACCGGCAGTAATTATTGCTGAAATTATTGTTTTTTCAATGGGATGGCAGGAACTCCGACAACAGTCATTCCGTCTTCGACATCTTTGATGGCAGTAGATCCGCCGCCGAGCATGGCCTGTTTTCCAATTTTTAACCGCGGCAGCACTGTGGAACCGATGCCGACCATGGATTCTTCCCCGACCTCGACCTGTCCGCCTAAGGTAGATCCTGGGGCAATATGAGCGTGAGGGCCGATTATATTATGATGCTCCACAGTTGCGTTGGTATTGATGATGGTGTTGTCTTTAATTTCGGCCCCGGTATTGATTACCGCGCCAGCCAGAATCATACATCCAGAACCGATTTTGACATTGGGAGCAATAACAGCCGAAGGGTGGATAACAGTAAAGAGGTTTTCCCCGGCGGAGCAGAGCTCATTGAAGATTTTTTTACGCAGACTGTTGCTTCCAAGAGCGATGACAATTCCATCATGCTCCACCTCATTAATGGCTGAGTTGCCGCCGGGAACAGGTATGTCCATAACCTCGGTGCCGACTACATCCGGGTTCTCGTCCAGAAAGGCAACAGGTTCCGCTCCCTGCATCTGCAGCAAAGCATCTGCTACCACCTGTCCGTGGCCTCCAGCTCCCATGATGATGATTTTTTTCATGCCTTGTCCTGTCCCTTTCCGCCCATGAATTCCTGCGCGGTAGCCTGTCCGGGCTGGCTGATGCCTTCCCGTTTGAATACCCGCGCCACAGTCAGCCAGAGGATTTTGATGTCCAGCAGCAGGTTGTGGTTATCCACGTACCAGACATCAAGCTTGAACTTGTCATCCCAGGAGATGGCGTTCCGTCCGTTGACCTGCGCCCAGCCGGTGATTCCGGGCAGGACGTCGTGCCTGCGTGCCTGTTCCGGGCTGTAGCGATCGAGATACTGCATGAGCAGCGGGCGAGGACCAACCAGCGACATGTCCCCGAAGATGACGTTGATCAGCTCCGGCAGTTCATCCAGTGAAGTTGAGCGCAGAATGCGGCCGAACCGGCTCAGCCGTTCCGAATCCGGGAGCAGGTTTCCGTTGGCGTCACGTGCGTCGGACATGGTCTTGAACTTGATGATGTTGAACGGTTTGCCATGCAGGCCCGGCCTTCTCTGGATAAAGAAAATACCTCCGCCCATCTTGCGGTGGATGGCAACGGCCACTCCCACCAGCACGGGGAAGAAAAGGATCAGGGCCGCGATTGAAACCGTGAGGTCGAAACATCTTTTAACGGTCATAGTCTATAATCCCATGAAATTTATAATGGTCTGGTTGACCTTGTTTACATCGTATTTTTGAGCCGCATAATCAAGGGAAGCCCTGCCCATGGCATCTGCCAGTTCCGGCCGGTTGATGAACATTTCCATGGCAGCCTCAAGAGCATCGACATCCTTGACCGGAACCAGATAGCCGTTCTGTCCTTCCATGACCGTTTCCCTGCAGCCTGCTGTATCGGTGGTGACAATGGCCCGTCCGGTGGACATGGCTTCAAGTACCGAGCGCGGGGTGCCTTCGCGGTAGGAAGGCAGCACGTATACGGTGCAGTTGCGCAGCTCTTCGCGTACATCATCTTCCGGTCCTGTGCAACGCACTCCCGCAGCCTGCCAGCCTGCAATGGTTTTCTCACAGATGGAGTCCGGGCCATGGTCGTGCGGGCCGACCAGCCTGAATTCCGCAGCAGGATATTTCGCTTTGAGCCGTATGGCCGCTTCGGCAAATTCACGCACTCCCTTTTCTTTCAGCAGCCTCGAAATGCACAGGAATACCGGGCTGTCTTCCGGGAGTGGAGCTGGGGCAAAGTGGTCCATGTCCACCCCGGAACCGTTGGTTATGACGGTGTTCTTGCGCTTTGGGATGATACCCAGATCCATGAAAATGTTTCGGTCATCGGGATTCTGGAACATGACTCCGCTATTGAAGTACAGTCCTGCCCTGTACATGGCCTTGACCAGTTTGAAAAGGAGTCCCCGTTTGCCGGAGGTCTGACCGAAGGCGTAGCCCAGCCCGGTGATCATGGAGCAGATGTTCTTCACGCCTGCCAGACGGGCTGCGATGGAGCCGTAGATTACCGGCTTGATGGTGTAGGAAAGCACCGCGTCCGGCTTGATTTCTTTCAGGATTCTGACCAGCGCCAGCAGTGCACGGAGGTCTTTCAGCGGATTCATGCCTGTGCGCTGAATAGGGGCCTGCACGTATTTTATGCCAATGGCTGCAAGTTCGTCAGGAACAGTTGGCGAATCCAGCGGTGCTATGCCGTATACTTCGTGCCCGGCAGTTTTCATGGCCCTGAGCATGGGGCCTCGGAAATTTATCAGTGACGGACCGTAGCCGCCTATTACAGCAATTTTCATTTAAGCCTCCAGTGACCGGGGAAGAAAAACTTTTGCAAAAGTTCCCTTTCCCGGATCCCATCACGTCAAAATTATTCGATAGGCTTTGCCACGGCTGGTTGGATCATTACTCTATTTCCCAGTGATCGCACCATGATTGGAACATAAGGATGTTCCAGATTCTGTACTGATTGTCTTTGGCCCCGGTGAGATGTTCCAGCCAAGCCAGCCGGACATGCGCGCTGCGGAAATATCCGTCCCTGTCCAGACGTTCGTTGGAAAGCAGTCCTTCGGCCCATTCCCGCAGGGGGCCGCGCAGCCAGCTGTCGATGGGAACTCCGAAGCCCATCTTGGGACGTTCGATGAGTTCCTGCGGCACGTATTTGTACAGGATCTGGCGCAGGGCGTACTTGGAACTGCCGTTCTGTACGCGCAGGTGCATGGGCAGCCGCTGGGAGAATTCCACCACCTCATGGTCGAGGAAGGGAGCCCTTGTCTCAAGACTGATGCCCATTGCAGCCCGGTCAACCTTGGTAAGGATGTCGTCGGGCAGATAGGTTGCCGCGTCCATGTACTGCATCCACGACGTCAGGTTGTCCTGTGAAGGCTGATTGTCCGTGTACTGGAACGGTCCGGGAGCTTCGCCGCCGCGTTTGACCATCTTGTCCGGGTCCAGCCAGCAGGAGGCCAGATTGCGGTAGTATTCGGTGGCGGATTTTGCACCCATGACATCCGCCAGCTTATGCAGCTTCTGACCGGGGAGGCGCATCTGGAGGCTAGGCGGCAGGAACGGCTCGTATAATTTGAATACCTTGTTCCAGCTTGCCGGTGAAATGCCGGAAATGGCCTTTGCCGCCAGTGCGCGCAGCGGGGCGGGAAAAGAACTGAGCTTCTGCCAGATGGAGCAGCCCTTGAAATGGCGGTTGTAGCCGGCGAAAAGCTCATCTCCGCCGTCGCCGGAGAGGGCCACGGTGACGTGTTTCCGGGTCATGCGTGAAACAAGATGCGTGGGAATCTGGGAGGCATCAGCAAAGGGCTGGTCCCAGATCTGCGGAATCTGCGGAATGATATCGAGCGCGTCCCTGTGTGAAACGTAAAGCTCGGTGTGCTGGGTTCCGATATGGGCGGCAACCCGTCTGGCATCATCTGCCTCGTTATACGCTTCATCGTCAAAGCCGATGGTGAAGGTCCGCACCGGGGCCAGAGCGCATTGCTGCATGAGGGCGACGATAAGTGACGAATCAATTCCTCCGGACAGAAAGGCCCCCAAAGGCACGTCGGAGATCATTTCCCGTTCAATGACTTTTAGCAGCAGATCTTCCAGCGTCTCGATGATCATTTCATCCGGGGCAGTGAAAATCCTGTCCTGTGCTTCGCGGGCACAATCCAGCAGGGACCAGTACGGGCGTGGCTCCATGATTTCGCCGTCAGGTCTTATGCAGGTCCATGTGCCGGGCATGAGGCAGTACGTGTCCTTGAAAATGGTCCGCGGTGCCGGAACGTAGTTGTAGCGCAGGTAGGCGGTCAGGGAAGTGCGGTCGATCTCTCTTTTGAAGTACTTTTTGTACCCCATGAGAGCCTTCAGTTCCGACCCGAAAAGACAATTTCCACCCTGTTTTGAATAATACAGGGGCTTTTCGCCCATGCGGTCACGGGCAAGAAAGAGGCAGTGCTGTTCGCGGTCCCACATGGCGATAGCGAACATGCCGCTGAACCGTTCAAGGGCGCGTTCGAATCCCCATTGCTCCACGGCTTCGAGCATAACTTCGGTATCGGAATGGCCGCGCCAGCCGGAGAAGCCTTCGGCTTTTTCCAGTTCGGCACGCAGGTCCCGGTAGTTGTATATCTCGCCGTTGTAGACGGTCACGAAGCGTCCGGACCGGGAGTGCATGGGTTGCATGCCTTCAACTGTCAGGTCGATAATGGCCAACCTGCGGTGGTCCAGTCCGATGCCCCATTCAGGGTCGGACCATTGCCCGGACCCGTCAGGGCCGCGTGTGTTCTGCGCATCACCCATTTTGCGGGCGATTCTTTCAAGTCTTTTGGTATCGGAAGATCTGGACAGGTCAATAAAACCGGCAATTCCACACATGTCTGCCTCTGGCGGCCCTGCGGGGCTTATTTTGATGTACTACGCGTTTTTCTTTAAGAGATGCCTCCGGCGGCCTTCCGGGGGCATTCTAGCTGCGCACGTTGTCGGCGAATTTGAGCCGTCCCTTGCCGAGCAGGTCGTGAAGGTGGACCATGCCGGTGATGACGCCATCATCGGAGACTACCGGAAGCACTGTAATCTCTTTTGATTCCATTATATCCAGTGCCTGCGCCGCGGACATGTCCGAGGTTATGTGCAGCGGATTTCTGGCCATGACTTCGGCAGCGAGTTTATCTGTGCTGAATTCTCCGGAACAGACCAGCCTGCGGACATCGCCGTCAGTAATTACCCCGCTTAGTTTGTCGTTATCGGTCAGGGCTACCAGTCCCAGTCGGCCCTTGTCGAGCACGGTGAGGGCTTCTGAGAGCGGGCTGTGCTGCGAAACTGAAGGGATATTGTCCTTGTGCATGATTTCGCTGATGCAGAGCGTCAGCCTGCGGCCAAGCGAACCTCCGGGATGAAATCTTTTGAAGTCCTTGCTGTCGAAGTCCTTGTGGTCCATCAGGCAGACAGCGAGGGCATCGCCCACTGCTAGTGCTGCCGTTGTGGAGGCGGTCGGCGCCAGTCCGTGTGAGCAGGCTTCGCAGGGAACCTTGGTCCTGATGACCACATCGGAAAGACGGCCCATTGTGGATTTCGTTTCCGAGGTGATGGATATGATTTTAGTGCCGAAAGAACGGATGGCCGGAAGCAGTGCGTTGAGCTCGTCGGTCTCTCCACTGTTTGAAATGGCAATGACCACGTCTTCCTCGCGGACCATGCCAAGGTCGCCATGGGCTCCTTCA
Source organism: Maridesulfovibrio sp. FT414 (assembly GCF_050916235.1). Taxonomy (GTDB): domain Bacteria; phylum Desulfobacterota; class Desulfovibrionia; order Desulfovibrionales; family Desulfovibrionaceae; genus Maridesulfovibrio. Next base: position 2,152,989 of record NZ_CP104854.1, read on the forward strand.
ACCGGATGCAGGAAAAAGGACGGAGTTCCGGTTGAGGACATTGTTGCCGCAATTTTGCGGCCCACGAGTCCGGACTTGCCCAGCCCGGTTATGATTGCGCGTCCTTTGCATCCGGCCAGAATTTCCACTGCCCGGGCAAAGTTCAGGTCAAGGTCTTCGCGTATGGCAGCCAGACCTTTTTCTTCGATTTCAAGGACTTCCCGGCCGCGTTTTATAAAGTCCGAAAGCTGTTTTTCTGTCATCTGTTACCTATTTTACGAGAGTGGTCAGGTCGAAAATGGGACCCATGATGGCGATTACGATGAAAGCGATCAGCATGCCGATGAACAGCAGCAGCATGGGTTCAGCAAGCGCCACCACTCTCTTCATGAAGTTGTCCACGTCTCTTTCGAAGATTGTGCCCATGCGTTGCAGGAACTTGCCGAGCTCGCCTGATTTCTGGCCGGCGGTCAGGGTCAGGATGTAGATATCGGGATAGATTTTCTGCTCGGCCAGCACCGTGCTCAGGGAGCGTCCGGTGGCTACCTCTTCACGGGCTTCAGCGATTTTTTTCTTGAAAAATGTTGAGTTGACGGCATTTGCCGAGCTTTCCATGCCCTGTACCAGCGGAATACCGGCATTGATCTGGAAGCCGAGAATGCCGGAAAAGCGGGCCAGCGTGCTTTTTTGAACCAGAGGCATCTTCCAGAACAGCTCATCCACCTTTTCCCGGAATTTCGGGACGGATTTATAGGCGCTGACCAGTGCGAAAATAATGCACATGGGAATGATCAGAGCCATGGGTCCCATACTTTCAAGGGTGTTACCGAGAGCTACGACTATTTTTGTGGATGTGGGAAGCTCTCCTTTTGCTGCCTTGAAGATACCAGTGATCTTGGGCAGGACTTCGGAGAGTAGAAAATATACCGCGCCCATGCCGATCATCAGGATTACCACCGGGTAAACCATGGCAGTCATCAGTCTTCCGCTTACTTCAGCGCGCTCTTCTTCGTATTTAGCTATGTTTTCCAGTACATCGCCGAGCTTGCCCACGGATTCAGCTACCTGAACCATCCCCACGTAGACCTGCGGGAAAATCTTCGGGTATTTGGCGAGGCAGGAAGAGAAGCTTTCCCCGGATTGTACGGCATCGCGGATTTCCATCCAGGTGCGGCTGGCCTTGCCCCCGGTCATGCGGGCCATCATATCCAGCGACTGCGCCAATGCCGTACCGCTCTGGAGCAGAATACCCAGGTAATAAAAGGATTCGCCGAGCCTGATCTTGCCGCCCATGGCAAGCGATGACGTCAGGGATTCGGTGGAGCTTTCCTTCTTCTGGCCTGATTTAACCTGCTCAAGGCGCAGGGGCATCAGCCCCTTGGACTGTAGGGTAGCAAAGGCTCTCGATTGCGAGGAAGCCTCCACAAAGCCTTTTTTCTTTTTTCCTTCTGCGGTGACCGCTCGGTATTGGTAAGTTGGCATTTGCGGATCGGGTTCCTATTTCAGTTCAACAACCAGAGAGAGCATCTGGCCTTTACGTTCTACATCAACATAAATGGCTGAGGCTCCGGCGAGGGAGCCGTAGACCTGCAGCAGTTTGGTCGGGCCGGTGATCATTTCACCGTTTACACGCATGAGCACATCGCCGTCTTCAAGTCCCATTTTCTGGAGCAGGGAATTGGAGCGGATGTTGGTGACCCGGAAGCCCATTGTCTTACCGTTCTTGCTGTTGGGTTTGAAAAGGGCCTGCTTGAGGAATGCGTTGGGATCTTCAAGAACTTCATTGGCTTGAGCCCGCTCAACAACGATCTTGTTTGTTTTGCCGCGTACCAGTTGCAGGGTCTGACCCTGTTCCCACATGGCGATCTTTTTTTCTTCTCGCCCGTATCTCCAGATCACGTATTGCGGTTTGATTTCGAAAAGTGTCCAGCCCTCGTATTCTTCGCCTTCCCGCAGGATGACCGTTTCATCCTTGATGCGGAATACAGCCATATCTGTTCCGCCGGTAAAAATACCGACCAACTGCCATGTGCTGGGGGTGACGGTGGCCTTCTGCTGTATTTCAGTGGGGTTATCCAGACCGAGTATGTTTTTTTCCAATATCAGTTTGGAGTCCCTGGAAATCTTGTCGGCGGTATTGGAAGAAAACGATTCCCCTAGTATGGGCGCGGTTGCCTTGGGCAGCGGGATAAAAGACGCGACAAGGTAGGCTGTGCCCAGCCCGAAGGCAAGGGGCCACAGCCAGGCCGGAAATTTGGTGGCTTTAAGCTCCATATCGATAATCTATCCTGATCGTCTCCCGCGGGGTTATGGCACTGCGTCGCGGGAAACTGACTGGTTTTGTTTTAACGGGTAACCTTAAGGCTACTCCTCTATTTCAGCGTAAGAATGGTAGTTGTTTTTAATCCACTTGTCCATCCCCTTGGTGTCGTGGTAAATGTCCAATCTTAAAAGCCTTTTTCGTGTGGACTTAGCCGAGCTGTAATAAAACAGCCGCACCTTTCTGGACAGACGGGCACTGAAAACGTTCTGGGTGCCTTTGACTTTGTGGATGTTCATACCCGGAGTTCCGGAATCCTGCACATCGAAACGGATGAGGGTTTCGATGACCTTCTTGAACAGTTTGAACTGGGTGGAGTACACCTTTTCCAGATCTTCGATGAAACTGGGCATGGCTTCACTTTTAGTCAGCAGGGATTCCAGTATTTCGGTGACTTTTTCAAATCCCTTTCCGTCAGTCCTGACACTGCGGGATTCTTCGTCCCGTCTGCGCTGCTCGTCCTGAAGCTGTTCCACTTCCTCTTCAAGGAGCTGATGATAACCTTTGACCTCTTCCATTTCAGCCATGAGGCTGCTGATCTGCGCTGCGCTTTTCTTGCTCTTGCCGAGATAGAAGTGAAGCATGCGTAGCAGGTGGTCTTCGGTCACCGGCTTGGGAATGAAGTAGGTAAATACGTCCGACTGGGCCTCGTCGGTAGCCTCGGCATCCATGCCGGTAAGGAGAATTACCGGTATATAAGGATATTCCTCGCGGATGAAAGGCAGAATATCCACTCCGCTCAGGCCTGACCCTTCAAAATGCACGTCGAGCAGGATTACGTCCGGTTCCTCCTCGGATTCTTTGAGGAAAGCGAGAAAGGATACCGGGTCGTAAAACGACTCGTGTTTTTCAAGAATTCCCCCGTCGCTGAGAATTGAAACGGTATATTCATGCAAACGGGGATCGTCATCTGCAAGAACAAAGAAATATTTATCCTGTGAAGGGGTCATTATATATCTCCTGATGAAATAGCCCCTGCGGGTCCGAATGTCCCCAGAGGAATGAGTATGCACACTTCAAGGCCCTTTGAACCCAGAGTTTCGGTGTTGCTGGCGGAAATGTCAAAGCCCATGTTTTCTCCGAAAAATTTGACAAAGACCGTTCCCTGACCCATTTCCCGGCCCTGTCGTTTGGCGGAGGGCACGGCTCTTTTAAAAAGTTCGGGCAGGCTGTCGTCGGCCACTCCGCCGCCTGTGTCGATAACCCTCAGTCTGGCATGTCGGCCCTGAACATCCGCAAGGATGGCAATGCGAGGTTTGAAACTGCGGAAGGCGTCACCTCCCTGACGGAGCAATGCAATCTGATGCAGTTCCATGGCCGTCTGGCTGTTGCGGACCAGGTTAAGCAGGATTTCCCATGTCTTGTGCCGGTCCACGAATATTTCTTCTGAGTGTCCGGCCCAGCCGCTGAAGTCGATATTCGCATCCAGCCGGGCTTTGAAATGTTTCTTATCCTGTTCAAGTTTATCAGTAAGCTCAAGCCTGAGTTCGTCAAGTTCGACAAGCTGAGGTTTGAAGGACAGGCGGTTCTCAAGGCCGCGCAGGTGCTCGATGATGCTTTCCTCAAAGGGAGTTACAATCTGCTCGTAGAGTTCACGTTCCTTGACTTTGGGCAGGTCGTTGATGATGGTGTGGATCTGTGATTTCCACGAGTTCTGCAGGACCATCAGCTCGTCTTTAACCATGTTGGCCTTGACGATCATGTCGTCGGTGAGTTTTTCCGTGGCGACCATCAGTTCAAGCTGGCGACGTCTCTGCCGTTCATCGCGGATTGATTTTTCCCGATTCAGCCTTTCCTGATCGGCCGGGGATTTGCGCTTGGTCATAATGAACATAAATACAATTGCAACAACATACAGAATCATGAATGAACGGCTGAGAAAAAGTTTTGAGGAAAAATTGCCGGTCATATACAGCAGCCTTGAAAAAATAAAGGCAAAGAAGATGTTGAAAAATCCCACGTAGGTCATGGTTTCCCGCCCGCCGATGCGCCAGGAAAAATAAAGACTTGAGACCACCAACACTATACAGAATATATATTGACGTATTATGTTGTCCACCGCCATGTCGAAAAACACATATGCCAGAACATATGAGACAGCCAGAAGCGGCAGGCGCCAGCCTCCGCGCTGTAAAGGTTCAAGCAGTTTTTTCCAGTCCGGTCTTTCGGTGGCAGTTTTGTCGTTGTGATTTTCTGTGCTCATGTTGTTTCCGATTCCTGATTATTTAAAGCTGCAGGTTCCTTTTGCCGCAAACGCCGTGGATGGGCAAGCAGGAGTTGTACTGCGTGCTTGACATTTAACGTCACTGCTTTAACAAATTTCTTGGAAATGAGGGGGAGCCCTATTCGGAACGGTGTTGCCGTTTTTGCTGACAGATCATCTAACCGGACTGAGTTTGCTATGAACATTAAATATATCTGCTATATCCTTTTGCTGGTCCTGACATCTGCTGCCGGTTGTGGCGGAGGGAAAGCGGTCTCTCCCGAGTATGATGAACCTTCCCTGTCTGCCGATGAGAGCCTTGATGTTGCGCAGCTTGCAGGTAGACGCCCGGCCACTCTTGCCGAACTGGTCCGTTTTTCCGCCTCCCAGCAGTATTCTCCGCTGGAAAGCATCTACAATCGTCCTCCTGAGGGAATGAACGAAAATTATTTCGTGCAGCTTGTGGAAAGTAATGAAGTTGTGAATCTCGCTGACCGGGTCGCCACTTATCTGCAGAAGGATAATATTCTGGCCATCGGGCTGGATAGCGGGTTGATAAAGTTGTATGGAGGTTCCGGGTGCGGTGCTCTTCAGACTGCCGCAAAGCCGGTTCGGGATATTTCATGGTTTTCTCGTTCGAATATCCTGGCGGCAACGTCCGGAGATAGCAGTGAAGTGGAAGTCTTCAAGGTTAACGAATGCGTGCGGGTTCGTGTAGCTGATGTCAACAGCACAGTGGACATGTTTGCTGTCTCACCAAAGGGAACATGGCTGGCCGTGGTTGATGAGGCCCGCAGGTTATTCGTGGGCCCGTCTGAAGGAAGAATGCGACAGATTTATCGATTTCTACACAAGCCTCTGTCTCTTTCGTTTTCAGATGAAGAGGGGATACTCATGGCTGTGGATGTCTCCGGGCAGCTCAATATGTGGAGTCCTCTCAAGTTGAGCCGTATTTATGAATTCAAGATTGAGGGTGGGCCTTTTAAAAGTGTGGAGAGTGAAGGTCCATTCTTGAATATTGTTACCGAAAAGGGAGACAGGTTCCGTTGGGACGTCGGTCAGCGTGCAAGGTCTTCATATCACGAAAAAAGTAGCGGATTTGACCTTCGAAACGGGGTCCTTTCCTATACTTCTCCACGTAAGCGACTTTCGCGGAAAGTTTTTTTCAGACCTGCGGAACTTGCAGTTGAGCGTTCAGCCGCGAAGAAAATTTTCAGGATAAGAGATATTGACGGTGAGCAGAGATTTTATTCCGAAATAACCGGGGAGGCTCTTAAGAGTGCTCCCGAATCGACCGACTGGAAGAAGGTCCGGCTCGACGGAAACTATAAATTTTCTGAAAGGGGTCATGAGTATGTTCTGGCCGAACCCATTGCCCAGCGTGAGTTTCAGAGGTTGTATTGTCGCTATATACCGAGTAAGGGATATTTTCTCTGGTGGGTAAAAGTTGCTCGCCCGGATGATTACTTCAATTCACGGGGCATGGTTCCACGCCGTGACGGAATTTCCGCAACGTCCCCCGTCAAGTGGTTTCCGCTTGAAGATAAGGGCCTGGATATCAGGGATTAACCGTTAGCCAAAAACTAGTCAGAGGAAAATATGCAGAAAACAAAGATCCGTGTTGCTGACCGCAAAAAGGGCCAGCGTGGTTTCAGTCTTATTGAGCTCATGATCGTCATTGTTATTCTCGGTCTGCTGGCGTCCATGCTGGTTCCCAAGATCATGGACCGGCCTAATGAAGCCAGGGTTACGAAATGTAGAATGGATATGAAGGCCCTTGATTCGGCCCTGAAGCTGTACAAACTTGACACCGGACGCTATCCGACAACTGAACAGGGGCTGCAGGCTCTGATCACCAAGCCCGAGACCCGTCCCGTTCCCCGCAATTACCGCAAAGGCGGCTACATTGATTCAACCACTGTTCCGGTGGATCCTTGGGGCTATGAATTTATCTACAGAAGTCCCGGTGAGGATGATCGTCCCTATGAGCTGATTTCTCTCGGAGCCGACGGAATGGAAGGTGGAGAGGACTACGATGCCGACATCAAAAGTTGGGAGTAGTGCGGGGCTTTGATAATGTTTGACCGAAATGTCCGTTCCCGTTCCGGGGGACTGACTTTTATCGAACTTCTGATTGTGCTTTTCATTGTGGGCATGGGCTGGTTTACGCTCATGCCCAATCTTGATCTTGCAGGCAACAAGGAAGAAGACAAGGTCAGTCTGGTCAACGCCCTTATCTACGAGGCCAAGAACATGGCTGTCGAGACCGATTCCCGCCAATATGTGTACGTCAACTTCGAGAAGGGGATTGTCCGTTGGAATGGAGAAGAGGCTGAGCTTCCGGCAGAGATCTCAAGCGGTCACCTGAATGAAGAACCAGTTGACGGAGATGGAGTAGATTTCGCAATTTATCCTGAAGGGTTCAGCGATGAATTAAGACTGGTGCTCTCCGATGGCCTGACCCTTGTTCTCGACCCCTTGTCCGTCCGTTTTGGGGAGATGTAGTATGGGGCAGGAAAAGGGCTTTTCACTGATCGAGATTATTGTGGCCCTGACCATTGCCGCAACTCTGTCATTGAGTTTTCTAGGAGTGCAGCGGCAGAGTGCGCTGATGGCGCAGTCTGCCAAGGATTCCTGGAATGTCATCAATCTTTCCCAGGATGTTCTTGCGCACAAGTATCCAGAAGGACTCAGTGTGGTTTCATCGGGGTGGATTCCCTGGCCTGGCCCTCCTGAAGGTCATTTCCGGGTGGGAGTGGAAACTCTTTCCTCCGTCGGTTCCGGATACTACACAATTGAGACTCGTAGCGGTGAATACTCCCTTGATTGGAGAGTGTACAGGGTCTCACACAAGGGCAGGAATAGTTTGCGATGATATTTCGGCTGCGTTTTAGCGGATTAAATTCTGATTCCCAGAAGGGGTTTTCTTTAGTCGAGGTGCTGATCGGTCTTGTGCTGTCCGGGCTGCTCATGAGCATGGTGGCAATGGTTCTGGGGCAGTCTGTTACCAATAACGAAGTCGTCCGTACAAGTGCCGGTCTTTCTTCCCGCATGTTCACCCTGCGCAGAATCCTGCACCGAGATTTGCAGAATATCGTTGTCGGAAAGAGTGTCTACGTGGTTGAAAACGGATTTGGCCTTCCGACTTACAATAATTTTCTCATGGACGGTGGGGTGATGGTGGAGGCGAGCTGGGATTTCTCAGCAAATATGGTCCGCAGACATGAAGAAAACAGCGCTCTTGAGTACGGAAGCACCTATCAATTGCTCAGGGGATTCTCCTCCTGGAGATTGGAACTCCTTGATGGCAAGAACGGGGCCTGGGTTGCCGCTGATCAATTCAGGAATCGTCCTTTAAGCACAATGCCGGCGATCAAAGCATTGCGTTTGGAGTTGTTTTTTGAGGACGGTCAGAGTCTTTTGCTTGTGGAAAGGATTCCCTATGCAAATCAATAGATCATCGAAAAGATCCAGAGGGGTGGTGCTGGTTATCGTACTGGTTCTGTTTATGGCTCTGTCCGGTATAACTTTGATGACAATTGAGGTCAGTTCCCGGAGCGCTGTAGAGGCAGTTAGAGTCAGAAGTGAATATGAAGCGCACTTCAAGGCAGAAGAAGCATTATTTCTTATTTTTGATGCCCTTCGCGATGATAAGACCCAATTTTCCGATACTTCAACCGATGACTGGGCAAAGCCTATTGAAGACGATGGGCTTTCAATTACTATCGCGCCCTGCAATGGCAGGATCAACCTCAATTCTGTTGCAAGAATTCAGGATGTTAATAGGATTTTGTCAATAATGGAGAGGGTTTTTCCCGCTGGGGCTGATGTTAAAAGGCTTGTCGGCAGTCTTGGGGTGTGGACCGGGAAACGGGTCAATCATACGCTGGAAAAGCTTGATACTCTTTTTTATGCCTCTCAGTATCCTTCCTATCGTCCTGCAGGTGTTGATTTGAGAACACCTGATGAGGTTCTGCTGGTCAACGGATGGGGGGAATTTGACCGGCAATGGATAAACGATACTTTTACGGTTTGGGGTGTTGACGGTAAAATTAATATCAATTTTGCGTCGCGAGATACCCTGCTTGCATATTTCCCAAAGCTGGGACAACGGGTTGACCAGTTGATCCACTGGCGCAATACGCGGGGCTTTACTGACCTGAGCCAGGTTTTGACTGTGGCAGGAATTGAGGCCGACTCACAGCTGTATAAGGATATGATGGAATTTTTGACCGTCAGATCTGATGATTTTGAAGCTTTGGTGGTCGCAGAGGTTTCCGGATGCAGGGTTCTGAAAAGGTATATTATTTCGCGGCCCAGTACTTTTGAGATTCAAAGACCTACATTGGTTTTCCAGAACGATATTTCCGTGACATTTGAACGGAATAAATAGTTTGAGGGCAGGTAATTGCCTTTTCCCGGGATAAATAGACAAACATCCTGCTAACAGGTATAGGACATAGCCATAAATGGCTGCAAAAAAAACAGTATATATCCTCAGCTTTAAAGGTAATGAGCATCAGTGGATGCTGTTCGATGGCGAAACCCTTTCCGAGTCGGCGGGGCCAGCCGAAAAGAACAGGAATCCGGTGGTTGCCCTGTTGCCTGATCCTCTTTTCTTTTTCTTCAAGCCTAAAGGGGCAATCAAGCCCCGTCATGCGAAGTCTGCGACCCTGATGCAGATGAACTACTCCTTCCCCATGACAGGAGGCGGGTTCAACGTGTTGCGCCCTTCGGGTAATGCTGTGCTCGGTTATGTTCCTCATGATCTGCTGGACCGTTTTCTGGAACAGCATAGGGAAGTGCTGGCCAAGGCAACCGTGTTGACCACCTCTTTTACCGTATGCTGGAGAGCTGCGGTGGCGGAAGGACTGTCGGTCTGGAGCTGGAAAGGCCAGGGGAACATGTGCATCCTTGCATCTGGAGACAGTCTTACCTATTTCCGCGGTTCCGAAGAAGAGTTCAACGGCAGGCTGGAGCGGCTGGGATTGGACGGAGATCCTGAAATGATGGATCTACCCAAGGCTTGCGCCGTGTTTGCCGAAAAGAAGATTCGTTGGGCCAGACTTAATCTGGCTACAGGAAAGAAATCCGTTTCCGACAAGGCTGCAGCAATCAGCTATAAGCCGTATATTGCCGCCGCAGTGCTGGTTTCTCTGGTCGGATTGCTGTTCATCGGCGGGCAGTATCACCGGTGGCAGCAGAGCAGACAGCAGGCCGAAGAGTGGCGCGGCAAACTTCATGAGGTGTACGTAAGTGCCCTTGGCCCGAATCCAGGTTCTGATCCATACGGAAAGATTCTCTATAAGCTCGACCAGATCAAAAGCGGCGGCAACCAGGGTGGCGGAATTGATGTGCTTGGAATTCTGGCAATACTGAGTGACAGTGCCCCGGTTGGAATCGAGATCGAGGGATTCAACCTCGGGCCGGAATCCGGAAATATCCGTGGCAAGCTCGGCAGTTATGAGGAAATTGATTCCATGATGGAGAAGCTGTCAGCCAATCCCAAAATAAATTTCGTGCTGGAACATGCCAACAATGTCGATGGCGGGGTCAGCATAAGCCTCCGGGCAGAGTATAACCGCTAATTAATCGATTATTCGAATCTGCGCAGGTGGCGTAATGGAACTTGAAAGATTTTTTATCTGGCAGGATTGGCCTGCCGAGAAACAGAAACTCTTCTTTGCTGCTCTTGTTGCGGGTTGGGCTCTACTTTTGTTCATGGTCTGGTCCGGGCTGCATGAATCGCAGGACAAGGCCCAGCGTGCCGTGATTGCAAGCAGGCAGAACTATGCCAGGACAGTTCCGCTTGTTGAAGAGCTCAAGGCCGGTGAATCTTCCCGCGGGGCACTTATTGACCGCGAACCCATGACTGCCGCCCAGCAGGTAATCCGTGATCTAGGCCTGGACAGCAGGCTCAGTTCCCTGCGTCCGCTTCAGGCCGGAATAAACTCTTCACAGGGTGTGCAGGTTATCCTTGAGTCCATCAATCTTCCGGAATTGGTAGCATTGTTGCGTGACTTTGATGTTCGTGGTGGGCTAAAAGTCACCAGTTTTAATATAAACCACAGGCTGGACTCTCCGGAGCTGGCAGATGTGCAGGTCATTCTAAGCAGGTAGGCCGGCTTCATGAGATTTATTCCCTCTTTTTCTTTCAGATTTTCCATCAAGAAAGCTCTGGCCCGTTTTTTTCTATTTATTGCCGGACTGCTGCTTGGCGCGTTTCTTTTCATGCCTTGGGAGGTACTCTGGTCACAGGCCTTCAAATTTGCAGACAGCAAGATTTCCAAGGCAAATATCCAGTGGGGCGATTTCATCAGCGCAGGCCCCCTTTCTTTTGAAGTTACCAATGTTCACATCACAACTGACAAGGGCATTGTGATCACTGTTCCGCAACTTGGTTTTGAAGTGGGATTTTCTCCGCTTGTAGATGTTCGGGTGACAACCGGGCCGACCCTTTCCGCAAAGCTGTTCCAGACCAAGTCCCTGACCCTGAGCGGCGGGATTGATCTGGCCAGACTGGTACGCATGGACGGTCTTGGTGGTAAGGTGCGCATCACTTCGGATGTTGGTTTTCCTGAATGGGGCAAACCTCCGCGCACCGGAAGCCTTGTGGTCCGGTCCGATCAGGTTGAGATTCCCGGAGGTCTCATTGCCGAGGATGTTAACGTGAATGCCGTTCTTTCCGGTAACCAGTTTCAGTTGAATTCCTTCAGTTGCGGTCAGCCCATTCCTGTCGAGGCCAAGGGAAGTGCTACATTGAATTGGAACAACCTCGGTGAGTCTTCTTATCAGATCAGCGGCAGCACCACTTTCGGCAGCACGGAGCGCCAGTTCAGCAAGTCAGGAAATCTTTCAAAATATCTGAATTTCTAGAGCGGATATTTAACCGGGAAAATGCCTCCGGCGGCTTAACCCCTTTTTGTAAAAAGAGTTTAAGAATCCCAAAAACTTTCAGTTAGCTTCGCTGCTTGAATTGATAAATTGTCATTAGCCAAAGCAGGATGAGCACAGCTTGCGTTTATTTGAAGTTTAGGTTCTCGGATGTGATTTCCTATCTGCGACGGGGTTGCCATGATAGCCAGCAATATTCTTTCTTTTGCCAAATGTATTCTCAGTGAAGTTCTTGAACCCGGCTGCATTGCCGTGGATGCAACTACCGGCAACGGCTACGATACAGTGTTCCTGTCCCGTCAGGTGGGCATAAACGGGCATGTCTTCGGTTTTGATATTCAGGAGGATGCAATCTCTCAGACCGAGGACCGACTGGACGAGGAGTGTGTCCCGGTCAACTGGACGCTGTTCAATACCGGTCATGAAAACATGCTGCGATTCATACCCGAGGAGTTCCACGGCAAGGTCAATGTGGTCATGTTCAACCTCGGCTTCCTTCCCGGCAGCGACAAGAGTGTTATTACAAAGTCTGAGACAACTCTTGAAGCCATCAAGGCGTCACTGTCCATCCTTAACAGGGGTGGAATGCTGAGCATTGCCATATACGCCGGACATCCGGGTGGTGATGAAGAAGATGCAGCCGTGCGCGGTTTCTGCACTTCTCTTGACTATCATTCTTTCAGGGTAATTCAGAGCGAAATGGTAAATAAACCGGGGTTTCCGATCAGGATGATTTTTGTGAGCAAGTTGTAGGCTCAAAGACAGAGGGCGTAGCCAGTATAATGCATCAAATTATCAAATCAGGAATATATTTTTTACTGTTTTGGTTCACTGATAATTTGTAGCGCGCAACGGCGAAGCCTTAACAAAAGGTTTTAAGGCTCCCGGCAGGGTCTCCGAAGGCTTTAGGTCATCTTGGGCTCAATGGCCTTGGCTATCTGGAATGCGCGGTTTGCCTTGACCCGTCCGGGAGAGCCCAGATATTTGAGCACGCCCCCGACTTCACATTCAAGCAGATCCTCTTCGTCAGTATCGAGCAGCAGCAGGTCGCCTTCCTCAAGGTTCAGGAGCTGACGGCCGGTTATCTTGGTCTTGCCCAGCCGAACCAGCAGTTCTACCGGGGTTTCCAGAAGTCTTTCCTTGAAGCGGCTGACCCAGACATGGTCGATTTCCAGACGTTCCGACTGGAAGGATGCGTGCAGCTTGGAACGGATCGGCTCCAGCGTTGAGTAGGGCAGGCAGACAATAAGAGAGCCGATGGCATTTTCAAGCTCAACTTCGAAGGTGATAACCACGACAACGTCTGAAGGAGGAACAATGGCCGCAAACTGCGGGTTGACCTCCGAGCGGACCAGTTCAAGGTGCACTTCGTGTACCGGGCGCCACGAGTCTTCAAGGTTGGACAGGGCGATTTTGACAACCCGGTCTACAATGGCCTGTTCAATAGGAGTGAAGTCGCGACCTTCCACTTTAGGCTGGGAGCCTGACCCTCCGAAAAAGCTTTCGACCAGCGCGAAGACCAGTCTTGAGTCAACTACAAGGATAGCATTTCCGCGCAGCGGGTCCATTTTGAAGATGGACAGTGAGGTGGGAACCGGCAGGGAACGCATGAAGTCCCCGAATTTGGACATATCGATGGAGATGGGGTTGATATCAACCCTCTTGCGCATGGTGTTGGCGAGGTTGTTCGTTGCCAGCCGCGCGAAACGGTCGTTTACGATTTCAAGAACGGGCATGCGACCGCGGATGATGCGGTCCTGGTTGGCAAGGTCAAATGATACAACCCCGGAGTCGTCATCCGGGATGTCCTGTTCTGTTTCTACCTCTCCACCGGAAAGGCCCCTTAACAGAGCATCGACCTCGTCCTGCTGCAGAATTTTACTCATGCTGTTGCAACCCGTTCAGTTAAGTTGGTGTTACGTCCAATACTGATAAGTATCCATTTTTCACGGCAAAGTAAATGTACAAGCCTGATCAGACCTTTATGTGCCATGGTTCGAAGCGGACCCCGAACAGATTGTCTTCGGGGTAGCGCAGTTTCAGGTAGCCCAGTTCCCGAAGTCTGGTGCAGGTGTTTGTCTCAGCAAAGCTGGAACTGAAGTTTGCGGCACCGAGTCCTTTTTCCCCTACATCGAAGTCCCCTACTGCGTGGTATGAGTATCCCGGCGGGGCTAAAGAGCGGGAGGCCAGGGACAGGTTCCCCTGATTGGCAGCGGCCTTGGAGAGAAACAGGATGAACTGCTTCATGATTCCGCGTACGCCTGATGTCAGGTAGACACTGCTGCCGAGTTCCTTTTCTATCTGCAGGTATTTTTTGTGTGGGTCGCCCCTGAATAGAAAGTTTCCGGTTCGGGGGATCTTTATGAGATCCTTTGCTGATGCAGCTGAGGTGAGACTGGTGACAGGCTTTTCTCCATAAAAACCGTAAACAGTCGCATCAAAATTGAAAGTTTCATCCAGGAAGTCTTTTTCCTGTTCGGTAAATTGACCCACAGAAGGGTAGCTGGCGGCCACTCTTATTGCTTCATCAAAGCTGAGTACGCAAAAATTTCCGAAACCGACAGTGCGCTGCACCCTCCGTAATCTTTTCAAGGTGGAGTTAAGCAGGATAAGTCTGTCAGGAGCCAGTATGGTATCGGATGGCTGGGGTCTGTCGAAGTTGGCCATGATATGGAGATAGTCCTTGAGGTCCTTTTCATTCACACTGCGCACCCGTTCTTCCGCAAAACCGGTTGCCGGAATTGCGCACAGTGCCGCCGCAGCCACAGTGCTGCAAAAGTTTTTCAGGAATAGTCTTCTGTTCATGTATGCTGTCCGCTGATAAAAGTGTCGGGTAACGCAACAGACTGCAAGATTATTATATCATAATCACGGTTGTGAAAAGTCGGTACAGATAGGAAAAAAGAAGGGCCGTCTGCATTGCAGACGGCCCCGCGTAACCTACTCTGACTATGATGCTTATTGGCCGCGTTTGGTCCAGAGTTTCATCTCTTTCATTTTTTTACGGCGCTCACGCTGCAGTGATTTGCAGACGAGAGGAGACTTTTTCTTGAGGCCGTATCTTTCGCGGTATTCATCGGGAGTCAGGCCGTGAGATGCGAGGTGCTTCTTGGTAATGATCTTGAAGGACTTGCCGCACTCGCAGCAGACAATGGATTTTTCCTTGATGGACTTTCTGGGGTCACATACCGGGGATTCTTCTTGAGCAGGCATGGAGTTTTCTGCAATTGCCTGAATGCCTGCAGACAGTTTACGTACCATGGAGGTCATTTCTTCTTCACTCATGGTTCTGACGCTGGCCTGTGCTTTGACTATTTCCAAAGCTTCTTTCAGATAATCTTCCACTTGATATCTCCTTTAGGGATTATTTTATCACTAATTTATTGTCTGAAAAAATATGGATAAAGTAGTTTGTAATAGCTGTCAAACATATTAGAATATTTTTTTGAATTTCTGATATTATATATATGTATAATACAAAGTTCTAAAACATAAAAACAAAGCATTTGTCTCAAATTTATTTTTACTACACAAGTTGCATGGTTCTCTTGCACAAAATAATTTGCGCATGTGCAACTGCTGTTCTGTATCTGTTTACCACGATCCTGTTTATGGAAAGATTTAGGATATAACCTTTTTTGGGGTTAGCGTTCAGGGAAAGATTTAGTGTTAAACATATTTGTTGTTCGGCTAAGAATCATATGTGAGCGCTTCCATTTTTTTGAAAACACCATAGGAAGTGCACACGAAATATTTCTGTTGATATATTTATTGCTGTTTCGTTCGGATAGTTTGAAAATGTTGTGTTGCGTATTTTGTTCTTTTATTGTGGCTTAAAAAATAATTTGTTGTTTTACCTGAATAAAAAAAGAATTAAATTCAAGACTGTGTTTGGCCGAAAATATTTTGAATTTGCATAGGCCTTCGGGAGAGTGTAACCCACTCAGCAGTGGGCGTAGTCTGTTTCGGCCCGGACCATGCTACCTTGGAGAACAAGAGATGATAATACCGGTTATTCTTTCCGGTGGAAGCGGTACCCGACTCTGGCCGCTTTCACGGAAACAACATCCCAAGCAGTTGCTGAGCCTGACAGGGAAGCTGTCCCTGCTACAGGATACGGCAAGGCGCGGACGTATGGTGAAGAATTCTCTGCCGCCGGTAGTTGTGTGCAACGAAAGTTACCGGTTTATGGTTGCAGAGCAGCTCAGAGCGTCCGGAACAGAGCCTGAAGCCATTTTTCTTGAACCGGAAGGGAGAAACTCCGCTCCGGCAATTACCGCAGCAGCGATCCATATTCTGGCGAAATTCCCTGAAGCAGTGATGCTGGTCATGCCCTCTGATCATGTTCTTGTAAATACTGAAAAGTTCTCGGAAGCTGTTGAGCGGGGGATCGAGGATGCTGGCGCAGGCCGGATTGTTCTTTTCGGAATTGTTCCGGACAGGCCCGAGACGGGATACGGCTATATACGCGCCGAAAATGCAGAGGGAGGCGAGGATTGCCGGAGGGTTCGCGGTTTTGTGGAGAAGCCGGACCTTGAGACCGCCCGCGGATACCTTGAGTCCGGGGAGTATCTCTGGAATGCCGGTATTTTCATGTTCCGTGCGGATGCTTTTCTGGAAAAGGTGAAAGCTTTCGAGCCTGAAATGTATGAATCCTGCTCAGCAGCTGTCGGGAAGGCCAGACGTGATCTGGATTTTGTCCGGCTTGATGCGTCCAGCTTTTGCGCTTCACCGGCCAAGTCAGTTGATTATGCGGTGATGGAGAAGGCTGACAATCTATCCGTGGTTCCGTTTGACGGCGGCTGGTCGGATATCGGCTCTTGGGATTCCCTGATGCGTGCAAAGGAAGCCGACGGGAATGGCAATGTCCTGATCGGTGATGTTATGGCCGGAAATGTTCGGGACAGCTTTATTTATTCTTCTGGCAGGCTGCTGGGGGTGGTGGGCATGAAGAATGTCGTGGTGGTGGAAACCGCTGACGCAGTGCTTGTCGCCGACCGCGCACATGATCAGGAGGTGGCTGGTCTGGTGCAGAAGCTTCAGCAGCAGGGCCGCGAAGAAGTTTCCGTCATGCGCAGGGTCTACCGTCCCTGGGGCTCTTACGAGACCGTGGACCGTGGGGAGCGGTTTCAGGTCAAGCGCATTGAGGTCAAGCCCGGCGGAGTCCTTTCCCTGCAGATGCACCATCATCGGGCCGAACACTGGGTCGTTGTGCGCGGAACCGCTCTGGTGACGGTAGGAGATTCCGAGCTGTTGCTTCAGGAGGACCAGTCCACGTACATTCCCATCGGCACAAAGCACCGCCTGGTCAATCCCGGAAAGATCAATCTTGAACTTATTGAGGTCCAGACAGGCAGTTACCTTGGCGAGGATGATATTCAGCGGTTCGAAGACCTTTACGGGCGTTCGGAGAACAAACCGTCGTGAAAGTCCGGCGTTCAGTGTTCATAAGCCTGCTGCTCTGGGCCATGCTGGCGGCTTTTATGTCCGGATGTATCTGGGGGACTGCCGCAATAGTCGGGGTGGCCGTGGTAGGAGCCAATGTCGAGGAATTCAGGGAGTCCGGCAAGCCGCGAAATGCCACCCAGGATCTTGAGGAGCATCTTGAGGACCGCAGAAAGGTTGATGAAGCTATAGCAAACAGTGCGCTGAAGAGTCCGGAGCGAATAGACACGGATGAAATTATTGAAACATACGGCAGTCCAATTCAGGACAACTGAATACCGGCTGAACCGTAACGCAATGCCTTCTATTTATAACGTCCTGTAACTGATTTGACTTGCGTAGATCTTTTTACTGGGTGTATCGTCAAGCAAATCAATTCTCATTTCAAATTGAACAGCAAGGGAGTGCGCAATGTCCGAGGCCAAAGTAAAGAATACAGTGCTGATCGTGGAAAACAGCAACACTCAGGCCAGAATTCTCACAGAACATATAGAATCAGTAACCCCTTTTGATTCAATTGTGGTCAGCTCCATGGACGAGCTGGAAAGCCGTCTTGCCGATAACGGTCATGACGTGTTCATTGCGGTTTTGAACCTGAACATCAAGGGTGCCCCGGACGGGGAAGCAGTGGACTACGTCCTTGCCCGCAAGATTCCCTGCATTGTGCTGACTTCAACCTTCGACGAGGTGATCCGCAACCGTTTTATCGAAAAGAACGTGCTGGATTATTTCAACAAGGCCAGACGAGAAGACCTTGAAGAGATGGTCGATCTTATCAGGCGTATTCATTCCAACCACGAAATAAAGGTCGTTGTTGCAGAGGACAACTCCACTGCCCGCAAGATCATGCGAAATCTGCTAGAACGACTCAATTTCACTGTTCTGACTGCAGAAGACGGAGCTGAAGCTCTTGAAATAATCCGTTCCACCCCGGACATCAAAATGCTCCTTACGGACTACGAGATGCCTAATCTGGATGGTTTTGAGCTGGTCTCCGAGGTTCGTAAGATGTACTCCCGAGACCAACTGGCAATTCTTGGTGTGTCGGCCCATGACTCCGGTGCCATCACCGCCAAATTCCTGAAGCGCGGAGCCAACGATTTTCTCAAGAAGCCTTTCGAAGTGGAAGAATTCTCATGGCGTGTTACCAATAACCTGAATGAACTTGAGCGGATACGTTCTATCAAAGATGCTTACAGCCGCGATCCGCTGACCGGATTCTCCATTCTTTCCGCTTTCATTGAAAATGGTCGCGAACTGTTTCATGCCATGCAGAAAGAAGGTAGAACACCCGTGCTTGCGGCTTTCAATGTGGACAATCTTCTGGAAATAAATGCCGCATATGGCTGGGATGCCGGCTCAGCGGCCATTAAGAAAGCAGCTTCCCTGCTTGAGCAGCACTCCTTCGGCTGGACCCTGTCAGCCAGATGCGACAGAGGATTCTTTATCCTTGCAGATGATCAGGATGCCTTGAAGAATGATCTCGCTGCAGTCAAAGCCGCTCTGGCCAGTTCGCATATAGTTTCCGGAGCCAGCCGGTTCATGGTCTCGGCCTCCTTTACCATTAGCAATACGCCCGGAGATGATCTGGATCAGACCCTGTCAAAAGTGGCCTCTGCCCTGAAAGCCAATCAGGCCAAGGGAATCAATTCCTTCAGTTTTGCCTGATCCGAAGTCAGGATGGTTTCAGGAAGGTTTGCCGAAGGCCTTAATTTCGCAGGGTCGTCAGCAGGCGGACTGGGTGTGTAAAAAGGCCAAGGGCGTTGGATATGTCGGCAGCGACGATGTCTGCGACCCGGGCGGCTTTCGTGGACATGCATTCAGCTCCTGAAACGGCAATTCCAAGGGCTGCGTATTTGAGCATCAGCCTGTCGTTGCGACCATTGCCGATGCAGGCACACCTCTCACATCCGAGCGACTCTACGTAGTCGAGTTTGGAACGGTCTTCCGGGCTTCCGGAGATGATGTGAATTGTTACCGGCAGTCCGCTGAGCTCCTCTTCGCACTGTCCGAGGGTGTCTGCAGTCAGTACATGGACTGTGATGTCTTCCGCCAGTTCTTTGATCAGCCTTCCGACACCGGGAATCAGGTTGCCGTCGAGGGCCAGTGTTCCGTTGTAGTCCAGCACCAGATGTTCAATTTCGAGTTTGCCAAATCCCGGAATATCCAGACTTATCATTGTTAGCCTCTCGGTCCTGCTGATTTTTATGGGGTTAAAGGCTGGCGTACCTTTCGATCTGTTTCTTGTATTCCAGTACACCCTGAACTATGCCGTCCGCAATAAAGGAAAGGTATTTGTCGGACTTGAGCCGTTTGGCCTCGGTCCTGTTGGTCAGGTATCCGAGCTCAATGAGGACAGAGGGCATTTTAGCGCCCATGAGCACGTAGAACGGGGCTTCACGCACTCCCTGATCATTTACCGACCATTGTTTGCGGATGCTTGCCAGAGAGCCCGTATGGATGTTCTGGGCAAGGTCCTTGCTTTCCTTCATCTTGGAATTGAGCATCAGGTCGGTAAGGATGACCTGCAGGTCGCTGATCCTTTTGGCCGAAACCGCGTTTTCACGGGCTGCAACCCGGACGGAGTTACGGTTGCGTGCAAGGTTCAAGGTATAGGTTTCTATCCCGTTGATGCTTGAGCTGCGGTGTGCGTTGCAGTGCATGGAAATGAACATGTCCGCCTTTTTGATGTTGGCCATGGCAGTCCGCTCTTCGAGAGGGATAAATGTGTCGTCAGCGCGGGTGTAGAGCACAGTGAACCCT
The DNA here is from genome assembly GCF_050916235.1 of Maridesulfovibrio sp. FT414. Lineage (GTDB taxonomy): Bacteria > Desulfobacterota > Desulfovibrionia > Desulfovibrionales > Desulfovibrionaceae > Maridesulfovibrio. The sequence continues at coordinate 2,172,593 of NZ_CP104854.1, forward strand.
GCTTTTTTGAGTTTGGCGGCCAGAATTTGGGCAAAGCGCAGGTTTATGTCCTTCTCCTTGAGTCCGTTGGCCATGGCTCCGGGATCTTTTCCTCCGTGTCCGGGGTCAAGCATGATGGTCTTGAAAGTCAGGCCGAGCTGCTCAAGAAGATCCCCGACCATTTTCTGACTTTCCTTGGGAGGTTTGTATTTCTGGGGGGCTGATTTTTTTGATGGAGCAGTCCGGGGGCTGACAGGAGTGTTTGCAGCCTGCGTATTGCTTTCTTCCTGTGCCTTTCCTTCTTCAGGGGCCTGAACATCAATTACAAGCCTGAAGGGGTTTTCAAGGGGGAAGATCTTGTAGTCCTGCATGGCGTTGAAATCCAGAACTACACGTGTGGTTCTGGGGTCGCGCTGGGCGGAGCGGATGTCCTTGAGGATGCCGTCGGCAACATGGGTAGCCTTGTGAACTCCGTTGCCAAGGACCGTGTTTTCGAGATCCACGTAAAGTCGGTGCGGGCGGTTGACGCTCTGGTTGGGGTTCAGGATCTGGTAACGGAAGCGGACTTCCTCATCCAGATCCAGCACCACCCTGGTATAGCTGTCACTGCTGGTATAGCGCACGGAAAGCAGCTTAGCCCGTTTGGAGGGCTGGGAGCTGCTGTCATCCATTTTAGCCGGAATAATTGTCCCGGACGGTTTTTCGTGAGCAGAGTCGCTGTCCTTGACTCCGCTTCTGTCAAGACTGTCCAACTGGGCACGGGCTTTGGCGTACATGTCTGATTTAGAGTAGCGGTGTACTATGTTCAGGTAGTCGGAATAGGCCAGATCTTTTTCATTCAGCTTGTTCAGCCGTATTTCGGCCCGCCTGAAAATGCTGTCGTCCGCCCAGGCATGGGAAGGAAAATTTGAGATCATGCGCCCGTAGTAATCCACCGAGCTGCGGTAGTCCTTGGTCATGCCGCTGCGCTGTCCCAGTTCTTCGTACGTACGTCCGAGATAATACAGGGATTTCGGGGCATATTCGCCTTTGGTTGATCGCTTGAACACGTCGCGGAACTGTTTGCCGACTTTTTCCCATTCGGATCGGTACTGTCCGCGTTTGCCGTCTTTGGACAGGGCATGGAATTGCTTCCAGGCAATAGTGAAGTCATCCTTGATGCTGGCCCCGAAAGCTTCGGCCGGGATTGCCGAAACAAGGAGTCCTGCCAGAAAAAGGGCCATGATCAAATTTGGGATGAAAAATTTGCGCATTGCTTCTACGGTGGTAGTTCTTTGGATTTAATATTATACTTCGGGCTGTTGGGGCATATGGAAAAACAGGCTTCCGATCTAAAAAAAGTTTAGATGTTCTCTTAATAAGCCCGCATGGTCTAAAAATCAACCTCGGAGATGTAGGCAGGGGCTTTCGCTTTGCAATTTTCCTTTTCCATATGGCATGCTAGGCTGTGTTGAAAGCTGGACTGAAACCCCTTTTTATGTAATTGCCATGTTCATTGTTATACGGAACTTTAACAATTCAATTACTCATTTGGAGACAGATAAATGGAAGCTCCCCAGAGAAATTTGGCTCTTGACCTTGTAAGGGTAACCGAAGCGGCTGCTCTGGCTTCTGCCAGATGGCTGGGCCGGGGTGACAAGAATGCAGGCGACCAGGCCGCTGTAGACGCAATGCGCCTCAGCTTCAACAGCCTTGCCATCAGCGGAACCGTGGTAATCGGTGAGGGTGAAAAAGATCATGCACCCATGCTCTACAACGGTGAAAAGCTGGGTGCGGGCGAAGGCCCCGGCATGGACGTGGCCGTGGACCCCGTTGAAGGAACCAATCTCCTTGCATATGGCCGTCCCAACGCCATTTCTGTTGTTGGTGTAGCTCCCACCGGTATGATGCTTGATCCGGGCCCCAGCTATTACATGCAGAAGCTGGTTGTTCCCACTGCCGCAAGGAACATGGTGGACATCAATGCCCCGGTCAAGGACAACCTGAAGAAGATCGCCAAGGCCCTGAACAAGGACGTGGATGATCTCGTGGTTTTTGTTCTGGAAAAACCCAGACATCACGGCCTCATTCAGGAAATCCGCGATGCCGGTGCCAGAATCCAGCTCCATACCGACGGTGACGTTGCCGGTGCGCTCATGGTTGTTGACCCGCGCTGTCCAGTGGATGTCATGATGGGAACCGGCGGTACACCCGAGGGTGTGCTTTCCGCCTGCGCCATCCGCATCATGGGCGGTGAGATGTTTGCCCGCTTCGACCCCCAGTCGGAAGCTGAAAAGCATGCTCTGCTCGATCAGGGCTATGACCTGCGCAATGTCATGACCGTCAACGATCTGGTCAAGAGTGACGACATATTCTTTTCGGCCACCGGTATTTCCGGCGGAACCTTCCTGCGCGGTGTCCGTTACCTCGGATACGGTGCGGAAACCACCTCTCTGGTCATGCGCGGCAAGACAGGTACCGTACGCCTCATCGAAGCGGTACACACCTGGGACAAGCTCATGAAAATCAGCGCGGTGAAGTACGATTAACAGCTATATCTGATAGTTCAATAAAAATGGGCGGGGTGGACTTGAACAGTCCATTCCGCCCATTTCTTGATTTTATATGCCGTAACCGGTTAGTTGTCCGGGGCATCCAGTTTTTTGGCGATAATGGCTGCGTCTTCCGGGCGTGCTCCCTTCTCAAGTTCCTTGGCTTCCCCGTGGCAGGTTACGCCGTTCGGGCGCATCTGCACATATCCTGCTGAAAGCACGGTGGTGTAAGGAATCTGCTCCCTGAATTCAAGGTAGCCGATGCGGTTGGGGAAAAGTATTGGCAGCGGGTCGCCGGAAAAATCTTCAAACATGATGTATTTCATGATCTGTCCTTGTCGGCCCGGACGGTGTCCGGTTTTTTCAGCTATGCAAAGCTGATGCGGTGAATGTTCTGTAATACCATGGTCAGGGCTGTTGCCCGTAATCCTGTTCCAGATTATAGCCATATATATCCGAGATCAAGAATTGCTGAACAAAATATCCGGGACGGGCACAATGGCAGACAAAAATAAGTCACAGGAAGAGTTGGACAACAACAGCCTTGCCAGAATGAGAACTCTGCTGGCAAGCGAACGGACGTTTCTGGCCTGGTGCCGAACTTCCCTCGGCCTGCTCGGATTCGGCTTTATTATTGAGAAAGCAGCTATATACATGCGCAAGTTCATTCCTGAGACCCCGGTGCGGATACTGGATGAAATGACTTTCCTCAGTCTGTTCACCCTTGTTTCGGGGCTGATAATACTTGTGAGTGCTGCGGTGAGATTTATTCTTTTTCAGAAAAATATCGGTTCAAAGGTCAAGTGGATCACGCCTTATCCGGAAATGCTGGTTACTTTTGCCGTGGGGTTGATCCTTATCGTCAGCACCATTGCCGGAAGAATGTTCTTCAAATAATATTTTTAAATTAGGTTTCAGAAAACGCATCCTGACTGATGAAAGAAAATTATGCTAAAATAGCTCTCTGGCAGACCGCTTTTCTGGGAGACGCCGTACTGACTCTTCCCTTTATAAAGGCCCTTTCCTCCAGCTTTCCCGGTGCCGAGGTACACCTTTTTGTCCGCAAGGGGGTTGAACCTCTTTTTCAGGCACAGCGCGAACTGGCCGGGGTGCATGCCTTTGACAAGCGCGGAGCTCAGAAGGGCATGAAGGCAGCCTTTGAATTCGGTTCAGCCCTTGGGCGGCAGGGGTTTGACCTCTGGATTTCAGCCCATACCAGCATGCGTTCGGCAGTAGTGGGAATGGCCAGCGGGATCAGTCGCCGTATCGGGTATGATTCTCCGTGGTACAATCGTTTTGTCTATACCGACACAGTCTGCCGTAAGTTTGATGAGCTGGACGAAGTTGAGCGGTTGATGGCCCTAGGCGATCCGCTCGGCATCAGTGGGCCTGCCCCGGTTGCAGGACTCGACCTGCCAGAATCAGCGGTGGAGGATGCAAGGAATTTTTTCAGCAGCCTGGATGGCAGGCCTGTGCTCGGTGTTCACCCGGGGTCGACCTGGGAGACCAAGAAATGGCCGGAGCATAATTTTTCCCGCATCATTGAAAGGGCGGTAGACGGAGGTTATACGGTCATACTTTTCGGGGGCCCCGCAGAAGTTGAACTTGCAGAAAGGGTAGCAAGACAGTCCGGCAGACAGGATGCTGTCATCAATCTGGCCGGTAGTCTGGACCTTCCGCAGCTGGCAGCATATATCCGCATGCTGGACCTGTACCTGACCAATGATTCCGGACCCATGCATATTGCCTGGGTGCAGGATGTGCCGGTGCTGGCCATGTTCGGCCCCACGGTACGTCAGTTCGGTTTTTTCCCGCGCGGGGAGAACTCCACCGTGCTTGAAGCTCCGGGAGAACTCAAATGCCGTCCATGCGGGCTGCACGGCGGCAGGTCCTGTCCGGAAAAACACCACCGGTGCATGACGGATATTACGGTGGATATGGTCTGGAATGAAATTTTATCAAAAACCGGAAGCCGGGGGCTTTAAACCGATGTGCCTTGAAAGAAAGATAATTCTGCCGATAGTTGCGGCCCTTCTGCTGTGTATTCTGCCCGGATGCAAGGTGGGGGGAATGGGCAAGGTTTCCTCCGAGGCCGTCAGTGCAGTCCCGGCCAGACCCGAGATAAAGGTTTCCAGCGCTCCCCTGACCGATAAGAGGGTAAGCGTCATTGTCTGCCCCGGATCGTTCATGCGGGCCGCAAAGTATTTTGCCTATCTTCATCGGGAATATGAAGGTGTTAATTCGGTTATTGTGCGTACTCCTTCCGCCAACGGCACGGCAGAGTCAGATGGAAGGATCATGGCGGGAATAAGGGACCGGATCGGCGAACTGAACGGTGATGGTGAGGTTCTGTCCGTTCTGCTGCTGGGCGACAGCTCCATTATTCCCCGGGCCGTGTTCAGCATCGGCAACGGTACGGAAACATACGTTTCTGACTTCGGTTATGGTGGAAATTCGTCTTCTCCGGAAAACGTTCTTCCCGTAGGCCGCATCCCGGCGCGTGATGGAGATGAGGCTGAGGCCGTAGCTGCCAAGTATGACCGTTGGTACGAGGACAGGGCTTTCCGCCCGGCCTGGCCGGTATCGTTTATCGGGGGGGACGGTTTCGGATCAGCAGAGTTGTCCGACCCGGAACTGCTCTTTTTCAACCTGCAGCAGGAAGGTATGGCCGGTCCAGAGGCTATACGTTATCTGGGCGCCGCCGGAGGCTGTGAGCCAAGAAGACTGCTCCAGAGCCTTGCCGAGGATGATGCTTCAGTACAGTGGCTGGCTCTGAATGCGAGTCCTGCAGGCCTGAAAGTCGGTAACGGAACCCTTCCTGTCTCCGGAATAATGGCGCTGGAGTACAAGCCCGGACTGCCGGTTGTGCTTGTTCCTTCTGCTGAACTGCGCAGCGCAAACTCCACTGAACCTACCCCTGCTGAAGCAATGGTGCTCTCCCCCGGTGCCGGTCTGGCCGTGATGACCGGAAGCGGCGATAGCGGGAAGATAACTGCCGAACTTGACGAAGGCAGGGTCACAAGGGTCGATTCCAGCGGAACACCCCGGTTGCTGATGGAATTCCACAAGGCCTATTTCAGCGGCAAGCACCGCATCGGTGACGCCATTACCGAGGCCCGGACCCAGTTTGTTGAAAATCTAGGCAGGGATGAGGATTCTTCCCCGCTCTATCGGATGGTTTTTTACGGTGACCCTGTAATGTCTCTTCCGCTGCCGGTCAGAACCGAATCACCTGCATATACCGGGCTCAATCCGATTACCAAGCCGGTGAACAGGCAGGGTGTAGCAGTTTTTGCGGTGAACTCCACCATCTCTTTTGCCATGGAGGACGGGACCATCTATCCGGCTGTGCAGCTGCAGGTTGTCGATCGCAATACCGGCCGGGTCGTCAGTTCGCTCAAAGTGGAGGAAGATGACGTGTTCAATTTCTCAGCGGATGGGGAAGGACGTTATCTGCTCTATTCCCGCCCGCTGGATGGGCCGTTGGCCTGGCAGTTTTTTGATGTGCGTGCTGAAGGAGCTGTGAAGGCTCCTCCGGCCAAGGCCGTTGCCGTCGCAGGAAAGCCCAGCCCGAAGATCACAGCTGGTTTGCGGCCGGTGCGTTATGCCGTGCAGGTGAGTTCAAACCGCAAGCAGGCTTCAGCAACTAAATTACGCAGCCGGCTGAGTGGGCAGGGCTATGACGCATACGTTGTTGAAGTTGCCGAGGCAGGTAACCGCAAATGGTATTGCGTGCGTTTCGGGCAGTATGATTCATGGTCTGCGGCAGTGGAGGCTTCCGCCGAGTATGAGCGCAGGGAGCAGGGGGATGCTAAAATCGTGCGCTGTGACGGGGGCTGAGTTCACGATTTTTATAATAGATATTTCACGTTGTTTTGCTTATAAGTTTCTATGCGGATGGTTGGGGAGCCATAGCAATTTTTAGGTGGGGCTGTGAGTAACGGGAATAGGAAAATAGGAATGCTTTTTATCGGGCTGAGCGGTTTTGCTCTGTTTGGTACGATTATATTTTATGTCGCCGGATTAGGTGGGCCTCCACGCCCGGAATTGGCTGCCGGATTCAGGTTCTACAAGAGTATTTCTCTTAACGAGCTGAATTTCAGTGACAGTGAGGTGCTCAAGCTCAACAGTACCTTGCAGAAAAACCGCAATGTCGTCGAGAATACGACCCTGACAATAACGGACGCTGCAGGACGTCGTTCCGAGCTGCGGTACTCAATCAAGATAAAGGCGAAAAGCGGAATGATTTTCAGCCCGGAAACAAGAGTTTCCGCACGCAGAACTCTGGTTAATGATATAGCCTCGCAGATTGACAGGGGCGCCGGGATACTGGCGAATTACGCGGATATACCCGATCTTAAGAACAGGGAAGTCACGATAGTCGATATGTAGATTGGCTGATATTGGCAGAAATAAGAAACCCCCGGCAGGCTGTCGGGGGTTTTTTTGTTTTTATTTGAAGAATGCTTTTATTACATCGACTACCCTGCGGGCGTCTTCTTCGTTCATGTGCGGGCCCATAGGCAGGGAGACTACTTCTCGGTGGATGGCTTCACTGATGGGCAGTGAAAGTCCGGCCATATCCTTGTATGCACCCTGTTTGTGCGGGGGAATGGGATAATGGATGGCCGCCTCGATCTTGTTCTCGGCAAGATGCCTGATCAGGGCGTCGCGATCCTTGCAGCGCACAACAAAGAGGTGCCATACGGACTGGATGTGTTCAGGGACAACCGGGAGTACCAGCGGGGTGTCCTTGAGACCTTCAAGATAGATTGCAGCAATGGTTTTGCGGGTCCAGTTCCAGTTATCGAGCTTGTCCAGTTTCACGCGCAGGCAGGCAGCCTGAATTTCATCAAGGCGGCTGTTGAAGCCCAGTGAATCATGAACATACTTTTCGGTGGAACCGTAGTTGGCGATCTTGCGCACCTTGTCGGCAATTTCGTCATCCATGGTGGTCACCGCGCCGCCGTCACCGAAAGCACCGAGGTTCTTGCCGGGGTAGAAGCTGAACGCAGCAGCATGTCCGAGAGTTCCGGACATGCGTCCTTTGTAGACTGCCCCATGTGCCTGTGCTGCATCGGTCAGCACGAAAAGGTTGTGCCTGGCCGCGAATTCCATGATCGGGTCCATGTCGGCTGGCTGGCCGTAAAGATGGACCGGGATGATGGCCTTGGTGGCCGGGGTCAGGGCTGCCTCCAGTTTTTGCGGGTCCATGGTGTAGGTGGATTCCACCGGCTCCACCGGGACAATACTGGCTCCGGTGCGGGTGACTGCCAGCCATGTGGCTATAAATGTGTTGGAGGGAACAAGCACTTCATCGCCGGGGCCAACGCCCGCAGCACGGAGCACCAGCTCAAGTGCTTCGAGCCCGTTTCCGCAGCCGATGCAGTGCTTTGCCCCGGTATAGAGGGCAAATTCCTTTTCAAAGGCTTCAACTTCGTCACCAAGAATGAACCAGCCCGACTCAAGAACGCGCTTTACAGCGGCATCCATTTTCGGGGCAAGTGCCTGATAGGTCCAGCCGACATCAAGAAATCTGATTTGTTTCATTGTCTTTTACCGCCTTTAGGAAGTCGTCATATGTGTAATAATAGTCAGTCGGATCATAAAATTCCGAAGCCAGCACCAGACACACAGACCCCGAGGAGAAGTTTTCCAGTTCCCTCCAGGTCATGGTCGGGATGTACAGCCCGTAGTAAGACCTGTTGAGCGAGAATCTGGTTCGTTCTTTACCATCGTCAAGGACCACGTCGAAACTGCCTGAAGCGGCTATTATGTACTGCCGCAACCGCTTGTGCGCATGGCCGCCGCGGGTCTCTCCGCCGGGGACGTCATAAAGATAGTACACTCTTTTGATATCAAAAGGAATATGACGGCTGTTTTCAATAAAAGTCAGGTTGCCGCGGTTATCATGGATTTTTGGAAGTTCTATCAGATGCGGTTTGTCTTCAATCATTATTTCCTGTCCTTCATCTCAAGTTCGACCAGCCGGATATATTTCTGGAAAGTATAGAAGAATCCATGCACGGCCACAATAAATCCGGCCCGGCCGTCAAGGAAGCCTGCCTTGAGTATATACTGTTTGAAAAATTTGCCAATACCGTGCCCGATAGCCGATCCGAGAGAGCCGCGCTTGCCCCGGGAGTAGAGGTCTTCAGCCGCATCTTGGGTGTATTCGTTGATTTTGCCCATGTGCTGGAAGAAGTTTTCGTAGGGGTAATGGATGATGTCCCCGGAAAGTTCCCCGGCCTTGCCGATAGGCCGCAGTTCTTCATGGGGACGGACCCCTCCGATGGTGATGCGCCCGTGTCTGAAAACCCTGTACAGCCTGTCCGGATACCAGCCGCTGTGCATTATGAACCTATCCAGATACCATGACCGGCGAGGGCAGTAATATCCGTCAAGATTCTCGTCGGGGTTCGCCAGCTTGTTCATAATGCTTTCGCGCAGTGCCGGTGAAATCATTTCATCCTGATCGATGGTAACCACCCATTCGGTGCTGATCTGGGTCTGGGCGAATTTGTGCTGTTCAATTGCTCCCTTCCAGGCGTTGAAAACAACACGGGCATTGTGTTTTTTGGCAATGTCCAGCGTTCCGTCGGTCGAGCCGGAGTCTACAAGCAGAATTTCGGAACAGAAAGAAAGGCTTTGCAAAGCTTCATCAAGAAGTCTTTCGCCATTGTATGTAAGAACAAGTCCGGTAATGGCCATCAGTTGGGTTTCCTGCGCGTTGTTATGTGTCGACGGAGAAGTCATTTCCCGTCCGGATAATCAATATGGAATCTTTCGCGTTAATTATTTGTTTTTGTTCCTGAATATGTGAACGCTTTTTTGTCCATTGTCCAGTAACTGCCGCGATCAATGCCGAATGGGTTGCCGCAGGGGCAGTAGACCTTGCCGCCCCGTTCTTCCGCGTTCCAGATTTTCCTGATCCGGTCCTTGTGGCAGCGGTGAACTTCCCCCTGGCCGATTTTGTAATATTTCCAGAGCTTGCGTCTGCAAGCCGAGCACTTCAGAACAAGCATATCTTTCGTTTAAGTATGGTGGAGGATTTAAATATGCCTCCGGCGGCGAAATCAAATTATCAAAAGCGCGCAGCGCATCAAAATTCCTAGTTACTTAACCAGCGTGACCAGATCGTAGTCCGTGACATTGTCGATTTCGGCCTCGATCATCATTCCTGGCTTGAGTTCAAGCCCGTCTTCCGGTGCGCTGATGTAGGTCATACCGTCCACTTCCGGTGCCTGGAACCATACCCGGCCGTTGAAAAGGCCTTCCCATTCGTCGTTGGGTTCTTCCACCAGTACCTGAATTGTTTCGCCGATTTTTTCTTCGAGAATTTCGCGACTGATTTCAGCCTGCACTTCCATCAGCCTGATGCGGCGGTCTTCGCGCAGTTCTTCAGGTAACTGCTCCATTTCGCCTGCCGGTGTGCCTTCCTCAGGCTGATAGGCGAAGACTCCGAGGTGCTGGAAACGGGTTTCCCTCACGAAATCAACTAGGGTGTTGAAATGCTCTTCGGTCTCGCCGGGATAGCCGACGATGATGGAGGTGCGCAGTACCGCGTGGGGGATGTGGGTGCGGACCCGGTCAATCACCTTGCGCGGATCGCGGGCAAAGGGGCGTCCCATGGAAGCCAGCACATCGGGATGGGCGTGCTGGATGGGGATGTCAAAATAGGGCAGCAGCGGCTTACCGGCCTGAGCAAGGAAGCTGAGCATGGAATCAGTAAGTCCTGCGGGATAGAGATACATGAGCCGCAGCCATTCAAGACCCTTGAGCGGCAGCAGTTTCTCTACCAGATTGCGCAGGTTTGTGTCCGGATCGTTGAGGTCGGAACCGTAGGCAGTGGTGTCCTGACCCACGAGGATAAGCTCGGGAATTCCCTGATCCACAATGTATTTGGCTTCCTCCACCAGCCCCTGAAGCGGGCGGCTCACGTGAGGTCCGCGTATGGAGGGAATGGTGCAGAAACGGCAGGAGTGTGAACAGCCTTCGCTTATCTTGAGATAGGCGTATGCGGGTCCGGTGCTGACAGCCCGGTGCAGGCCCACGGTGAATTCCCGGTTCAGGGCCTTCTGGACCAGCCCCGGCCATTTATCCAGTTCATGGGTGGACAGCCAGAGGTCCACCTCGGGAATCTGTTCGGAAAGGGCCCCGTAGCGGCTGACAAGGCATCCGGCCACGGCAAGTACCGGTTTCGGCGAAAGGTCCGCAATCTGGTCGGCAGCTTCTAGAATGGTGTCTACGGATTCCTCTGTGGCAGGGCCGATGAATCCGCAGGTGTTGATCAGGATGAGATCCGAATCCTCAGGGGCATTGGCCGCAATCATATTGTTGCCGAATGCGCCCAGCATTCTTTCCGTATCTACCCTGTTCTTGGGACAGCCGAGGCTGATGGTGAATATTTTTATTTTATTGTCGGTCATTTTTTAGTTCTGTTTGAAGTTGGTTCAAGATATTGTTTTATAGGTCAGTAATCCATGCGGAGCAAGGGAATATCCCATTCAGGCGTGAACGCAAAGAGGTAAATTTTAACACTGGCGGTTGGTTATTTGTCCGGAAATAGTATATCCTGAGATAAATTTTGAATTGGGTTTGTACCGGAGTGAAAATGTTGGAGAATTTTGATCTGGACAGGAAGAGGGACTGCATCGGAGTGGTGGGTTATTCTTTTGCACTGTCCTCCATTTCTCTGCTTCTGCATGAAAGCAGCAGGGATGAAGCCTGTTTTGACCTGATCGCCGGAGTTCTTCTTGATGAGGGCGGCACTCCCCTGAGCTCCGGTTTTGATTTTCCCCTGTTCCGGGATGTCAAGGAAATGCTTTCTTCCCATCCGGAAATAACCATGGTGTTCGAGCTTTCTGGCGAACCGGGAATGGTTCGCAATCTGCGTGATTCTCTGCCCACGGATGTCGTGCTGGTGGAATTGCCTGCTGCCCGCTTTTTCCTTCGGCTGCATGCCACTGATCGTTTGTGGATAGCCTGCAAGGCCGACCTGATGCAGACCCAGGTCCTTTTCAAGTCTGTAGTGGACCAGATGCCGGAGGATATTCTTATAATCGGTCCTGACGGCATGATCATGGATTGTAACAGACATTTCAGCGAAAAGGCCTCCCAAAGCGTGGAGCAGTTGCGGGGCCAGAATCCGCTGCATTTTTATGATTGCCTGACTTCTGTCTGTCCGGCGAGAAAGGGCGTGCTCCATGTCGGGGAAATGCCCGCAGGCAAACAGCATGAACTCATGATGCCCGAAACCGATAACGAGGGCAGGATGCATTTCTTCCGGCTGTATGTCTACCCCATTACCGAGGAAGGCACAGAGCTGGTTGTGCAACTGGTGGTTATCCGCAGGGACATTACCGGGCGGACCCTGATGGAGCAGAGGCTGCAGCAGTCGGAACGGATGGCCATGGTCGGCGAGCTTTCGGCCTATATTGCCCATGAAATCCGCAATCCGCTGATGGCTATGGGCGGGTTTGCAAAGGTGTTGCTCAATGACGACAGCATAGACGAATCAGGCAGGGAAAAGATTCGCATTATACATGAAGAGGCCCAGCGGCTGGATAATCTTCTGAAAAGTATCCTCAGCTTTGTGAGGTCCAAGGATGTGGAAAAAAACAACATCGACGTCAACAGGGTTGCTGCCGATGCCATGCAGCTTCTCTCGCTGGGATGCAGGCTGCAGGATATCAATGTGGAGCTGGACCTTGATCCCGGAGCCCCCCTTGGAGTGGGTGGTGCTGAGCAGATACGGCAGTGCCTGATCAATCTGGTGAAGAATTCTATGGAAGCCATGCCAGATGGCGGGAACATCAAGATTTCAAGCGGGGTCAGCGGAAAGTATGTCTGGCTTGAAGTTCGTGACGACGGCCCCGGTATTGCCGATGAAATCCGGGCGCAGGTTTTTGATCCATTTTATTCCAGCAAGGTCAACGGCAACGGGCTTGGGCTGCCCATGGTCAAGAAAATCATGGAGGAATATGGGGGAGATGTGGAACTTGCCAGCCGGCCCGGTAATGGAACCAGTGTTGCGCTGCTTCTTCCCCGAGCCAATGCGGTTGCCTAAATACCTTCTACAGCGTATTACTCTCCAATCATAGCATTATGGATTTGATGTTGCGGATGCATCCCTGTCCGCCGACTATTATATTCTTTACTGGAGAGAGATTTGAAGACAGTAGTTCTTGCCACCAGAAACAAAGGCAAAATAGCTGAGTTTGACGCACTTCTCAAAGATTTCGGTCTGGAAGTAAAAGGGTTGGATGAATTTCCTGAAATCGGCGACATTCCGGAACCGGGTGAAACCTTCCTGGAAAACGCCATCATCAAGGCCCAGACCGTTGCCAACCTGACCGGGCTCGTGGCCGTTGCTGACGATTCCGGCCTTGAAGTGGACGCCCTGAACGGTGCTCCCGGCGTATACTCCGCCCGTTACAGCGGCGAAGATGCCACTCCTGAAAAAAACAATATCAAGCTCCTCGGAGCCCTTGAGGGTGTTGAGGAGGAGAGGCGTACCGCCCGCTTTGTCTGCGTAATGGTTGCGGCCACTCCGGATAACATCCGCATCCAGAGTCGCGGAGAATGGGACGGGCGCATCGCTTTTGAGCTTTCCGGAGATCAGGGATTCGGCTATGACCCCCTGTTTTTTGATCCGGAGCTGGGCTGCGTGGCCGCTAAGATGACCCGCGAAACAAAAAATTCCCGTTCTCACCGGGGTAAGGCCCTGCGTTCCCTCATGGCCCAATGGCCTGATTTCCAGAAGAAGATCAGCAAGTAATTCCCGTTAAGCCAGTCGGGAAATCAATCAGGAGAAATATATATGTGTGGAATCATCGGATATGCCGGGCATCGCCCTGCAGTGCCTCTTATTGTAGAGGGCTTGAGAAGACTTGAGTACCGCGGTTATGACTCCGCAGGTGTGGCTACTATCCAGAACCGGGAAATCGAGCTTGTCCGTGCAGAAGGAAAGCTTGCCGCTCTTGATGAAAAGCTGGCTCAAAAGAACGTAACCAACTCCACCTTCGGGGTGGGGCATACCCGTTGGGCGACCCACGGTATACCAGTTGAGCGCAATGCCCACCCTCATCTGGATTTTGAAAAGAAAATCGCCATGATCCACAACGGGATCATTGAGAATTATCAGGAAATCAAGACCGAGCTCCTTGCCAAGGGCTATGAGTTCCGTTCCGATACCGACTCCGAGGTGCTCTGCAACCTGATTGCCGAGGGCCGCAAGCACAACGAAACCATGCTGGAGGCCGTTTCCTGGGCTCTGAAGCAGGTCGAGGGAGCCTATGCCATCGCGCTGGTTTCAATCGACGAACCTGGAACTGTCTATGCCGCCCGCGTGGCCAGTCCTCTGGTCATGGGTGTAGGTGTAGGTGAGAACTTTGTTGCCTCCGATATCCCGGCCTTTCTGCCCTATACCCGCGAGGTTGTCTTTATTGAGGACGGTGAGCTGGTCAAAATCACTTCCTCTGCCTGGGAGGTTTTCCAGAGCGACACTCTCAAGCCGCTTGAAAAGGAAGTAAAGACCATCAACTGGGATGTTCAGGCCGCGCAGAAGGGCGGATACAAGCATTTCATGATTAAGGAAATTTTCGAGCAGCCCAAGGTCATATCCGACTGTCTGGCCGGGCGTATAGATCAGACCGGAAGCGAGGTTCTCCTGTCCGAGCTTGAAGGAATGGAGCCCCCCGAGCGTCTGCACATCATTGCCTGCGGAACCTCTTATCATGCCGGTCTGTGGGGTAAGTACCTTATCGAGCAGTGGGCGAAGATTCCGGTTGAAGTGGAGATCGCGTCCGAGTTCCGCTATCGTGATCCGCTGCTGCCGAAAGGCGGCGTGGCTCTGGCGATCAGTCAGTCCGGTGAAACCGCCGATACCCTTGCAGGGATCAAGCTGGCCAAGGATAAGGGGCTGCCCATCATCGGCCTGTGCAACGTTGTCGGTTCCAGTGTGGCCCGTGAAGCAGATTATGTGGTTTACACTCAGGCAGGCCCGGAAATCAGTGTTGCCTCCACCAAGGCCATGTGCAGTCAGCTTACCGCGCTTCTGCTGTTGGCTCTTTACTGGGGCAGGAAAAAGGGAACCCTTGATCAGACAACCTATTCAAAGGCCGCCGGGGACCTGCGCAAGATACCCTCCATCCTTGAAGCAGAGCTTCCGGCAATGCGCAGCATGGCGCAGGAGCTCAGCCGCGAATATTCCGAGGCCTACAGCTTCTTCTTCCTTGGTCGCGGGTTGTACTTCCCTCTGGCCCTTGAGGGGGCGCTCAAGCTCAAGGAAATTTCCTACATCCACGCTGAAGGCTATGCCTCCGGTGAGATGAAGCATGGTCCGATTGCGCTTATTGATCCCAAGTTCCCGACATTTGCCATGGCCCTTAATGATGATCTTTTTCCCAAGGTTAAATCCAACCTTGTAGAGGTTCAGGCCCGTGGCGGTGAGATCATTGCCCTGACCAACCCCGGTGTTGAGCTGGAAGTCGAGCACCGCTGGAATCTTCCTGAAGTCTGGGGCCCGCTGAATACTTTCATTGCCCTGCCGGCTCTGCAGCTCTTCGCCTACGAAACCGCAGATTATCTGGGTAAGGATGTTGACCAGCCTCGCAATCTAGCAAAAAGCGTCACGGTCGAATAGTATAAGTAATTGTAATGATGGGCTTTGTGAGAAAGTAATAAAGTTGTATACTGAGTAATAAAGAAGTATACCAAGTAATAAAGTTGTATACTAAAGCCGCTTCTGTTAGACTGGAAATATGGTCTAAAACAGGAGCGGCTTTCTTATGTCAAAAAGAAGTAATGGCTTAACAGAGGCAAAGATCAAGAAGTGGATCAAAGAAGGGCGTGGTTCCGGGCGCGGTGCCGACTACTCTCCTTGGTTGCGAGTTAGAGATATTGCTTCCAAAGGAAGGTCGCACCGAGTTTTTGGACATAAATCCCGTCGAACACATCACCTTTTTTCCGATTTGGAACTGGCAGTCTTTTTAGCTCTTGATTGGTCTCCCAAAACAACTGAAATCCGCGAGCAGTTTCCGTTGCAGCAGGAGGTTACGTTTGAGTTGGCAAAAGATGCCGGCATCAGACATCCTCAAGTTTCGGGAACTAACCAAGTCATGTCTTCAGACTTTCTGGTCAACTCATCTGATCCAGCCCTTCCGAAATTCGTACTGCAGGTAAAATACGCGAAAGACCTAAGCGATCCAAGGACTGTTGAAAAGCTTGAGTTGGAACGACGCTACTGGGTCCATAAAGAAGTTCCATGGTTTCTCGTTACTGAAAAAGAGATTTCAAGGACTGTTTTCCAGAATATTGAATGGTTATACCCTGATCAGCAAAAGACTTATGAACTCAGTGAGCTGGCTGAGCAGTTAGCATTTTACTCCTACCATTTTGAGAAAGATTTATCCTCAACGATAATCAAGGTTTCAAAATCATTGGACATTAAATATGATCATGAAGCCGGGGAGTCACTGGCAGAAATAAGAGGGCTTTTAGCGAGTCGATTGCTCTCTTTTGATGTGACTATTCCGTTCAGAAAGCTAACTCCTGCGGATATTAGTTTTGTAGATGATGTTTCTGTTTTGGAGGCGATTAATGTTTAGAGTTAATGAAGTCTTCAAATACGATGAAAAATTGTTCCGTGTTTTACTGCTTCTTCCGGAGCAGTTGGTTTGGATTGATGTTGCTGATCCAAAAGCTTTCCCGGTAGTTATGCTTACCAGAGAATTGCGCACTGCGTTAGAGGAAGGGCTGCTTATACGTGCTGAAGATCCGTTTGCTCACTTAGCTTTTGAACAACCTGAGTCTGGTTCTTCCGCTCAGAAAAGGCGGGATAAAAGCTATGCGCTGATAAAAGAAATTGTCGCAGATCACGATAGTTATCTCCCGAAGGTTCGATCTGGATATATAAATCAAATTGTTGCTGATGGTCGGGGCACAAAGCGGACCATATATTTGAACCTTCGTAAGTACTGGCAGCGCGGACAAACTCCCAATGCACTGCTTCCTGATTATAAAAATTCTGGCGGGAAGGGTAAGAAACGTAAGGCTGCAGGTAAAAAACTTGGCCGTCCCCGCATATATACTCCAGGGGTTGGAGCTATCGTTGATGATCAGGTTGAACGTCTTTTCAGGATCGCCATTGATAGATATTTGATGAAAGATAAAGGTGTTAGTGTTCCTTACGCGCATAGAAGATTCGCCGAGCTTTATAAGAACTATTTTCCTGAAGTTCCTGAATCTGAAATTCCCACAAAGTGGCAAATGCTTCATTTTTATAAGCGCGAATATCGTCAGGTTGAGAAATTAATAAAGCGTACAAATGTCATTGAATACACGAAAGATGTTCGTCCCCTCAACGGAACAGCCAATAGTAATGTTCTAGGGCCGGGGTCTCGTTTTGAGATTGATGCCACAATTGCTGACATCTACCTCGTTTCAGACAGTGACCGCGGCAACATTGTCGGTCGGCCGGTTATCTACATGGTCATTGATGTCTTCAGCAGGATGGTCGCTGGCTTTTATGTCGGTTTCGAATCCCCATCATACGCTGCCGCTATGCAGGCTCTAGCTACGGCCATGACCGATAAGGTGCAGTTGTGCAAACAATACGGTTTTGGAGATATTACCTATGAAGATTGGCCTATTGTCGGGGTGCCGAATGCAATTCTTGCGGACAGAGGAGAGTTGCTCGGTCATCAGATTGAATCTCTTGAACGTAGTTTTTCTATACGGATTGAGAATACTCCGCCCTACCGTGGTGATGCCAAGGGTATAGTCGAGCGGAGCTTTAAGACGCTGCAGGCTGACTTCAAGTTGTTTGCCCCCGGAGTTGTTGAAAAAACATTGATAAAAAAACGTGGCGGAAAAGACTACCGGTTGGCTGCCAAGCTGCCTGTAGGTGAATTTAAGAAAATAATTTTATCTTCAATTCTGTACCACAATAAGTTCCATCTTTTGCGTAAGTATGACCGGGATGTTGATATGCCGGCAGACTTGGAAATGACTCCCTTGTCGCTTTGGAATTGGGGAATTCAGAACAGAACCGGTCGATTAAGAGTTGCTTCAGAAGAAGCTCTCAGGATTAGTTTACTTCCTCGTGCCAAGGCTGCTCTTTCCGAATTGGGAATTTCAGTTTTTGGGGTATATTATACTTCTTCTGAAATTATGAAGAGCGGGTGGCTGCATCGTTCGAAGGATGTTCGCAGGCCTGTGGGGTTGTATGCAGCCTATGATCCAGCTTCAGCAGATCATATCTATCTTTTCCCTTATAAGGGGAAAAATGATTACTGGGTCTGCACGCTAACAGATCGATCTAGGGAATTTCAGGGGAGTTCTTTCTGGGATGTCTGGCAGGTAAAGGATGCGCAGAAAAGGTCTAACGCGAAGACGAAGTTGAAGGCAGAAGAGCAAAAGCGGCTACATGAAGAGTTTGTTGCCAAGACGATTAAAGAAGCTGAAAGAAAGTCTCCTGACACCAGCCACATGAGTAATGCCGAGCGGATACGTGGAATTCAAGGCAACAAAGCGCAAGAGAAGGACTCTGAGAGAGGTGTCCCGTTTTATAAGCCGGAAAAGAGGCGTAAAGATGAGCCTGCGAAGGTCCTGTCTTTGAATGATAGCTCTCAGGAAGAAAATTATAATTATCCTGATTTTATTGATGAATTTTTTGATGATGAGGATAGCTAGATGCCACTTCCCAAAAATATGGTTCAAGCATTTTATATAGAGTCAGAAGTTCCCGATTACCGTGGTAATCCTTCCATTGAAGCCCTTCCTCCAATAATGAAGAAAGGTCAGGTTAAAAAAGGTTTAATCGGAAATGTAAAATTTAATCCAAATGACATCTATGTTGATGGGCGTATTCGGGTCCATATCATTCCTTCGTTACTCGATGATTTTTTTCAACCGTTAGGCGTACATAGAGAGCTTGAAGAAAAGCTGTCGATCATGATCCGCAGGGGATATGTAGGAAGGAACTTGGCTGACGGTTCGTACAATACTCATATGCAGAATGGGTATGAAAGGATCATGAGCGGGGATTTGGATGCATTCAGATTTGATCATGCTGTTTCGACCGCTTCAAGTCTGTTACTTTTAGGGTGCTCAGGAAGCGGTAAAAGCACAACGCTAAGACGTATTCTGTCTAATTATCCACAAGTCATTTTTCATGAAAAATACAATTTTACCCAGGTCGTGTACCTGAAAATTGATTGTCCGCATGATGGAAGCACCAAAAACTTATGTGTTCATTTCTTTCGGGCCTTGGATCAGGTTCTCGGAACCAATTATGAAGCTAAATATGTAAAGCCTCGATACAATAGCCAGATGCTGCTCAATCAGATGCCTCAAGTTGCTAATCGGCACGGACTGGGCGTTTTGATAATTGATGAAATTCAGCATTTGAGCCGAAGAAAGTCTGGTGGAATTGATAAGATGCTGAGCTTCTTTGTAACCATGGTGAATACAATAGGGTTGCCGGTGGTTTTCGTAGGAACTCCCAAAGCCAGACCCATTTTTGAAAATGATCTGCGCTCAGCACGTAGAGGAGCTGGATTGGGAGCTTTGCTTTGGGAGCCGATGGAAGAAGATACTCCCACATGGAGAGCCTTCACTGATGTGCTTTGGAAGTATCAATGGTTGCAAAAACGAGATGAAATACTAACCGATGAAGTGCGTGCGTGTTGGTATGACTTGTCTCAGGGGGTACATGATATTGTCGTTAAGTTGTTTGTCCTTGCCCAGCTCAGGGCTATCGCCACGAAGACTGAGCGTATCACCTCGAAGCTTTTGCAAAAAGTCTACGATGATGAGTTTGAGCCGGTTAAGCCGATGTTGGCAGCCCTGCGTTCAAAAGATCCTGAGAAAATAGTTCAGTTTTCAGATTTAACATTGCCCGGAATAGACAAGAAGATCCTAGAGCTTTCTTCAATGATCGAGAAATTGGCTAATAGTGAAGACTCTCCTCATGTCCTCTATGGAGATAATGAACAAGCTCAAAGATTGCATGCCTTGCTTGTCGGTATGGGATGTGATGTGTCCAGAATAATACCGCTTGTAAGGAAAGTTGTTGCCCAATCCCCAGATTTGTCAGTGCGTGAGTTGGTTCCAATTGTGTTGAAGTGGTACGAGTCTGCGGATTTAAAGCCAGAAAGATCAATGCCGTCCAAAATTAAGCCCGTCTCGAAGAAGGCTTGGAATACTCTGGATTCTGATGACTTACGGTTCGTCTATTCGCAAGCCGATGAAGGCAACATGTATAGACAGTTGAAAAATGAATCACTGATTTTTGATGTGGATTCATGGCTGCAGTAGGATTTAAGAGATGCTTAATTTCCCCGTGCCATATCCTGATGAGCTGATTTACAGCACTGTGGCGCGGGCTGGTGTGCATGCGGGACTGGTGAGTCCTAAACAGCTACTTGAAGATGTTTTTGATAATCGGAAAGTAATCGCCACGCCTGACCTTCCATGCCATCTCAAGCAAATTTCAGAATTGTATCCTCACTCCCTGAATCTTGATGTTACGAACATCATTTACAAACATACCCTCTTTCCCCTTTATGCTCCCTTCGTTCCGGAAGATCGCAGACGACAATGCTTGGAATGGATGTCCGGACAATCTAAAGGTGCCGTTCATCTCGCTCTTGGCGCTGCTGCTTCCCGGGTAAAGCAAATTCGGTTTTTGAGATATTGTCCTAAGTGTCTTGAACTGCAGCTTGAACAATTCGGCGAATATTCTTGGATGCGCAGTTGGCAGGTCGCAGGTGCAGATGTTTGCCCTCATCATGGGCCGTTACAGAACTCTCGAATAGAATTACATGGCCGACATCGCCATCAGTTTTTTGCTCTTAGCCCAGATGCTTGTGCTGGTAAGGCAGGAGGTCCTAGCAGTGCAGAGGATTTTCGTGTCGCAGAACGCATTAATGAACTTCTGAGCACTACCCCGGTTAAATCCCCCTCCTTTGACCAGTGGGGACTATTCTACAAGCGACTAGCAGGAGAAAAAGATTGCGCTAAGGGTAAGAAAGTCTTGCATGATCTGGTTTCTGAAAAGGTAATTGCCCGCTGGACGAACCAGTGGCTCGCAAAGAGAAGTCTTTTACCATCAACCAATTCAAATTCCTGTTGGTTAAAATCTATTTTTCGGAAGCATCGGAAGTCCTTCAGCTACCTTGAGCATATTGTCGTTTTAGAGGCTTTGTTGGGCTCAAGATGGGATTTTCAGTCCGTCTTGAGTAACGTATCCAGTTTGAAGCCAAAGAGCGTAGTGAGCTGTCCTGTGGATTTATCAGAGGATAATCCCAGTCAAGAAATTCTTGATATGCGCAGATCGTGGGCAGCGTTCCTCAAAGAGTTCGGGGTGAAAAAGGCTCGTTTATCCGGCGGGGCAGCGATCTATGCGTGGTTATATCGAAATGATCGGGCTTGGCTCATGAAGATTAATGGGCAGCACCGCAGGTCTCCGCGGCCTGAGAATAATCGGGTTAATTGGGAAAAGCGCGATCAGGACGTTTTGACTACTTTGAAAGAAGTCCATCAATGGGCATTAAACAACATGGAAGGGCCAAGGCGCTCCAGAAATTGGTATTTGGATCAGCTCGGACCAAAAGCAACCGTCGAAGCAAATCTCCATAAACTGCCATTAACAGTAAAGTTCTTTGAAAATAATTGTGAATCAGTGTCGGACTATCAAATTCGACGGATTGCCGTTGCTATCCGTTCTCTTGAAGCTGACTGTGAACCGAAACGTAGATGGAAAATTTTGCGATTGGCCGGTCTGAGTGATGAACGAATTCGTGCTGAAGCGGAACTGTATTTGAAAGAAGTGAGGTAAAATAGATGTCTGAGGATTTAGTCTTTAACGGTGTGGACCCTGATGCATGTATTGAATCTATCGGCCTGTTGTTTAAACATAATAATAGAATACGGTGGGGAGTAAATCTTCGATTTCATCCTCCGCAGGATAAACAATCTTTTACGGTATCTTATGCGCCAGTTTTAGCTAGAAAACGAAAGCTTAGCACAGCAAATGATCACAAGTTAAGAGGATGGAGTGAGGATTTTGTTATAGATAGTACAGTTCCTTGGCGTGTTTGTCAGATCAAGGATTGTCCAATTGGCGGGCTTAATAAAGAATATCGTGATCAATTTTGCTTTGTTTTTCAGTTACGGGATGGAAAGACTATATATTTACCTCAGTTTGAACTTGCACGGGTGTTGTTTTTTCGTGATGGCTATCTAGCTAGAACTGCACTTGATTCAGATTGTTTGGAAGTGGATTTTAATGCAGAGATTGACCTAGAAAGCGGTAAAGGTCTTATAGAAATAATGCCTACGGCTGGGTATCCATTAAAGAATTTCAATAGTTTGGAGAGTCGGAATTATTTGAGTTGGATATTACTGGATAAGCAAGCTCGGAAGTCATATGAGAGTATTGGCCTGAATCAGAAGAAATATGGTTACCAATCTGGTCATTACAGAATGTGGAATTTTAGGTTTGATCCTCCTGAATTGCCTGGTGCCTATTTTGACGTTCGCGGACAGTTCGACAAGAAGACTAAAGCAATGTTTGTTTATGAGATAGCAGCATTAGAATCCATAAAGGCTGATATTCCAGATGAAATCGATATGCATCATCTTGAGTTTACTACTCCCAGTAATGAACGAAACAGAAATGGATCACCTGTAGCTCCCACTGGAGAGGTTGAAGGTGTTTGTTTGCATGACGATGAAGAGGCTAATGCTGAAAGAAGTCGTTTAATTCTTCAAGGCGATAAAGTGAAATCCGCCTTTTCTAAGCCATTCATTACAAACAGGGTTGCCCAAAAGAAACGTAAAGTGAGTTCGGTTGCTGTAGATGAAGGCGAAGGTGAATCTCATTTTATTGATGTTAGCGCTGAAGAACCCACGGCAGGGCCTGGCCGTGCTGGCGCTGACTGGAATATTACTCATGATCTTACTGAAAATGCACATTTGTTTGAAAACAAATTTAGCTGTTTTTTGGATATGGTCAAAGTCATGGCAAGCTATGACGGATGTGAAATGGAGTCGAAAGTAATTCATAAATTACCGCCGATTTCGAACTGTTCAAAGCATCGTCTTTCGACTGACGGCAACCCAAGGTGTATGGCTGTTATTGATTTACAGATTGAGGGAAAGTTCGTGACTTTGCTTGAGGTGGACACTTCAGATGCAGTGAAGGCTCTTTCTACAAAAGTCTTATTGCCTCGTACCTATTCGACTTGGGACGATGATTTGAACAAAATTATGTTTGGACTCGTTCGGAGTTCACTCGTTTGGCCGTCATCGATTTTAACCCATATCTGCGGTTCTGGCAGACATATTGGTATCAAACATCCACAATCAGCCGGGGGACATAGAGGATTATTGCTTCCTGATACGATTGAGGGTTGGGCTGCACGATTTTATGTACGAATCCAGGAGTTACTAGGATTTTAGGAAATAGAATTTAGTTGTATTTCAACTTTGAGATTAGAGTCGGGCCACCTTTTCCATCTTCCATGGGGATTGCTAGAGCCATTGGTAGTCCATATCGTGTTTGCGGTGGTGGATATGGAAGTGACCGAAAAGCCATTGTGATGAGGGACAGTGTTATGGACGGGTAAGGAGATGTTTTGCGTAGAGAATCTAGGCTGGAATTTATGTTTGACAATTTGTATACAGATAAGTACTTAAGTGTCATCATTGCGAATATTTTTAATCGGCAAACGAGGGCAACATGTCAGGCTGCGATACATACACAAAACATACTGCACCGAAACTAGGGAAGCAAGTTTCCTTTGATCTACCGTACAATGAAACAATTTTAGTCCTTTCTCCTAGGCCTATTCCTCCTGCACCTCCAAAAGCAAGCTCTCGCCTTTTGAAAGTTCCTGAAAAGATGGATTTGAAGAGGGTTAATAGTTTCGTAGAATTGAATGTACAGTTAAATGAATATTTAGAAGAGACTATTTCTTATCCTCAATTAGATGAAAATATAGAAGATGTTTTTTGTAGCGACTCTTTGTTGAAAACATTCGAATTAAAGAAAAGTAATGTAAAAGATATAAATGTTTTATTAGAATTAATAGATAGCTCTCAATCTCTACATCATAGTAGCTATTGGATTATGGCAACTAAATCTAAATTATTACATAAAAACGAGTATAGAAGTTTAGAATTTGATGTTGAGTTGTGCTTTTTCACTAATAAAGAAACAGAAAGAGATGTAAGCATAGAAAATGGAAGAATATATTTGAATGCAAATAGAACTAGCATTTTAAATCATTAATTAGGATTGGGGCTGGCTTAATTGTCAGCTTCAATTTCCAACTTGATATGAGTAATAAAAAAAGTATTAATGATTTATTGTTTGAAGCAAAGCTTAGTTCTTTGTATCATGCAGCACTTGAGCGTAAATATTCGATGTTTATTAATATCACATCGGTAGGGACGCTGTTGCTTACAAGTCTTAGTTTTGTGACATTGTTGGATTTACTGCCAATGGAATGGAAAACGTTAATTGTTTCCATTAGTTCATTTTCGGTTGTTCTTTTAAACTCAGTTGTGCTTGGGTGTGGGTATAACGAAAAATCTAAAATGCACAGTGAGATGAGAAAGAAGTGGATTCAGATTGAAATGTCACTGTATGAATCGATGTATAATGATAAATCACTTG
The DNA here is from genome assembly GCF_050916235.1 of Maridesulfovibrio sp. FT414. GTDB lineage: Bacteria > Desulfobacterota > Desulfovibrionia > Desulfovibrionales > Desulfovibrionaceae > Maridesulfovibrio. The sequence continues at coordinate 2,196,791 of NZ_CP104854.1, forward strand.
CCACTGATGTATTGCTAAATGCTTCGTATAAGCTGCATTCACAGGAGCCAGCTCTTAAAACATGGTACGTTCATAAAGCATTTAATCAGACTATTGAATGTTTAGGGCGTGATAAATCTGCAAAAATACCACTAATGGAAACCCTTGCAGAGGTTTTTATTGTATTTAGAATTTTTAAAAAATCAAATTGATGTAACGTTTACAGAATAATAAAAAGTCCACGGTTTGGTTAAGAACTCGTGGGCTTTTTTATATTACATTCAATGGTGATAATTGCTGCTAGTTAGTTTCGCAAATAATAATTGCTCAGGGAGCAACTTGTGCCGGATGTTGGCGTATGACTAGATAGGAATGAAATGCTACACAAAAAACGGACAGTCCATTTTAGGTTAAGCAGCTAGTTTTGGTTTACGGTAAAATTCCTGTTCATATCGTTCGGGCGAGACATAGCCGATCCCGGCATGTCTGCGCTTCCTATTGTAGAAAATTTCAAGGTAGATGAAGATATCCTGCCTTGCCTGTTCCCGAGTTTTATAGATTGTGCGGTTTACCCGCTCTCTCTTCAGCTTGCTAAAAAAGTTCTCTGCTACAGCATTGTCCCAACAGTTTCCTCGACGACTCATACTGGTTACACAGCCGTGCCTGTGAAGAGCCGATGAAAAGGAGGAACTGGTATACTGACTCCCTCGGTCTGAGTGAAATAGCACCTCTCCCGTAGGACTGCGGTTGTTGATTGCCATGTCCAGTGCGTTACACGCCAGGTCTGCGTCAACTCGGTTGGACATGGACCAGTCGACTATCTTTCTCGAAAAGATATCCTGCACGATTGCCAGATATAACCACCCCTCACCTGTGGGGATGTACGTAATGTCCGATACCCATTTCTGATTTGGAGCACTGGCTGTGAAGTCCCGCGACAACAGGTTCGGTGCAAAAGAATCATCCCGTTTCGTTTTCGGGTAACGATGTTTGCGCACTGTTTGAGACTTCATCCCTTCAGCAGCGAGGACGCGCCTTACGGTTTCCGGGCAGCAATAGAAACCGACTGCTTCGATTACGTCCTCATGTACTTTTCGGTATCCATAAACTCCGCCACTACCTTGGTAAGAATCGCTGGCAGCTTGGCGAATCGTTTCCCGCCGTTTCTGCTGCTCACTTGGCAGCCTTTTTTGCCAGTCATAGTAACCACTTCTACTAACGGACAAAACTCGGCACAACAAAATGACTGGATAGAGCCCCTCTTGTTTTGAGATCCAAGCGTACTTTATAGGGACTCCTTGGCAAAGTACGCCGCTGCCTTTTTTAAGATTTCATTCTCCATGCGAAGTCTGGCGTTTTCTTCACGAATCTTTTTCATCTCATCCGCTGCAGAAATATGCTCGAATCCCGGTGGAACATCTTTAATTTTGCCATATTTTTTAGCCCATTGTCGAATTGACCAGGAGCTACATCCAAGCTGTTCCGCAGCTTCGTTATATGAATAGCCAAGCTCAGTAACAAGCTTAGCGGCAGACTTCTTAAATTCATCTGAATACTTTCGGTTACTCATGAGTGCGTCTCCATGAGCTGACCTTAACCTCTCGGAGACTGTCCGTCATCTATAGGGCATATATGGACCCGCCCAGATGGCAAGTAATACTTTTAGACAAATCAAAAGTCAGATGCAGTCATATATCCGGCCTATTTATAAGCATTTTTCTGCTCTGGCCTTGATGGGAATCCGCGCTTTCGATCCTTATCACTTCATCGGCCATGTAGGCCTTGCCCTATATCAGGTTTTTCAAAAGCCGGTCTGACCTGTTTGCCCTCAAATATTTCTTGTGCATCTTTTAGGAGAATTCTTAGTAAACTATGCAACCTGACAATATACTTCATTTTTCTTTAGCACAGCCCAGATAATACGTGCGGTTTTATTTGCTTGAGCTACAGTTGCTTTCATTGTTCCTCGCCTATTCTCAACCGCTGCAAGCCATTTACTGCGCTGATCATCCTTATTCCTACATCGATAAACAACGCTTCTGGCCCCATGAATTAGTAATTTTCTAAGATAGCTGTTGCCTCGTTTACTGATACCCATCAATCTATCTTTTCCTCCAGAAGAATGTTGGCGTGGTGTTAAACCGATCCATGCGGCAAACTGTCTTCCATTTTTGAAAGTATGCACATCGCCGATAGCAGAAACTAAAGCTGTTGCTGTCAATAGACCAATGCCTGGAATGTTCTGTAATTTTTGGCATTCAGTAGACAGTCTGGATAAATTCTGAAGTTGTTTTTCAATGTTGATAATTTTGCCATCCAAATCGACTAACTCAGTGTAAAGGTCAGAAAGATAATTTCTTTCAATTATTGTTAACTGGTTAGACAAGTCTTCAAAAAGAATCGGTAGCATATTGCGTATTTTGGATATGCCTTGAGAAACAGAAATTCCAGATTCCAGCAGAAGTCCTCTGATCTGGTTGCATAAACTTGTCCTGTTTCTGACCAACCGTTCTCTTATGCGATGCAAAGCTTGAAGACTCAGTTGTTCTTTGCTTTTTGTCGGGACAAATCTCATGTTGGGTCTAGATACAGCTTCACAAACGGCTTCAGCATCATTTGCGTCGTTTTTGTTTGTCTTGACGTAGGCCTTTACATACTGCGGTGGCATTTGATGAACATCATGTCCGAGTTGTTCTAATTCACGAGCCCAAAAATGAGATCCACAACAAGCTTCAATGCCAATTAGACAAGGTTTTAAATTCGCGAAATATGGTAGAATATTTCGCCGAGTAAGCCTTTTTTTCAAAACAACCTTTCCCGCAGAATCTACTCCATGAAGTTGAAAAACATTTTTTGCCAAATCAATGCCGATGGTACTAATATTTTTCATTGGACCCGTTCCTTACGTTTGAGTTTGAACGTTACGTACAAGCTTAGTGGCAGTTTATGCTTACCGCTGTGAAAAAGCCAAAGAGTTTATGTACGGGCGGGTCCATCCCATTACTTCACAGAGAGTGAGGAATAATATGGCATATGTTTCTCTAGAAGATTGGAGACCAATAGATGTAGATAGCCTAGAGCCAAACGCTTTTGAAGTTGTCAAATCAGACACAAATAAATTTGTTATAGCAGGTCCAGGAGCAGGTAAAACGGAGTTGCTGGCTCAGAGAGCATGCTATTTATTGCAGACAGGGATATGTCTGAATCCAAAGCGAATTTTGGCAATTAGTTTCAAAAAGGATGCAGCGCGAAATCTAGCTGAGCGAGTCAAAATGAGGACTTCGATTCAAGATGCTTCGCGTTTTGATTCATATACGTTTGATGCTTTTTCAAAGAGTATCCTTGACCGGTTCTATTTAGCTTTGCCAGAAGTATGGCGTCCTAGTCTGCCGTATAAAATAGTTAACTATACTAGAAGACAGTGGTCGGAATTTCTTACTGGTGCGAATATTCCAAATTATATCGGACATATCAATACTCTCCAGGGACGTAACTGGGAAGAATTTTACAAGCATGATTTACTTGGAGAAAAGTTGCCTCAAGATGGGCTAGAAGTAACTGATGAGTTAAGTTGGGCTTCGAGTAAGTGGTGGGAAAATTCAATTAACACCGGTGGGGTAAGTAGGCTTACTTTTCCAATGATTGGGCGGCTTGCTGAATTAATATTGAGATATAATCCGCAGTTGCTCAGAGTCCTGCAGCAGACATATCAATTTGTCTTTCTGGATGAGTTTCAAGACACAACGCATGTCCAATTTGATTTGGTTGAGACTGCCTTTGCCAGTGCAAACTCTGTTTTAACGGCAGTTGGTGATCACAAACAGCAAATAATGCGTTGGGCAATGGCGTTAGATGATCCTTTTGGTCTGTTTCAAAACAAATTTAATGGAACAAATGTCCCGTTAATTAGGAACTACAGATCTTCCCCTGATCTGGTTAGGATTCAAGATGCAATTTCCGCTATTGTTGATCCTAGTCCTAACGAGACAGAAGCCATGCAAGATACTGCTGTTGAGGGAGATGTTTGTTCTATTTTTGAGTTTGAAGATGCTGCGCATGAGGCTGAATACTTGGCAGATTTAATCAGTGAAATGATTGAGGAACATGATTTGAACCCTCGTGATTTTGCTATTCTCGCAAAGCAGCTAGTTGCTGACTATGTACCTGAATTAGATAGGGCTTTTAGAGAAGTTGATCTATCCGTTCGAGATGAGTCTCAGATACAGGATTTGTTGACAGAACCTTTTACAAAACTTGTATTACTTAGTTTGCGCTTGGCCTTCGGGGCGGAGTCTTATCAGCATTTGTGGGCAGAACTTTCAGGTTTGTTGGCGTTTCTACGCGGGGTTGATGACGATGAGAATGGTGTTAATCACTTACATGAGTCATTAGATCAGTTTTTAGATGAATTGAAGAGTAGTTATCTAGCTATTCCTGACCAGAAAGAAGAGATAGATTCTTTACTGTCCTCGATTGTTGGATATTTTGAGGAACCAAGTATTAAGTCTGCTTATCCTGCATATCGACATGGAGAGTGGTTCGATGAATTAAAAGAGAATCTTTCTAGTCATTTATTTGAATATGTAACAGACTCTCAATCATGGGATGAATTGCTTGATTCATTTGAAGGTAAAAATTCTATTCCTGTTATGACGATACATAAGTGTAAGGGTTTGGAATTTCATACGGTTTTCTTTCTTTCACTTGAAGATAGGTCATGGTGGAGTTTTCAACGTGATCCCGAAGAAGCTCAATCTGCATTTTTTGTCGCGTTTTCAAGAGCGAAGCAGAGGATTGTTTTTACCACTCATAGAGGAGACCGTAGGAATCTTGTCGGTGGGTTGTATGAAGTGCTCATAGATGCGGGAGTCTCTGTAAGGAGTATTCAGAGGTAATAATATATTAAACGAATATTGAAATTCGGGAGTGTTGTTTTTTTAAATATCATTTAAGTGTTGCGAAAGACTCAGTTTGATAAGTTCTATAGGAAAAGGTTGGCTAATGACAGATATAAGATTTACTTCATTTCCGAGAACAGAGCCCGCTCCATCTTTTTTGGGAGAGGTTGTTAATGTATTCAAGCAGCATGAGATATTCGTTTCTACAAAGTCTTCAGCAAAAAACTTAAAAAGTGATGAAGTATTAAAAGTCCTTCGAGAAGATTTGGAACAAATTGGTTTCAGTGTTGAGAGTGGGAAAAAAAGTTGTCAAAAAGTCAAGCGCCCTGTCTTTTTTGGTGAGAATTCAGAACCTTCTCTTCAATATGAGATAGATGCCTATCATGAAATTAGGAATATTGGGCTTGAGATTGAAGCGGCCCGAGCCTTGGGTGGAAATGCTTTATATAGAGACATTGTTCAAGCACTAGTCATGGTAGATCTTGAGTTTCTTATAGTCGCAGTTCCACTTGAATATCGGTATGGGAAAAGTAATGTCACGCGTGACTATCAGAAGGCTGTTGCTATTGCTGATGCTCTTTATAGTCATTCTCGGATTATTATGCCCTATGGAATGGGAATAATTGGCTATTAAGCTGGCGATAAGCAACGTTGAGTTGACTTATTTATTTTGATAAGTTCCTGTTTTGATTTTTGTTTTCACATTTGAACATTGAGAGTAAAAATGCCTGCCCCCAAACGTCTTTCGAAAAGTATTCTGTCTATGTTTTTGCGGACAAAGTGTGATCGTGAACTTTTTCTTTCTTTGCATAAGGATAAGGACCTTGCGTCCCATAATATGCCGGAACCACTACAGGCTCGGCCAGGAATTGGAGTTCTTGAATCTGCTGGACGAGACTTCGAAGACGAACAACATGTTAAGCTTTTCCAAGCTTTCCAAAGGAATATTTTATGTCAGTCGTATAGAAATGGAAAAGTTGGAAAGGGGGAGTTGGGTAATTTTTTAGCCCAAGTAAAATGCACGCCTTCATTTATATTGCAAGGTCATTTTTTAACAAAAGAATATCAATCATCAATGATGGGCAGGATTGGTGTTGATAATGGTGATATACAACTGCTGCCGCAGCTTGATGGATTAATTCCTGATATTGTTTTGGTCCGTGCAGCAATGCAAGGAGATGAAGAAGTTCGTCCAGATGGTAGCCGTATGCCAATTGATCTTGCACAAGATTCACGTCTAAGTTTAACGGTTATTGATATTAAGCATACAAGTGAGGCCAATCCAAGCTACAGCGCAGAGATCGCTCTTTATGCGCTGTGTTTAGCAAATTGGCTAGCATTTAATGGGTTAGATGCAACTTACTACGTTACATCAAAAAATTACCTTTGGACTCGTTTCAAACAGGGGCAATCTGATTTTGAAAAAGCACTTTCTACCACTCCTTCCCTATCCGTTAACGAGTTAGTTGAGTCTCTATTGGCAGATTGCGAAGATGCTAATTTGCGGTTTTATCTTCCAACTGTTCTCCATTTTTTTAGAGAAGATTTGCCCCGTGTGATAAAAAAAGGAGATGCGTCTTCAAGCGGGTGGGGCGATCTGGAATGGCATGTTGATGGTCGGTGTAGTGCTTGTGATTGGTTGGGGCATGAAAAATGGGCTAATCCTAGTGACAAAAATAAGATTACTTCATTTCCTGATCATTACTGTTATACCGCAGCAGAACAGTTAGGACATTTATGTAGAATTCCAGGAATGACAAGGGGGGCAAGGAAAACATTAGAGAATAATTTAATTTGCACAGTGTCCCTCGCTGCACAGTCAACTCCGTCAAATTGTGTTTATCAAGAACATAGCCATTTAAAAAAAGAGGCGGCCAAAATACCTGCTCGGGCACAAGCGATTGAAAATTCATCATTGGATATTGATACTTCTGCAGTTCTCGCTGCTCTTGCGCCATGGCCCCAGTTACATATTTCTATAGCTGTTAACTTTGATCCAAGTGCCGGCATCCTGACTGGACTGTCAGTAGTCGGAGTAGCCACAACTTATACTAAGGGATTAAGCCCAAAGCCTTTTAGAGCTCAAGGGTTCATTGTGGATCAAAAAAGTCTTGATGATGAGTGGGATGTATTAGAAGGCTTTCTGTCTCACTTATCTGATATTATAGAGCAAGGTGAACAATACGTTCAGCAGAATGGGAAAAACGGGTTAACAGCTCAGGTAGCATTTTGGGAAAGAAGGCAATTTGAAGAATTGTGTGCCGCAATGGGGCGGCATCTGCCTAGGGTTCTTTCGCTTGCTAGTCGAAAAACAAAAGCTCTAGCATGGCTATTTCCTGCCGATGAAATACTTGAAAAAGATGGAGCGACAAGCCCTTGTGTCTTTTTTGCCGATGAGATTGTCCGGCGAGTTGTTTTTGCTCCAACCCCACACGTAATAACATTGTTCGATACTTCAGAAATTTATTATTCAGGTACATATCCTGTTGTTGTACGCGATTCATATTTTAGGGAATTTTTAACGAATGGGATTCCGCGAGAACGTATCTATGAGATATGGAGTGGAGCTACAATTATTCGACGTGGAAGCAAAGCCATTCCCCGCAACACAGTAATTTCAGATTTCAACGAAGCTTTGATAAAACAGAGCCGAGCATTAAGCAGTGTTGTCTCGCGTTTGCGGGAAGATTTTCGTGGCAACTTGAAAGCGAATGCCCCAAAACTGAGTTTGTCTATTCCGCAGGGAGCTCGCAATGTTAGTTTCGATGGGAAAATGTGGGTCTGGTGGGATGAACTGGAATATCAAACAGGAAAACTTGATAGCCATATCCGATTAGCTTTGGATGGAATTTCTTTAGAAGCGGAGTATGAGGCCATTCGTATGACGAACGGCAAACCTACGAATATTCCTGGTGAGTATGTTTTTGACGTGCTTCCTGGTTCCTTAGAAGCAAAGATGGAAGACGATCAAGGATACTTAGCCCTTGGTTCGGATCTGTTGCCGGGACTTCCTTTAAATAGTGCCAATAGCATCTTAAAATCAGGATGTTCGCAGTTCTCGGGTGATCCTAACTTGCTTAACATGCCACTTTGGTCCTCGTTGACTGCGGAGTTGCGTTCGTTTGATAGAAATAACAGGAAGGCAAGGCTTCATATTGGAAATTGGAAAGAGAGTTCGTTTTTTGATTATCTCGTAACGAATAGTTCCGTCTCTCTTCTTAATGATATTTTTGTGACAAAAGGAAAGTCTACATTTAATTGGGCGGAAATAAGTAGGGCAATATTGCAAGAGGTTGGAAATCCACCAATAGCGGTTGCAGACCCAAACGCAGCAGTGGCAATGGCCAAGAGTAAGATCCCTAAGCCTGGAAAAAGTAATATTGTTCCAGCTGCTTATGTATTATGGGATGCATATAATCTTCATAATACATCAACAGTGTCAGTTGCTTCAGCCCAAAAAATTGCAGATTATGCTGAAATGCAGCATGGGCTTGATTCAAGTCAAACCGCAGCAGTTAAGAGTGCTGCAGAAAAAGCGTTAACGATTATTTGGGGGCCCCCTGGTACTGGTAAAACAAAAACTCTTACTTCTTATATTCATGGTGCTGTTTGGAATGCTAATGCTGAAGGTCGTGGGATAAATATTTTAGTGTCAGCTCAAACATATAAAGCTATTGAAGAGCTTATTGGGCGCGTTATTAGTGAACTGGATAAGACTCCTGTATGTAGTTCAGATGTATATGTTGGATACTCGTCAAGTCGAATTCCTACACAGTTTGTGAATACTAATTCACATTTAAATCTCCGTTCATTTAATCTTAAACCAAAGGGAGCAACGACTGCTTCTTGTTTGTCTGCATTGCAAGATCCGTCTAAGGTCACAATTGTGGCTACTGGCTGCATGCAAGCATATAAATTGGCGGAATGGTCTTCAAATAATAAAGTAGCAAGCATTTTTGATGTTGTGATATTGGATGAAAGTTCACAAATTAAATTGACGAATAGTTTGTCTCCGTTAGCTACTTTGAAAACAGGTGGACAGCTTATTGTTGCTGGGGACCATATGCAAATGCCACCTATTCAAAACCTTGAGCCTCCGAAGGGGGCCGAATATTTGGTAGAAAGCATCCAAAACTATCTGCTTCAGCGTGACTTTGGTGGAAAGATTAATGTTTCAGCACTTAGTGTTAATTATCGGTCTGCAAGTGATATTGTCGATTACGCGAAGACAATTGGATATTTGTCGTCTTTAAAAGCATTTTATCCTAATACATCAGTCAAACTTATTTCGCCTCTCCCGGATCAAACTAAATTTATTTCATCTAACCTTCCTTGGTCTCCTCTTTGGGGTGAAATGTTAGTGCCTGAAAAAAAAGTTTTGACCTTACTTCATGAGGACGATCTTTCATCTCAAAGTAATATGTTTGAAGCCCGTATTGTGAGTGGTTTAGTGTGGAGTCTTCGGAGTACTGTGAGTGCAAAGCTTGAAGGTCTGGGTGTCTCTGGTCATTCCGCTCCTACTCCAGAAGAGTTTTGGGGAAAAAGTGTGGGCATAGTTACACCTCACCGAGCCCAGAGGGCCCTAGTTGTTCGTGAGCTTAAAAAGTTATTTCCCGCAGAACAGGATTTGATCGATGATGCTGTCGACACAGTTGAAAAATTTCAAGGAGGAGAGCGTCATACAATTCTAGTAACTTTTGGTGTTGCTGATGCTGATCTTATTTCTGGTGAAGAGGCCTTTTTAATGCAGTTGGAACGCACAAACGTTGCTGTTTCACGAGCTATGGCAAAGTGTATTGTGATAATGCCGACAACATTGGCAGGGCATGTGCCTCAAGACAAAAAGGCTCTCGAAACAGCTTTTGCTTTAAAGGGTTATGTTGATGAATTTTGCAATAAATCGGTAGATGGAAATATTCTCGATGGTGCTGAGATCAGGCAGGCCACGTTGCGGTTTAGATAGGGTAGAACTAAATCTCAAAGTCGTTTTACGTGGAAGTCATATTCAACGGCTGCTGTTGATCCTGCCTTCATTTGGCCGGCTTGGCGCTTGCCTTCGGCTGCTGTTTTGGCAGAGCGAGTTGATACCAGTTTCCAGTTACACTTAGAAGCAGCTAGTGAGGACCTAAATAAAACTTTAGGGTCAACGGTCGCAGATGGAATGACCCCAAAGCGTACGTACATATGTAATGATTCTGAATGGCTTTGTGCCATGTTGTCCCATACTTTCCCTAATGATTGAGCGAAGGCCTCTTGACCTCCATGATTAAGTTGCGGCTTAATATTATAGTCTACATATGGGGTTCCACCTAAAAACCAATTTCTAAGCCACTGGTCTTGAACATACGTTTTCATTCCATAATATGGTGGAGACGTAACCACTATCGAGAAATCTTTACATCCTTCTGGGAGAGTTTTTAGTTCTTGCGCATCGCCCTCAATGACTTGGGCAGGGGTGTTCTTCTCTCCGTCTTCCAATCCCGTAAGTCTTTTAATTTTCCTCTTTATGACTTCAATTGTGGATATTTTTCTTGGGCTGAGTTCTCGTTGGTTCCAAAAACGGACAGCATAGTCAGGTTTCGAGGCATATGTACGAGGCATTTGATTAGAAAAGTATCCGGCATTTTCAGCAGTTTTTGATAGTGGGCCGTGTAAACATCCAAGAATGGCCGCTTTCAGTATAATTGATTCATCTGTCTCCTGCTCAAGATTAAGGAGTCCTTCTCTAAGAGCGCAAATCTCTTTGAGTGTGTCTTCGTGATAAGCGAGTTTAAAAAAAGGAGTCTCAGGGATATTTTTAGGGGTAATTGATTCAACCAACAGTCTAGCTAGGTTGATGGCATTGTTTTTTAAGCATTGTGCCAATTTTGCTTTTGCAATGGCTACGGCAATAGGAGACGTATCAATTCCCCACGCTTTCATTTTTAATTTTCGGGCAGCAAATAGTGTTGTGCCACGACCGCAGAATGGATCCATTATAACAGGTTGTTCCTTTCTGTGGTTTTTTAATTTTTTAAGTGGGTACTCGAGAGGAAACATTGTAAAGTAAGGGCATATTGCGTTGAGAGCATTTTCTGGCAAGTAAGCCATTTTACGATTGTTTTTTGCCATAGGACAACCTTTCTAATTCCTTCCAAGTACCACTTGCTGATTTACGGTTTTCGTTAAGCATAATGCAGTTATGAGCCACTTCTATAAGATTAGTTGAAGCCTGCCCGACCTACTTGGTCGGTAAGCTGGTTAAGACACGATTAAGAGTTATTCTGAGTTCGGTCACTTCCTTTTGTAAATTTAGAAAAGGTTGAACCCAGTCAGGGACTTTTTTTACGGTTTTGTTTTTGCGCGTTGCCCCCCAGCCTATAACCGTAGGCAGTGGGATTTCTGCGAGTTCTGCAAACTCTTTTCGTGTTAATTTCATCTTATGAAGTTCGCTCATAAATTCTGAATGTCTCATATATAGGGTTGCATACATTTTTTTAATTGATATGTACATGTTTATTTCTGTTTTTTAATTATATTTCAATGTAAATTACATTTTCATGATTGTGTTAAACATGATAAATTAGTTGTTGGGATGCTTTTAGTATACAACTTTATTACTCAAAAAAGACCGACCTCTCCAAGGTGGACTCAAGCCAGTATACAACTTTATTTTTAAATGCTGGAATTGAGCCCACAGAGAATAGGGCTTTAAAAATCGTTCAGTATACAACTTTATTACTCTCCCACAGGCTTGTGGACTGAAAATAAAGTTTGATAAAATGAAAATTAGTTTGATAAATTTGAAATTAGTTTGATAAAAACCGCCTTCCTTTGGTATGATGAAAATCATATCCAAAAGGAAGGCTTTTTTATGGGTAGGAAAAAGTATTCATTTGACGAGAGGAAGATACAGAAATTTTTAGATGAAGGGCGAGGGAGAGGTTCTGGAGCGGACTACAAACCGTGGTTTGAAATGCTACACAAAAAACGGACAGTCCATTTTAGGTTAAGCAGCTAGTTTTGGTTTACGGTAAAATTCCTGTTCATATCGTTCGGGCGAGACATAGCCGATCCCGGCATGTCTGCGCTTCCTATTGTAGAAAATTTCAAGGTAGATGAAGATATCCTGCCTTGCCTGTTCCCGAGTTTTATAGATTGTGCGGTTTACCCGCTCTCTCTTCAGCTTGCTAAAAAAGTTCTCTGCTACAGCATTGTCCCAACAGTTTCCTCGACGACTCATACTGGTTACACAGCCGTGCCTGTGAAGAGCCGATGAAAAGGAGGAACTGGTATACTGACTCCCTCGGTCTGAGTGAAATAGCACCTCTCCCGTAGGACTGCGGTTGTTGATTGCCATGTCCAGTGCGTTACACGCCAGGTCTGCGTCAACTCGGTTGGACATGGACCAGCCGACTATCTTTCTCGAAAAGATATCCTGCACGATTGCCAGATATAACCACCCCTCACCTGTGGGGATGTACGTAATGTCCGATACCCATTTCTGATTTGGAGCACTGGCTGTGAAGTCCCGCGACAACAGGTTCGGTGCAAAAGAATCATCCCGTTTCGTTTTCGGGTAACGATGTTTGCGCACTGTTTGAGACTTCATCCCTTCAGCAGCGAGGACGCGCCTTACGGTTTCCGGGCAGCAATAGAAACCGACTGCTTCGATTACGTCCTCATGTACTTTTCGGTATCCATAAACTCCGCCACTACCTTGGTAAGAATCGCTGGCAGCTTGGCGAATCGTTTCCCGCCGTTTCTGCTGCTCACTTGGCAGCCTTTTTTGCCAGTCATAGTAACCACTTCTACTAACGGACAAAACTCGGCACAACAAAATGACTGGATAGAGCCCCTCTTGTTTTGAGATCCAAGCGTACTTTATAGGGACTCCTTGGCAAAGTACGCCGCTGCCTTTTTTAAGATTTCATTCTCCATGCGAAGTCTGGCGTTTTCTTCACGAATCTTTTTCATCTCATCCGCTGCAGAAATATGCTCGAATCCCGGTGGAACATCTTTAATTTTGCCATATTTTTTAGCCCATTGTCGAATTGACCAGGAGCTACATCCAAGCTGTTCCGCAGCTTCGTTATATGAATAGCCAAGCTCAGTAACAAGCTTAGCGGCAGACTTCTTAAATTCATCTGAATACTTTCGGTTACTCATGAGTGCGTCTCCATGAGCTGACCTTAACCTCTCGGAGACTGTCCGTCATCTATAGGGCATATATGGACCCGCCCAGATGGCAAGTAATACTTTTAGACAAATCAAAAGTCAGATGCAGTCATATATCCGGCCTATTTATAAGCATTTTTCTGCTCTGGCCTTGATGGGAATCCGCGCTTTCGATCCTTATCACTTCATCGGCCATGTAGGCCTTGCCCTATATCAGGTTTTTCAAAAGCCGGTCTGACCTGTTTGCCCTCAAATATTTCTTGTGCATCTTTTAGGAGAATTCTTAGTAAACTATGCAACCTGACAATATACTTCATTTTTCTTTAGCACAGCCCAGATAATACGTGCGGTTTTATTTGCTTGAGCTACAGTTGCTTTCATTGTTCCTCGCCTATTCTCAACCGCTGCAAGCCATTTACTGCGCTGATCATCCTTATTCCTACATCGATAAACAACGCTTCTGGCCCCATGAATTAGTAATTTTCTAAGATAGCTGTTGCCTCGTTTACTGATACCCATCAATCTATCTTTTCCTCCAGAAGAATGTTGGCGTGGTGTTAAACCGATCCATGCGGCAAACTGTCTTCCATTTTTGAAAGTATGCACATCGCCGATAGCAGAAACTAAAGCTGTTGCTGTCAATAGACCAATGCCTGGAATGTTCTGTAATTTTTGGCATTCAGTAGACAGTCTGGATAAATTCTGAAGTTGTTTTTCAATGTTGATAATTTTGCCATCCAAATCGACTAACTCAGTGTAAAGGTCAGAAAGATAATTTCTTTCAATTATTGTTAACTGGTTAGACAAGTCTTCAAAAAGAATCGGTAGCATATTGCGTATTTTGGATATGCCTTGAGAAACAGAAATTCCAGATTCCAGCAGAAGTCCTCTGATCTGGTTGCATAAACTTGTCCTGTTTCTGACCAACCGTTCTCTTATGCGATGCAAAGCTTGAAGACTCAGTTGTTCTTTGCTTTTTGTCGGGACAAATCTCATGTTGGGTCTAGATACAGCTTCACAAACGGCTTCAGCATCATTTGCGTCGTTTTTGTTTGTCTTGACGTAGGCCTTTACATACTGCGGTGGCATTTGATGAACATCATGTCCGAGTTGTTCTAATTCACGAGCCCAAAAATGAGATCCACAACAAGCTTCAATGCCAATTAGACAAGGTTTTAAATTCGCGAAATATGGTAGAATATTTCGCCGAGTAAGCCTTTTTTTCAAAACAACCTTTCCCGCAGAATCTACTCCATGAAGTTGAAAAACATTTTTTGCCAAATCAATGCCGATGGTACTAATATTTTTCATTGGACCCGTTCCTTACGTTTGAGTTTGAACGTTACGTACAAGCTTAGTGGCAGTTTATGCTTACCGCTGTGAAAAAGCCAAAGAGTTTATGTACGGGCGGGTCCATCCCATTACTTCAGTTCTTGAGGACGATTCTCTCAAAGATTGAGAGCAGAGTCGTCTTTGGTGAGCTACAATTGGCAGTCCGACCATCTTGCAAACAGATCAAGCCAGGGTATGCAGCTGCCGTTAAACCTTGCCACCTCGAATCTTTGATTGCATGAATTGGAAGGGTTCGAGTTAGAAAGTCAATTTTCTTGGGAGGTGAAGACTCTCCCTCGCATGAAGAATGTCTTCTCTCAGATTCATTTTATGTCGCTAGAAGTTAGAAAAACAGAGATTCTCGGAACAGTAGCCTTCACAATGCAGGAACCATTAGCTTGGCTGCCATATTTGAGAAAGAATGGAAAAGAGGGTCTGTAACATGGGTTCCGCTTTACGCCGCTGGAGGCAGCCAATGGAAAGCTGCAGGTGGAGCGCCTCCTTGTCCCAGATGGCAAGATGTTCCTCCGAAGCTCCCCCAACGGCATCCTGCCTGAGCAGCAGGGAAAGTCCTATTCCGTTCTTGACCATCACTCTTATAACAGACTCATCATCAATCAGCGCAGCATGTTGCGGCTCAAAACCGTGAAACTGGAAAAACCGTGAACTGACCTTGTAAAATGGGCAATCCGGCGGAGTTATGATCCATGGATAATTTCCAAGCTCCACCGCCGAAGCCGCTTCGAGCTCAGCCTTCAGGTGACCTGCCCCTGCAACCACAATCTCCAACTGCCGCAGTTCGGTGAAAAATATCCTCTCGGACTCTATCTCTCCATACATGAAGGCTGCATCCAGCTCGTCCGATTCCAGTTTATCCAATACTTCTGCGGTCATAGCCTGAATAAGATGAATATGGAGATCAGGGTGGTAGGTTCTCATCTCTGCAAACAACTTGGCAACCTGCAGCAGCTCAGGTTCAGCATTGATACCGATCCGCAGGATACCACTGAGTACGCCGCGCATTTGACCAGCCTCCCGCTCCATCTCGGCAACAGAGTTCAGGACCCTTTCGGCATGTGAGCGCAATTTTTCACCATCGGCGGTGAGTACCATCCCCTTTGGGGTGCGGATAAACAAGCTTACCCCCAGCTCATCCTCTAAGGCCTTTATATGGGCGCTTACCGCAGGCTGACTGGTATGCAGGCGTTTTGACGCCCTTGTCAGATTCCCTTCATCCGCCACCACTGCAAATGATTTCAGTTGATAGAGTTCCATGTTTCATGCCTTCAAAGTAACTGGAAAAGATTTGGAATGTGTGCTGCCAGCATACCTCAAAACTTCATCAAAGGGCGATCATATTTTCTGAATCCCCTTATCCGAAAAGACGGTTTTACCTTTCACCAGCAACTGGATACCTTGCATGCATCAGTACCACAAGTAACCATAGATTGAGAGGATATCATGAACAGTACCACCATCGGCACCATATTGATTTATCTCACCCAAGCTGTTGACACCAGTGAAGGAGGCCTGTTGCGGAATGTTCAGATCAATGACCTACCACCTCAGCTGAGACAATGGGTCGATAGAGTTAAAATCTGTCTCGTGATTGGCCTGGCTGTTGTTGTTTCATTTTCCATCTCGAGCCTTTGCTGACCCCCACACATTTCTTGGAAGGAGACCCGCTCATGGATAAAAGATGATCAGACAGCGCGTCAGGGACTACTATTGGCAACAGACTATTAACTGCGCCGCTGTTACCCTGAAAATTCTTGCTGAACAATATGGTATTGAGCCTTCGCATCAAGTCCTGACTTCCTCTGTTGGTATGCAGGGTGCAGGCTTTTATAGCGACCAGCCCTCACATCTCCGTGAGGAGTTGAGCTCAAGGGCTGTCATCTTGAGTTCAGAATTTCTCCACGAAATGCTGCCCCTTCTGGAAGCGAGCTCTGGTCATTAAAACAGGAATGAGAACAAACTCATACATCATAATTCAGACGAAGGGAGGCATTGGATGGGAAGTAAGGAATACTTTAGCGAGGTTGCAGAAAACTGGGATAGCATGCGATCAGGTTTCTTTTCCGAATCGCTGAGAGAAAAGGCCCTTTCGCTTGTCAATGTGCAGCAGGGGCGTGCAGCAGCCGACATTGGTGCAGGAACAGGATTCCTGACAGAAGCGCTCTTGGAAAAAGGATTGGAGGTGATTTCCGTGGACCAATCTTCAGAAATGCTTGCTGTACTCAAACGACGTTTCGGCCATTATAAAGGGCTTGATTGCAGGATTGGGGAATCGGAAAATCTTCCTGTTGCTGATGCAAGTATAGATTATGTATTTGCCAATATGTATCTCCATCATGTTGAGGATCCATCGAAAACGATTTCAGAAATGGCGAGGCTACTAAAACCAGGTGGGAAATTGGCAATTACCGATCTAGATGAGCATGAGTTCATGTTATTGCTAACAGAACAGCATGATCGCTGGATGGGTTTCAAACGATCACGTGTGGAAGCATGGCTCATCGCTGCAGGGCTGAAAAATGTGCAGGTAACATGTGCAAGTGAGAATTGCTGCGCTGACTCAAGCTGCGGAAGTGGCCAAGCCAGAATCAGCATCTTTGTAGCCTATGGTGAAAAGTGACACCTTCCTGGATTGTTTGCTGCGAACGTCGACCTCTTCTTAAAAGCAGCTTGAATTGGCAGAAGGGAAAAGGAAGAGACTCCGTCCCATTGTGTTGCCTGCAAGACTTGTTGAAGTACCTGTGGTTTTCCATGGTTCGAGCCCACTTCATGGATCATTTCCCAAAAGGTTCAAGAAGGGTAAACAGTTCTTCCCCAGAGGGGTAAGGATGTATTTGCCCTCTGCACGCTGAATGAGTCCTGCTTCACGCAGGTCTTTCAGCCGACTGTTCAGGATGAAGGTGAAATGGATTCATATTTGTTCCAAAATTGCTTTGAAGGTTGTTGCTCCGTTGCTCAGATTCCAGATGACCCATGGGCCACCTTCTGCTGAGCAGATCAAATTCAGCCATTAAAGGGGCTCCTGTTTTGGAGCCCCGAACCGGTTTACCCTGACGTGGAATAGCAATACGATCTCTCTTTTCTTTTCGTTTGCTAAGATAGTAGTCGCGGGCAGCCCAAAAAAGAAAGTTTAATTCTACTTTGTCACACCAGCCAGTCCCGGTCTGGCTTAAGCTGAATCAATAAACGCCTGCCACTGTCGGTGACTGACGGCCATCTGGCGAAGATCTTCCTTGGGCGTTATATCCCGACGAGGCAGGAAATGGGCAAAGAGCGTAGCAATATCGGGACAACTGAGTATCCCAACCTATTAAGCTCTCTTTTTAAGGATGATATACAGAAAAATATAACACTAGATTATGACGTATTATTTCATTTTTTTTGATGAGTATTATGTAGTATTGGCGTGTTATACGTGACATGCGGGTGAGTGCCAAACAAGCTTTGTTTGCCGGAACCGGTTCCGGAACCGAGCAACTTCTCCTGCAAATGTCGGGGAGATATACAGATCAGCTGAATTACTTGTTGGACATCAAAAAAAGAGGATTTCATGATTAAATTTGTTATGTGCGCAAAGCGTCACCCGTCTTTATCACAGGCTGAGTTTCATGACTATTGGCTAAACCATCATGGCCCCTTATTCAAGAAGTTTGCAGACACCTATAAGGCAGTTCGTTACGTGCAAAGCCATACCGTCGATTCACCATTAAACAAAAATATCCAGAAATCCAGAGGATTGTCAGAACCATATGATGGCGTTGGTGAGATATGGTGGCAGTCGGAAGCAGACTTTCTGTCAGCCATAAATTCTCCAGAAGGTCAAGAACTTCGCAAAATTTTTATAGAGGATGAAGCTAGATTTCTAGATCTGAAAGCATCCTCAGCTTTTTTTACCGTCGAGCATATTCTCATTGATGGAAAGGTATAATTAACGGGGATGCCCAGCCACAGCTTGAAGAAGGACTTTTGTTACGTTGTCGCTACACAAAATCCCCTCAATCAGGCGTTTGCTTTACATCTAATTACAGCGAAAGCAGTGGTCGAAAGTGGAAAAGTAACTTCGATTAAATTTGCCGACCAATACATGCGGCTTAAGCGTAATTTTTTTATCAAACTTTATTTTCAGTCCACAAACTTGTGAGAAAGTAATAAAGTTCTTTACTAAGTAATAAAGTCGTGAATTAAAGCCGCTCCTGTCAGACTGTAAATATGGTATAAAACAGGAGCGGCTTTTTTAGTGTAAGCGATAATTTAAGAATTATTCTATTCGGCTTGGTTCGTTCAGGAATTTACCCCAAGCGTATAGGCCTGCCTGAAAGCGGCACTTTTCTGGGCCGCCCCCTCATCCCACGCTCCGGTAATGGACATAATGCCTTTCTCCTTAGCCCCGCTGAAACTTCTCGTGAAGATTTTCAGGTTTTTCACGGAACTTTCCACTTGAGAATTTCCGCCGGCGCAGGACACCGCGTAGTAGAAATCCTTATCGCGAAGTAGGGGATATATAGGACATGCCCGATCAATGAAAACTTTCATCTGACCGTTCATGACATGAAAATATACAGGAGTAGCTAAGACGATGGTATCCGCAGCAAGCATTCTTTCGCGGATTTTGTCCATATCATCCTGTTGAGAACATGAACCCGGTTCATCAATGCAGGCTAGACACCCGGTGCAATAGTTAATTTTCTTTTCAGATAACCGGATCTTTTCAACTACATGGCCGGCCTCTTGAGCCCCGCGCATAAATTCATTGCTCAGGGCATCAGAGTTACTGTTTGCTCTGGGGCTGGATGAGATTATGAGTATTGTTTTGCCGGAGGTTTTATTGGTTGCGGCTTGCGCTTCCGATGGCAGAACATAGGCCCCCATTCCTGCAATAAGGGGGGCGGCTGCGATTGCAACCCCAGCCTTAAGGAAGCCACGGCGGTCAAGTAAAACTAAGGGGCGGTTAAAATCAGTATCTTTCTTGTCAGACATGCGTTTCTTCCTTGCCTTCTTTACGTGTCCCAATAGTGCCGGGATTTGGTTTTCTTATTTTTCAATCTTGATTGTTCCGGCCAGCTTTCTGATATGTTCACTGCCCTGAACGGCATTTCCGAGTTCATACAAACCTGAAGCAGAACCGAAGCTGCCGTAAAACATTACTACATCCCCCCAGGGGGCATAGTATGCGAGGGTTCCGGTTCTGGCTGATTTTACCAGTGGAGTATTGCCGGTTCCCAGCTTTTTGGGGGGATAAAAAATTTTTTCATTGCTGCTGTAATTTTCCACATTGATCTTCATCGGCAGTTGGGCATAGAGGTCTTTTGCTGCCTGACTGTCGTTGAGTTCAAATACAATTTCCTGTCCGTCCGCGTGTACCTTTATCTGCATGGCTGCTTCTCCTGTTGATTCATCTGGATTGATTTTCTGAATGACTGCCTTGCCCGACATTCCGGCTATCTGGTCTATCCCGCTTAAACCGATGCCAAGCCTGTGCATTTCATCGCCTGCATGGAAATCCTTGTAGAGCATGAAGACATCACCCCATGGTGCGTAGTAGCTGAGCTCGCCTTTCTTGCCACCGTGATAGGCTTCTCTCTCTGTCACATCCAGTTTCTCGGGTGGGTAGAACATCCATTGTGCATCACGAAAATTGCTTAATTCCAGCGATAACGGCAATTGCCCGTAAAGCTGCCTGGCCGCATCCGTGTCATAAAGCCGGAAGGAAGCAGCGTTCCCATTTGATGTTATTTGTATGCGCATGTCGGACAACGGAAGTCCGTTAGAAGATTCCATGGCTCTCTCAGTCGCCTGAACATGAACTGTTTTGAAAAGGATGAAAGCGCAAAATATCAACCCCAGAAACAACAGGGGAAGAATTCGGCCTATTACAATATTCATGATTGTCTTCCTGCTATTGCCGTGGCCCGAAGATGCTGCAAAGAGTATCATTCCTGCGGGCCACGGTCCTTGTTGCTAGTATGTCCCGGCGTGGGGCTCTGCTTTATCTCATGTCTCCGCCCGGTGATTGCCGATTGGATTAAAGCCTGAGTAACTAGTGGTTAGCTGAGAGATTCGTAGTCTTCGTCCGAAACAGGTTCCAGCCATTCATTGCTTTTACCCTCACCCGGAACTTCAATCGCCAGATGAGAGAACCAGCTGTCCCTGGCTGCTCCGTGCCAGTGTTTTACGCCTGCAGGTATGTTGACGACATCTCCGGGGTTGAGTTCCCGGGCAGGCTTTTCCCATTCCTGATACCAGCCGCGACCGGCAGTACACAGCAGGATCTGCCCGCCACCTGTGCTGGCCTGATGGATATGCCAGTTGTTCCTGCATTTGGGTTCGAAGGTCACGTTTGCAACAACAAGGCCTTCGGTGGTGAGAATGTTGAGATAGCTTTGGCCTACAAAGTATTGAGCATAGGCGGTGTTTTCGTCTCCACGTGCAAAAACGTCGGTGAAGTTGGTGTCTGACATTGTTTTCCCCATTTTATTACAGTAGATTAGTGTAGTAGGTTTATGCCTTCAGACCTGCTTCGTAGGCCTGTTTGGATGCTTTAGAGCCCTTTACGCCCCCCTCATCCCAGATGCCGGTGCTGGCAATGACTTCTTTTTCCTGATTCCCGTGCAGACATCCGGTGAATACCCGGAAGCTTTGGACCGTACTTTCTACGGGAAGTTTACCGCCTGCTGCGGAGATAATGAAGTAGATGTCTTTGTTACTTATCATGGAATAAATGGGGCAGACCCTGTCGATGAAAGTTTTCATCTGGCCGTTAAAGCTGCGGAAATAAACCGGGCTGGCCAGGACAAGAACATCCGCAGACAGAATTTTGCCATATATTTCATTCATGTCGTCCTGTTGGGCACATGTCCCATTTCCGCTGATGCAGGAACAGCATCCGGTACAGTAGTTTATATTTTGGTCAGCCAGACGGATTTTTTCCGCATTGTGGCCGGACTCTTTCGCTCCACGGATGAATTCGTCACAGAGTATATCGGAGTTGCCCTGCTGTCTGGGGCTGGCTGAAATGAGAAGAATTTTTTTACTCATAAAATTACCTTATTAAGTTTGTAAAAACTAAATGCTGCAGTTGGGCTTGGCCGCGCGGGGAGAATCTCCATTGCAGCAGGGTAGCCCTGCGAGCACTATTTATTTCGTTTGGCCAGTACTTCTGACAGGACCGCTTTAGCACTTTGGGCCTGCTTTTTATCAACCTTTGTATCAAGCACTTCGATGAAGGAGTTCAGTTGTTCTTCGGTCAACCCGGAGTTTATGGCCGCACCGTAGTGAAAGAACAGCTGCCCCTGAGTCCCGCTCATGTTGGCAAGGGACGCTATGGTGGCAAGTTCTCGTTCATCTTCCGTGAGTACGTCGCGGACGAAGATGTCCGCAAAAAGGTGTTCTTTCAGGAAAGTATCCATGACCGGAGAAAACAGTTGCCACTCTGCACCTGAAATGTCTTTATCCAGTCCGGCAAGTTTAGCGCGGACTTTGGCTCCGTATTCATCCTTATTGAAATCAGTCGGGACAGGGCTGGCTTCTTTGCCTTCCTCATCTTTAATCCCATCGGCCTTACGGTCCTTCACTACTGCCATGAAGGCAGCCATGCCGTTGAGGGCGCGGGGAAATCCGGTGTAAGCATACATCTGGACCAGAACTTCCTTGATTTCACTGATGGTCAAACCTGCTTCCAGACCTTCAGCCAGAGCCGGTTTTAAATTTTCAATATCACCGCTGGCAGTGAAGGCCGCGATTGTTATTATGGATTGTTGACGAGCGTTAAGGTTTGTTTCTGTTTTCATATTATTTGCCTCTGTTAGAGTTGCAAAACTGAGGATAAATGCAATTGCAATAAAGAGTGAACTAAGTTTTTGCGTGAACATATGATCACCCTCCTATCGCTTCATATATTGTTCGTCGGTAACTTTTTCTTTCCAAACTACAGCCTTGTCGTCTTTGACTCCGGAGATAACAAGATGAGTCATGGGAGCTTCCGGGGTGGCACCATGCCAGTGATCCAGTTCACTCGGGCACCATACGGTTTCGCCTTCTTTGAATTCGATAACCTTGCCATCGCGTGTTCCGGTTAAAGCAACACCGTCAGTGACGATCATATGTTGCCCGGCCGGATGCCAGTGCCAGTTTGTCCTTGCGCCGGGCTGGAAGGTGACATACGCGCCGGAAAAGCTGGTTTCATCATTAGCAGGGAAGAGCATGTCCACCTTTACATCACCGGTGAAAAGGTTCGCAGGGCCTTTGAATGTTTTTTGTGATCCCTGTGGATAAAAAGTCTGTGCCTTGCTTACGTTGGATTGATCCGCATAGGCGACTGAAGTTGCCATCACCAACACCGTGATAAGAATTAACTTTTTCATTACATACTCCTATTTGTTTTACGGTCAAAACCGTGTGTCAGGTTATCGGAATTAATCTCGTTCGATCCTGAGGGAGATACTTTCAGCAAGGGTATTCATTATGGACAGCGGAGCTTTAATGATCCCCATGTTTACGATGCCGTCGAACTGTTCGGAAATGTCTTCGTCCTTGTAGAGGATAGTGAAATAGTTACCGCTCACGGCAAATGCTATATCTCCGTCAAGCCAACCATCACGCAGATCACTTTTGTCATAAGGCAGGCCATCACTCATCACGCCACAGTAATCATGAGCGTAACGTTGTAATTCAACAGTATAGGGAAGTTTTGCGATGAGTGCCTGTGCTGATTTGCTGTCGTTAAGGAGTGCCGGGATTACGGTTTCACCGACAATCAGTTTGACTGCGGTTCCGTTTTCAAGAGTACGGCTGGCGTATTTGCCATCAGTTTCGGATTCCGCGCGGCATTTTGTTGCAAATGCCAGCGACCCAATTGAAATAAGGCTGATAAGTAATAATTTAAGCATGTTTGCTCCTGTATTGTTGTTTTATATTTTGATACCTGATGGCGGTCTTAAATCTTCATTTGCGCATTTGAGTTTTAAAGTTCTTGTTGAGAAGTTCGTAAGATGTCGTTGAACGATAATATTTTTCCTCTTCTGCTTAATGCGAACATGCAGGAAACTGTGACCAGAAGAGCGGCAGCCATGCTGAGAGTGAAGCTTCCTCCGCTGATTCCTGCGACAAAATAACCTGCAGCACTACCTACAAAGGCAATAGTTGCATATGGCATCTGGCTGGTGACATGAACAATATGCGGGCAGCCCGCATTGGCACTTGAGAGAATTGTTGTGTCAGAGATGGGAGAACTGTGGTCTCCGAACACGCTTCCTGCCAGTACGGCGGACAGGCTGACCAGAACCAGAGATTGGTCCAGAGCCTGAACTACGGGTACGGCTATGGGGATCAGGATACCGAAGGTTCCCCATGAAGTTCCTGTGCTGAAGCTGAGAAATCCGGCCAGCACAAAGAAAATCAGCGGAAGAAAAGCAGCGATATCTCCACCAGAACCAAGCATATCTGCTACAAATTTTGGAGTTTGCAGTTGGTCGCGGCAGATGCCGCCCATGGCCCAGGCCAGAACAAGAACAACTATGCATGGCAGCATCATCTTTATTCCTTCCACCGAGCCGGTCATGAACGATTCAAGAGTCAGAATACCACGCGGAACAAATTGAATGAAAGCGACTGCCAATGCGCCGAATGAAGCCAGAACCAAGGCTTTCCCGGCATCGCAGTTGCCGAAAGCCGCTCCGATGTGATGCAAGGCGGGATCATCTCCCCAGAACCCACCTGTATAGAGCAGAGCGAGAACTGCAAACACAATAAGGCTTCCTATGGGGAGCAGCATATTTGTCATACTCCCATATGTCTTCGGATGAACGGTGTTGCTGTTTTGTGCATCCCCCTTGAGCGGAGTTTCAGCTGATGACGCTGCTTTGAGCTCTTCACGAAGCATTGGGCCGAAATCAAATCCTCCCCAACTGACCATAAAGACGATTATCAATGAAAGAATGGCGTAAAAATTCCAGGGGATAGTTGCTACAAAAGCTGTGAAATCGCTTTCGAAAACTCCGGTAGTCCTGATGTTGCTGCCAACTCCTACTGCCCAACTGGATAAGGGGGCTATGATGCATATGGGAGCGGCAGTTGTATCAATGATATATGCCAGCTTGGCTCTGGATATTCTGAATTTATCTGTAACCGGCTGCATTACGGTGCCTACGGACAGGCAGTTGAAATAGTCATCAATGAACATGACCACGCCAAGCCCTGTAGTGGCCAGTAAGGCGCTGCGTTTGTTTTTGATATGTCTGGTCGCCCAGCTAGCGTATGCGTTTGCGCCTCCGGTCATGGCAACCAGATATATTAGAGAGCCTAGAAGTGAACCGAAGACGATGACATTGAAATCAACCTTGGAAACAATAATCTGGAAAGTGATTTCCACTGTTTTCAAAATGAAGGGGCTATTGCCTGTACCGATGCAATAAATGAGAGCTCCGGCCAGGATACCGACAAACAGAGATGAAATGATTTCCTTTGTCCGTAAAGCCAGCACTATTGTTATGCATGGGGGTAAAATTGAAAGCCATCCGGCATTGAAGTGTTCCATAAGAGCTCCGTTGGGCTATTGTAGTGAAATTGAATATACGCTCATATCTATCTCATTTAAGCGTGTCGCCCGGTGTCTTTGAAAAAGAAGAGAAAGCTTAGCCAGACAAGTATTGCGGCAAAAACAAGAAAACCGGCGGCGGAGAGAAATATTCCTTCGATTCCGCTACCGTCGTAAATAATTCCGCCAATGGCAGCCGCGCCGCCAATAGAGAATTGAATGGAGGCAACTGATAATCCTCCTGCCATTTCAGCTCTGTCGGCAAGTGTACGGGTTATCCATGAGGTCCAGCCTACGGGCATGAATCCCCAGATAAAGCCCCAGACGATTACGAGGAGAATTTCCACCCAAATTCTTCCCTGCAGTTGATAAAGTAAAATGGCTGTTACCGAGAGAATGCATTGCAGGACAATCATGCAGCTTCTGAATTTTCGTTCGAAAAGTATTCCGGCCACAAAAGTTCCCAAACAGTTAGCTAATCCAAAGATTCCAAGTACCAGCGAAAGAGAATTTGGGTTGAGAGTTAGATCTAATTCCAGATAGGGCCTGAGATAAGTGAAAAAGACATTGTAGCCGCCGAAACTGAAAATAGTGGCAAGGATTCCAAGTACTACCCAGTCCTGCCGTAGCAGTCTGAACATATTTTTGAAGTCATTAGCCCTGTCAGCATTTAAGGAAGGCAGGGCTATAAATTGCCAGACCAATCCTGCCGCGCCCAGTGTCGCTTCAAGCAGAAAGACGTTCCTCCAGCCGAGCAGATGTCCCAGATAACTGGCTACAGGTAGTGAAATTACTGTGGCAGCCGCAACTCCCGCATATATTATGCTCAAGGCCCGGGGGACGTAGTTTGTTGGAACCAGTTGCAGGGTGACGGCCGCGGCCATTGACCAGAAGCCACCGACACATATTCCAAGAAGTCCCCGGCCAATCAGGAGAAAAGAATAGTTATTTGCCGCAGCAACCATAACATTTGAGACTACAAGTAGAGCGGAAAAGGTAAGAAGGATGTACCGTCTGTTGATGCCCTTGGTCAGCGGTGCCAGTAACAGGCTTGTCAGGACTGCAAACATACCGACTACAGTAACAGTCTGTCCTGCCATGCCCTCCGTGACTGAAAGGTCTTGTGCGATGGGCGTTAACAGACTGATGGGAATAAATTCTGCAGCAACAAGGCTGGTGACACCCACGAATAGAGAGAAAACAGCTGACCAGTTGGCAGGACGTTCTTGAAATATAGTGCTTTGTAAAGTCATGTTTTTTATACGTGCTTTATATGAGTATACAGTTGCTAGGAATAAGTCTTATTGCAGATTTCTTGTATGAATTTTCAATTGTAATGAGCCCCCGGCTTATACCGGGGGCTTGATTTGTTCTTTGAATTCTGGGGCTATTTCAGCGCCTTGCTGAAGAACGCTTCCATTTTGTCAAATGGGATCATGTCCACACGGTCATAGAGGTCAATGTGGCGTGCACCGGGAACAATGACCAGTTCCTTCGGTTCGGCAGCCTGTTTGTATGCGTCCTCGGTGAAGTAGCGGGAGTGCGCTTTTTCACCCATGATGAACAGGATCGGCCTTGGAGAAATTGTTTCGATGTAGTTCAGCAGCGGAAAGTTCATGAAGGCCATGTCGCTTGTTCTGGTGAACGGACCGTGGGATCTGGGATGGTGGCCTCTTGCCATTGCATAATATTCCCAGAATTCACTGCTGATGGGGTCGATTCCCTCCGGAATGGAGGTTGTCGCTTCAGCGGGGAATCCTGCGGGCAGCATGGGAGTTCCGTTTTCGAAATCTTTCCAGCGCTGTTCGCCAAGTTCGTCGAGGACCTTGTTACGCTGTTCTGCTGTCATGCTGTCCTGCCAGCCGTTGCGGAAAAAACGGCTCATGTCGTACATGCTGGCTGTGGCAACAGCTTTGATGCGGTGGTCAACCTGTGCTGCCTTGAGGGCAAATCCGCCGCTGCCGCAGATACCGATAGCTCCGATTTTGTTACGGTCTACAAAGGGACGTGTTCCCAGAAAGTCCACACCGGCACTGAAATCTTCAACGAAGATGTCAGGAGATGACACGTGTCTCGGTTCACCGCCGCTTTCACCGTTGAAGGATTCGTCAAATGCAATGGTTACGAAACCGCGTTCAGCCATTGTCTGGGCGTAGATGCCAGCACCCTGTTCTTTAACTCCGCCATAAGGAGTTCCGATAACAAGGGCTGCGTACTTCTTGGACTTGTCAAAGTCCTTGGGCTTGTACATGTCGGCAGCTATGCTGATTCCGTATCTGTTGGGGTAGGTGACTTTTTCGTGGATCACTTTGTCACTTAGGGGAAAGGTCTTATCCCAAGTCATTTTCTCCTCCGCAAAGGCTGTGTTCATGGTCATAACCAGTGTCAGTGCCGCCAGCATGGTCAGCATTATTCCGGCTGAAAAACAGTTTATTTTCATTTGTCTACTCCTGTTAGGGATATGTGTCTGAAGGCTTACAGTGCATTCTTGAGCACTTCGACAATATCTTCAGTGGTCATGGGCGGGCGTCCGAGCAGTTTGCCATCTTCGTCACGGACCACGAGTGCTGCATCCTTTGCGTACTGTTCGAACAGTTCGTCACCGATGTTCACTTCGGAGAGGGTGGTCGGACATCCTATTTCGCGTAGGAAAGCTTCGTAGGTATCAATCCCTTCCATTCCAAGGGTCAGGGCGTCCTTGCCTTCGGGGGAAAGATTGAAAACACGCTGGGCAAACTGGGCAAAACGCTCAGGGCGATATTTGGCCGCGAAGCGCATCCATGCGGGACCTACAATCGCCAGACCTGCTCCATGAGTGATGTCGTGATGGGCGGAAAGGGCGTGCTCGATCATGTGCATGGGGGCAAGCATATGAACGCCGGCCTGTACCCAGCCGTTAAGGGCTACGATGGAAGCCCACTGAACATGAGCACGGGCTTCAAGGTCCTCTCCATTTGCAACAGCTTTGCGTCCGTATTCAATTGCGTTGATGATGACGCCTTCTGCAAAACGATCCTGAATCGGGGTTCCGTCAACACCGTTGAAGTAGCCTTCCATTACGTGGGTGATGATGTCGCATACGCCGTAGGCTGTGTGGTTTTGAGGTACGCTTACTGTCAGCTCCGGGTCGACTAATGCTACTTTGGGAAAAAGCAATGGAATCTGGATGAATGATTTGATTTTTGTTTCGTCATTGGTGATGACTGCACCGCAGTTGGCTTCGGAACCGGTAGCGGCAAGCGTAGGCACAGTTATAACCGGAAGAGTTTCGGTGGGGATGTAGACTTCTTCCTGTCCATGCAGAATCATATCCCAAGGGTTGCCGTCGTAAAGGGCTGCTGCTCCCATGACTTTGGCGGCATCCATGGTGCTGCCGCCGCCGAGGGCGATGATCACATCACAGCCTTCATCTTTGGCGATTTTTGCGCCACGGGCGACAGAGGTGATGCGCGGGTTTGGTTCTACGTCTGCGCACTCAACATGAGAAATGCCTGCGCTTTTCAGGCTTTCTACTGCCTTGTCAAAAGCTCCGGTTCGTTTCACGCTTCCGCCGCCGGTTACGATCATGGCCTTCTTGCCGTATTCGCTTACAACCTCGCCAAGCCGGGCGAGAGTTCCTGCGCCGAAAATTATTTTAGTAGGATTCTGGAATTCAAAATTCATTGGTTACTCCTTGTTTGACTTTGTCTGTTAAAGTCTTTTTAAGGAGTTCCTGATCCCTCTTGAACGCACATTTCTCTTTAAAGTTTGCCTATTCCTCTAACGAGTTCTTTTTTTATTGAACAAAAGGGTAGAAGGATGTTCATAATATTCCAGAACACAAGGAGGTTTAGTCTATGTCAGACATGCTGGAGTTGCTCAAAGATCTTGCAACCGTAGATGGCGGGGCTGTGGAGTCCCGGTATAAAGGAGTGCGCTTTTTCAAGGAAACAAAACCTGTTAAGTGCAGGCCTATGGTGTATGATCCCGGAATATGCATCGTCGCGTCAGGTCATAAAATCGGTCATCTTGGAGGGCATTCATTCCGGTACGATGCGGATAATTATCTGGTCACATCAGTGGCGATGCCATTTGAATGTGAGTCCTTTCCCAGTGAGGACGAACCACTGCTCGGTTTGTATATAGATATAGATATGGCACAGTTGAACGATCTGATTACCCATATGAACCTGCAGGCCAAGATAGCTCGCCTTGATGAAAATGATTTCCCGCTGGGGATCGGTCCATCGGCCATGAGTGCTGACATGAAGGATGCAACAGTAAAGCTGCTCAAGGCGCTTCGGTCGGAAACTGAGGCAAAGATTCTGGCCCCGGGATTGGTCAGGGAAATATACTATCGGGTGCTGTGCGGGACTCAGGCCCCGGTCCTCTATTCTCTTGCGCGCGGAAACAATACCTTTTCACAGGTATCTCGCGTCATAGGCATTATGGAGGGTAACTATTCCCAGAAACTTGATGTGCAGCAGCTTGCTGATTCTGCAAACATGAGTGTTTCGGCTTTCCACAAAGCGTTCAAGGAGATAACTGCCGATTCGCCGTTGCAGTATCTCAAGAAGATCAGGCTTATGCGGGCCAAGGATCTTATTATACAAAAGAAAATGAAAGCGTATCTGGTGGCGGACAAGGTCGGGTACGAGAGTCCGTCCCAGTTCAGCCGGGAGTTCAAGCGTTATTTCGGACAGACCCCTGCCGATGTAATGCGGGAAATCCGTTCCGCTTGATTTCGTGTTTTTCCTGTTGGGTGTCCGGTTGCCGGACCGGATATACGGTTACAAGGTGTTGTATGTGCTCTGGATATGATTCAGGAACAGACGAACTCTCTGAGGAAGTTGGGATGAGCCTGTTACTGCATGCACATCGTGCTCGAATCCTCCGCACCAGTCCGGGAGCACTTTGACCAACCGTCCTTCCTTTTCAAAACGCGTCGCTTCCTGTCGGCGTATCAGGGTAAGACCGTGCCCGGCCAATGCGAAATCAATGCAGATATCAACGGAGCTGAAAGTGTATTTGGGCTGAATTTCTATGGTTACCTGTCGTTTCCCATTAAACATGGGCCAGCGGCGTCCGAAGCGCTCAAGTACGATGCATGGAATCTGGTAGAGATCTTCCGGGACAACCGGCATCGGGTAGCGTTCCAGAAGTTCAGGCGATGCGTATATGAATGGGTCTATCCGCAGCAGCTTTCTCGCGATCAGCGGAGGTGCAATGGAGGGACCGATAAGAAACGCCACATCATACGGTTCCGTGCGCAGGTCCACCGGATGTTCCACGCTGGTCATGGCTATCCTAATCTCCGGATGTTTATCGGCAAAGGATAGCAGGGCCTTTTTCATGTTCATGTCATACAGGTCGCGAAACATGCACACGCGGATCAGTCCCGAGGGCTTTTTCATGTTATTGAGAACCGAGTCATATGTCCTTTGTGTTTCGTCGAGTATGAACTCGCAACGTTCAAGCAATAACTGTCCGTTGTCGGTAAGCTCTACATTGCGGGTATCCCGGTAGAAGAGGATTGCCCCCATTCTTTCTTCCAGCTGCTTTATGCGTCTGGAGAGGGTCGAGGCCCCTATTCCCAGAATTTCCGATGCCTTGGTAAAGCTTTTTTGTCGCGCGACTTCCACCAGCAATGGAATGTCATTAAGAAAATCCTGCATGATTATGCCCTTTCGTAGAATAGAGTTTTCTGTTTAGCCTGTTTATTTTATTTATGGGCATGGTAGGTTAAAGCATAGTCTAAATCAACAAATGAGGTTCAGTCTGCCAATAAGCGGGGGATAGCTTTAATTTCAGGCCCCGATGGTCAACAGGTCGTCTGCAATCTCATCTGTTAAAATCTGCACGGATATCACTCCTTCTGTCTTTTGATGAGATCGGGATGTTTCCGGCAACCATAGGAGAAAACGTATGACAATGCAGTCTATTCTGGAAGAGACAGGAACATTTTTGGATCTTCTCGGCTTGAACGAAGAACCTTTTGGAGTTCACTACTCGGATACCAAGCCGGAAAATGCTTACGGGCCGAAGGAAGGAACACCTATATCCCGTGAACTGGAGGACCGCGGAGAACTGGACATGCATGAAGTCATGAAGACATTCTCCTGTGTTATGGGCAACATCTGGCTGGCCAGGAAGAAAAAAGGCGCGGCCTTTATTTCTCCTGAAGAATACGGGTGCGTGGGCGGAGCTTATTACTGCTCAATGATGAAGCCGCATCTGCGTTTCATTGAGCATTATGTTTCCACCGGTTTTGAAGGCACACCACTCCATGGCGAGCGGTACATGTCCAACCCGGATGTCATGCGGGAGTTCATGCTCAAGGTTAATCCCCGAAAGGCTCCTGCAAAATACTGCATCTTTAAGCCCCTGTCTAAGTTTACTGATGAAGATAAACCCGAGTTCGTAATCTTTTTCGCCCGTCCCGAGATTCTGACCGGGCTTTTTATCCAGACGGTATTTACCACCGGAGATATGGAATGTGTTGCATCCCCCTTTGGTGCCGGCTGCACCAATATTCTGGGCTGGCCTCTTTACTACAAGGAGCAGGGAGTCGAAAAAGCGGTAATCGGCGGAATGGACCCCTCAGCAAGGAAATTTATGAAGACAGACGAGCTGACCTTCACAGTTCCGCTGGGCCTGTATGAAAAGATGCTCGCAGCCTTACCCGAGTCCATGTTCAACCATGAAACAGATTGGCAGGGCGTGCGTAAAAAAGTGGAACGCAGTGCCAAGGCCTGGGGTGAGGAAGGGTAGAAGTATTCTCGTTGACTCTGCCTATTAAGTTTCCCTGCATTTGTTTATAACTTTGGAGAGTCTGCAGAGTTGGTGCTGTCCCAGAGTGGGATTTCTTATAACAGAAGCAGATTGGCGAGGAGAATCCACCCTGTCTTGCGTTGTTCGATCGCAATTAAGTGGTTAATTTCTGGGTCGCAGTTTCCAATGCTGAAAGCTCCATGCCCCTCATTGGAAAGGCATGGAGCTTTTTTATCTCAACGAGAATATTCAGTTTATTTTTTGCGGGCTACGCATTTTATTTCAACCAGCCCGCCGAGGGGGAGTGCCGCAACCTGAATGGCTGCTCTGGCTGGTTTGTGGTCGCCCATGAAATCAGCGTAAATCTCATTGAGAGTTTTGAATTCAGCCATATCAACAAGAAATACGTCGACGCTGATTATGTCACTTACTGTGCATCCTGCCTTCTCAAGGATTGCCCCGAGGTTTTTTATAGATTGTCTGGTCTGTGCGGCGAATCCGTCGGCAAGGGTCATGGTTTCGGGGTTAAGACCGAGCTGCCCACTCACGTAAAGTACGTTGTCATAAGCAACAGCCTGTGAATAAGGACCGACTGCAGCCGGGGCGTTTTCTGTGGATATGAAATTAAGTTCACTCATTTATTCTTCTCCATTATTTTTTATGTTGCTAACAGGTGGGATTCTGAGTCGTCCCGGAGGGGGCTCTGTCCAGCAGGCGCAGTATGACAGCGTCAACCGCAGCAAATCCAATACCTGAAAGTTCACCCACTGCTGTAGTGTTGCCAGTAAAATCCGGGCCTATTATACCTTGCTGAGAAGTCATCGGCTTTCCTTTTGTTGCCAGCAGCATTCCCTGATAGGCTTCCCCTGCGGCCGTACCCACCTTCAGGGCACAGGTCCCCTTTGCGCCGTCGCAGATCATTCCGAGTACAGAGGAAAGCACATACGCTGATGCCTGTTCCGCTTGTGCGGGAGAACCTTGGGCCAGACGAGTGAGTGCAGCAGCAGCACCTGCTCCGGCGGCAATGGAACAACCGCATACAGGGGTCAGGCGTCCTGTCTTGGCCTTAACAGCTCCTGTCACCAGATGTGACAGGGCCAGCGCTTCAGCAAGTTCTCTGTCACTTTTTTCCCAAATTCGCGCAGCCAGTGCAGGCGGAATAATTGCGGTCAGGCCATGGTTTCCGCTTCCGGCACTGCTCATGACTGGCCACTGCCCTCCGTCCATGCGAACATCCGCTGCGGCAGCAGACCATGCCCGGATCATCAGGCCGAGGTCATTGCAATTCGTATTCTCGGCAGTGACAAAGCCGGAACCGAGTCCCCACGGTTTGGACAACCCCTTTTCTGCTACCTGCATGTTCATTTCCGCTCCCTTAAGCAGAAATGCTTCGTCTTCGGAGTTGATGCTTCCGGCAAGTTCCCAAAGTTGAGCGAAATTCATGCGCATGAGTTCATTCAGATATGTGGGAAGACGTCCCGACCCTGATTCACAATCCTGGCCTTCAAACACGATCTGCTTGTTGCGGATGATTTCTACAAGATTGTCGTGAGTATGGGCGACAACTGCAGTGACACTTTCTCCCTGTCTGATCAATTCCACTTCCACATAGATATTGGGAGTATCCTGCAGAACTTCCTGAGTCAGACTGCCTGCCATGAGCATCTCACTGGCTTTTGAAATGCAGTCTTTATCTATGTTTTCAAGAGACTGTAGTCCTTTCTTGTGTTGTCCTCCCAGAGCTCCGAGGGCCGCAGCCAGCAGGTTTCCTTTGAGTCCCGGTGTGCCGGGGATTCCTACAGACTGTCCGTTTTTATATATGTTGGCAGACAGTCGTAAGTGGATGTGCCTAGGCGGTCCGGCCAGGTAGCTTGCTCCGGCGCTGGCGGCAAAAGCCACTGCGCCGGGTTCGGTACATCCCAAAGCCGGTTTCACTTCATTATTAAAGAAAGCGTGCAGGTCCATATTATTCCTTTTCAGTCTGGTGGATAATTTTCATATCCGTAGTCAGTTGTGGTGTGAATTTCTCTTTTTGTGATTTTTCACTATCAAAATCAGTGCCAAGCTTTTGTGTTTTACAATTAGGTACGTATTGTGCAGAAGGAATGAAAAAAGAACCATGTCCGGTGTAAAATATGCCGGCAGAATAAAAGGAGTTAACAAAATGAGTGAAGCCACACTGCGCAAAGAGCTTTATGCTGCCAATGAGAACAGAGCTATCATCTATAAGCTGATCTTTGATGCCATGGTTGAGGAGTTTGGCCTTGAAAAGGCAAAAGAAGTAATGAAAAAAGGTATTTACAGAAGAGGAGAGCAGATTGGTGAGAAGTTCAAGAAGTTTGCACCCGGTGACTTCAAAGGACTGCGTGATGCCTTTATTGGCGGTATTCCTGATGAATCAAAGATGTTTGCTCCCACTGTGACCCGTTGCGATGAAGGTGGGCTTGATATTGAGTTTGACAATTGCCCCCTGAAAAACGCCTGGAGAGATATGGGGCTTTCTGATGAGGAGTGCGCTACTCTCTGTGAAGTAGCTGGAATAATTGATTTTGGAACATTTGAAGGTGCTGGATTTGATTTCGAAATGACAGCTCTGCCTGAAGGAAGTAAGGATAAGTGTTATCTTAAGGTTCGTGAAAAAAAATAGTATCTTAGAGTATTGTTTTCAAGGGAGCGGGGTGCATGTCGGCCCTGCTCCCTTTTTTTTATCTGAAAATTCTCATGTTTGATGCGAAATTCGCATCAGGAGTGATAATTCTCAAATTTGAATGCGAAAATTACAATTTCGCAATTTATATTTGTTTGACACCCTCTTTCTTTTGCTGGAATTTATCTTTTCGTTCCGAAGCAATGGTGAGTGTGGGTTTCTGCTGTGTGTGTTTTCTCAATATGTAAAAAATAACTCTTCGAGGTTGTTGTTGTGGCATGTTGTTTGCTCTTTTTGGGTAAATACCCGGTAGGGCGTGCTGACGGAAACGATAAAAACAGCAACTACAAGCTCAACCTGTAAAATTCCCGGAGGGACTGATGAAAATGAAAAACTTTATTTTTGGAATTGCCGCAATGGTCATTGTTTTAGTGGCTTCAACCGCTTTTGCAGAAAAAAAGATTATGTTGGGTTACTCTCTGCCCCTGACTGGCAGCCATGCTCAGTATGGCGAGGTTTTTCGCAATTCGGCCAAGCTTCAGCTGGATAAGTTCAATAAATCTGGAAAACTTGCCGGCGCAACAGTTGAAATAACCTATGAGGATTCCAAGTCCGACCCTAAAGAGGCTATCAATATCGCCCGCAAGTTTGTTGATAATGAACAGATTGTAGGTGTTCTGGGTGACTTTACTTCCACGGTGTCCATGGCTGCAGGGCGTGTTTACGGAATGGAAGGAATGCCGCAGCTTTCTCAGACCGCCTCCCATCCTGATTTTACCAAAGTGGGTAACTGCCAGTTCCGCAATATCACCACACAGGCCTACGAAGGTCCTTTTGTCGCCAAATGGGCTGAAGGTCTTGGTTTTAAGAAATTTGCAATCATCGCCATTCAGAACGACTGGGGTATTTCCGCTGCTGAGAATTTCGAAAAGGGCATTAAAGATCTTGGCGGTGAAATAACCGCTGTTGAGTATTTCAACCCCGGAAACCGTGATTTTCGTTCCATCCTAACCAAGGTTGCCCGTGACAAGCCTGAAGCTATCTATCTTTGTATGATGTATGAAGAAGGGGCCATGGTCTTACAGCAGAAAAAACAGCTTGGAATCAAGACTGCGATTTTCGGCACTTCCTCCCTTTATTCTCCCAAGCTGATCGAGCTGGCCGGTGATTCCGCTGACGACCTCCTTCTTTCGACTACTTTCATGTGCGACAGCCCCGAGCCCAACGTTGTTGAATTCGTCTCTGCATATAAGAAAAATTACGGATCAGAGCCCAACATGTTCGCTGCTCAGGCTTATGATGCTGTGGGAATTATGCTTGATGCAATTGCCAAGGTCGGCCCTGATGTTACCCGTTCCAGTCTTCGTGATGCTCTGGCCCAGACAAAGGACTATCCCGGTGTCACAGGTGCCACGACATTTGATCCGGAGACTCGTGAGCCGGTTAAGGGACTGGCCCGCCTTAAAGTTGAAAACGGTTCCTTTGCTCTCGTAAACTAGAGCAGATCCATCCCAGTTATCACAGGCGGGGCCTTCCGGCCCCGTCTCCAATCACAGGAAACTCATACAATGGACTCGTATTTTTTGATGCAAATCGTCAACGGACTCAGTGCAGGAATGATTTACGCACTGATTGCCATCGGCTTCACGCTTATTTTTGGCGTGCTCAACGTTGTGAACTTCGCCCACGGAGAGATGTACACTATCGGGGCATTTGCCGGTCTGGTATGCATCAATACTCTGGACTGGCCTCTGGCTCTGATTATTGTCGCGGCACTTGTTGCCGGTGGAATCGCAGGTGTTGGTCTGGAAAAAATAGCGTTTAAACCTTTCAGGCGGTTCCAGGATGAAGCTTCGCTCAAATCAAGAGCCATGAGAGAGGCTACCCTGTTGTCCTCTCTGGCAGTCTCAATCATCATTAAAGAACTGATCCAGCACTTTTTCGGTGCTGAAATGCAGACCATCCCGGGCCAGTACCTGCTTAACAATCCTATTCCAGTAGGCCCTCTTTCCTTTTCAACCGGGCAGTTCCTGATCCTCGGGTCTTCCATCGTTA
This sequence comes from Maridesulfovibrio sp. FT414, assembly GCF_050916235.1. GTDB lineage: Bacteria > Desulfobacterota > Desulfovibrionia > Desulfovibrionales > Desulfovibrionaceae > Maridesulfovibrio. The sequence goes on from NZ_CP104854.1 coordinate 2,233,158, forward strand.
TGCTCGGCGGATTGCAGTACGTACTCTATCATACCCGAATCGGTCTTTCTATCCGGGCTATCTCCAATAATCCCCTTGGGGCCAAGTATGTAGGCCTGTCCGTGGACAGAACCATCATTGCCACCTTTGCCGTGGGCAGCATGCTTGGCGGCGCAGCGGGGATCATGGTCGGCCTTTATTACGGAGCTATCTTTCCGTCCATGGGTTTTGCCCCGTCCATCAAAGCCTTTGTTGCTATGGTTATGGGAGGCCTCTCCAGTATTCCAGGGGCGGTCATCTGCGCACTCATCCTTGGTGTCTGTGAATCGCTTGCAACAGATTTCATGACTCAGGGTTGGAGTGATATGGTGGCCTACAGCTTTCTCATTTTAACTTTGATTTTCTTTCCTCAGGGCATTTTCGGAGCCAGGAGAGAGCGTGTATAATTTGAGGGTTTCACATATGACTGATACATTAAAAAATAGCCCGTGGCGTTCCAGACTGCTCGTCGCAGCAGGCCTGCTGTTTGTTCTCGCAGTTGTTCCTGGGATTCTGTCCGTACTGGGCAAAAGCTATTATATTCAGATTGCTAATTCGGCGCTGATCTTCTGTATTCTTGCGGCAAGCATGAACCTGATTACCGGAACCGCCGGACTGCTCTGTCTCGGGCATGCCGCATTTTTCGGGATTGGAGCTTATGCTGCCGGGTTGCTTGCTTCAAATTACGGTTTGCCATTCCTGGTCACTCTTCCATTGGGAGGTCTTGCCGCCGGTATCGCCGGTGTTCTTGTTGCTCTGCCAACAATGAGGCTGATCAGTATTTATTTTTCCGTGGCAACTCTGGGAGTCGGCGAAATTATCCACGTAACCCTGCTGAACTGGGTATCCGTAACCCGTGGTCCTATGGGCGTTCAGCTCTACGATCCGATCTCTATTTTCGGGTACAGGTTTACGAGTCTGCTTTCCATTTATTATGTCATTGCTGTTCTGGCTTGTATTTCAATCTATTTTATCTGGCGTATGACCAATTCCTACTTCGGAAATTCACTGCGTTCTCTCAGGGAGGATGATCAGTGTGCCGAAGCCATGGGGATTAATGTGGTCAAGCTTAAGATTCAGGCTTTCGGTGCCAGTACTTTTTTTGCAGGACTTGCCGGTGCAGTAATGGCTCACAGTGTGGGGTATATCAGCCCGGACAGCTTTCAGTTCAGCGAATCCATCCTTATTCTGGCGATGGTGGTTGTCGGTGGACTCGGTTCTCTTCCGGGAGGACTGCTCGGAGCACTGCTTCTCATCCTTCTGCCTGAGGTCGCACGCGGTCTGGGAGATTTTCGTATGATTGCGGTCGGCGTGGTCATGTTTTTGTCCATCCTGTTGCTGCCCAAGGGGCTTTTTGGTGAAACCTCGGCCATTGAAATGGCCAGAAATCAGTTCAACGCGGCCTGGAGTGGTCGACAGATGGTGGGGTGGAAATAATGTCGGAATATATATTGGAGACCAAAGGGCTGACCCGTCGTTTTGGAGGACTGGTTGCCGTGGATAATGTTGATATGTGTATGAAGTCCGGTGAACTGGTCGGGCTCATCGGGCCCAACGGAGCCGGAAAAAGCACTTTTTTCAACTGCCTTACCGGGTTTTATCCTCCCAGTGAAGGCGAGGTTCGTTTTATGGGTAGTCCCATTACCGGCCTTAAGCCTTATCAGGTAGCCAAGCTGGGCATCGGCAGAACTTTTCAGAACCTGCGCATCATGCCCAATATGACTGTTTTTGATAACGTTTCTGTCGGGTCGATCGGTTCTGTCGGTCATTCTCTGCGTAGGGCTGTCTGGCCTTTTCGTTGCAGAGCTGATGAAGAGATAAGCCAGCGTACTTGGGATATTCTCAAGCGTGTAGGGCTTGATTCTCTGGCCGGAGAACTTGCTGCCAACCTTTCCTACGGGAAACGCAAATACCTTGAAATCGCACGGGCGTTGGCTACAAATCCCAAACTTCTTATACTTGATGAACCCGCTGCAGGACTCAATGAGCAGGAAACTGCGGAACTTGCCGACTTCATCGGTGAGATGAATGCAGATGGAATTCCAATTCTGCTTGTTGAACACGATATGGGCTTGGTCATGGGCATTTGCCACCGGGTCATGGTTCTGGCTCTGGGCAGGAAAATTGCTGACGATACCCCCAAAGCTGTGCAGAAAAATCCGGAAGTACTTGAAGCCTATCTTGGAGGCGAAGAATGTCAATATTAGATGTCCATAATCTTCATGTCAGCATGGGAGTTCAGCAGATTCTGCGCGGAGTGGAACTGACTGTTGAAGAAAACGGCATTGTTGCAGTGCTGGGGGCCAATGGAGTCGGAAAGACGACCTTGATGCGTGCAATATCCAATATTTACCAGATTGCTGAGGGAGAAATTCTGTTTCAGGGGAAGGATATCGCAAATATCGGTTCTGATAAGGTGGTTATGGCAGGGGTCTGTCAGGCCCCGGAGGGCCGCCAGATTTTTTCCAATATGAGCGTTGAAGAAAATCTTATTTTGGGGGCATATCATCAGGATAAAAAGCATTTCAAAGATGATCTGGATTACGTCTTTGGATTGTTTCCTATTCTGGAAGAGCGGTTACAGCAGCAGGCCGGAGCCATGTCAGGCGGAGAGCAGCAGATGTTGTGCATAGGGCGTGCTCTCATGGGGCGTCCAAAACTACTTCTTTTGGATGAACCTTCTCTTGGTCTGGCTCCCCTGGTAATCAAGAGCATTTTTGATCTGATCGTTAAAATCCGTGAGATGGGAACCTCCATTCTTATTGTGGAGCAGAATGCAAAAGCAGCACTTTCTGTTGCTGACTACGGCTATATTATGGAAGGCGGAACCATTATTATGGAAGGTCCGGCTGCGGAACTGATCGAAGGGGGGCGCCTGGAAGAGGCCTATATGGGTGGTAAGGCATACTAAATTTGAACTTTTTACTCCCTCCATTCCTAAAAAGAAGAGCCGGAAAGTTGTCAGGAACTTTCCGGCTCTTCTGTCTGCTTTGAATATAAACGTGTTTCAGGTCAGGAAACCCCTACATCGTAGCGGTAGGCATCTTGCAAACTGTAACGCTTGATTTTGCGGTATAGGGTCGCAAGGCTTATACCGAGTTCCTCGGCAGTACGTTTTTTCCCTTCCAGATCAGCTCCGTAAAGCCGAAGGCACTTGCTGAGAGTTTCCTGTTCGGAAAGTTCTTTTTCTGAAATTATGGTTTTGGTTTCTTTTCCGTTGACTTTTTCCTCGGTGGGTTTGTTTTCAAAGCACGGTTGTGCGGTATTCATGGACCAGTTTCCACACCTTTCGGAAGACGGAGGCTTTTCCGCATTGAGGAACCTGCTTTCCAGAGTTTCCAGGTCCAGAGTGTTCCCTTTACGGAAGTTGATTCCGTATTCAATGAAGTTCTTCAACTCGCGTACATTTCCAGGCCACTGGTAGGATGCGAATCTTTTTAAAAGCGCCGGTTCAACCCACGGCTGTGGCTCATTTCTGCGTCGGGCGTAAAGTCGAGCGAAATAGTGGACCAAAAGTTCGATGTCCCTTTCTCGTTCACGCAGTGCCGGAACATAGAGCGGAATTACGGACAGCCTGTAATAGAGATCCTGACGGAACTGTCCGTTTCTGGCCTGCTCGGCAACGTCCACGTTTGCAGCCGCGATTATGCGGACATCAAAGTCATGCTCCTGACGTCCTCCGAGGCGCATGACCTTACGCTCCTGTAACACGCGCAGAAGTTTAACCTGGAGCTGCAGTGGAAGTTCTGCAATTTCATCCAGAAAAAGGGTGCCGCCTTCGGCATGCTCAAAAAGTCCCGCTTTGCCGCCCTTCTGGGCTCCGGTGAATGTACCGGAAACATATCCAAACAATTCACTTTCGATAATTGATTCAGGGATGGCCCCGCAGTTGATGGCCACAAATGGGGCTGCCGCTCGAGGGGAAAGATCGTGTATGGCCTGGGCTGTAAGTTCCTTGCCGGTTCCGGATTCACCTTGAATCAGAACCGTTGAATCTAGGGGGGCACACCGGATGATGCCGTCTTTCAGGGTGCGCATGGCTTTGCTTTCGCCAATCAGGCGCTCAAGTCCGGAGCTGTCGATTTCATCAGCAGATCCGGCGAGGGCCGAAAACAGCCTTGAGTCTGCCTCGCAGCTTTGTACTAAAAACAGGGTAATAGCTTCAGCAATGTCCTCCCCTTTTCTCTTCAGGGCTTCGCACTGGGCAGAGTCGAAAGCGACAATTTGGACGGCAGCGATAACCCTATCTCGAATGGAGATCGGGGCTGTATAGTTTGCAAGGTCTCGACAGGTCAGTTTTTGTGAGCATTCACGGCAGGCAGCGTGGATTTTGGGGTCGGCAACCATGGTAGGGCGTCCACTGGCCAGACTGTAGCCGATGGCAGTGTCTCTGGGGCTGACGCACCCTACGGCCGCTTTATAATAACCGGAACCGGCCACGCACAGGTAGTCGGTATTAATAATATACATATCTATGCCGGAAAGACGTGATATGACAGCTACAGCCTGTTGTAATTCCTGATATGCCTCAAGTGCATCTGGTGCAATACTATGTCTACTTTCAGGGCTCAGAGCCCATGTAGGGGCATAGTGGCCTTTCGTCGTCATGGTGGATGCCCTTATTCTGTTTTTGTGAAGGTGAAATATATTTGTTTACAAAAATGTTGTGGGAGTTTGGTTTAAGGTACTTCTTTTCAGTAGGTTAGATGATCGTGCTGTTTTATGCATATTCTTTGCCAACAGCCTGTAATATTTTTACAGCTGCTATCTGTATTAAAACTTTAAATCCCTGTATCGCATGAAGGCGTTACAGGGATTTAAAGTTTTATGCGTTCCAAAGCGCGTACTCGCTGGCGATCTGTTCTCCTTGGCTCAGTAATGAGACTGTAGTTGAGTTTCGGGTCAACCTTATTTACAGAGGAGGAACATTGGGTGGCTTGGAAATAATTAGATAAAAATGATCGGCTCGGAGGTCGAAATCTGGTTCAATAATTATCAAACAAATTGTCACTCAAATAAATTTTCCGACCAAAATATGCGGCTAATTCGCCATCTTTTTTATCAAACGGTGTTTTCAGTCTGTCCCTATGAAAGAAAGTTTCTTTTTGAGCCATGAAATAAAGCAGTTTAAATCCCGTTCATTTGCAGGGTGCTGAAGGGTCAGTGCCACATAGTCCGTCGCTGTACTGATGAATCCGAACGGGGCAACCAGAATCCCCTGATCGATGTCATCCATTACCAGTGGCTCCGGCCCGATTGCCATGCCCAATCCGGCAACGGCTGCCTGCAGGCTGAAGTAAAAGTGGTCGTAGAATTGTTCGGAAAGTGTTTCAGGCATATTCCCGGACAGTTTTCTCCAGTCTGTCCACGCTGAAGGGCGCGTCCTTGTGTGGAGAATTCTCAACTTTTGCCCCGCGTGTTTTTCCCAGAAACCGGGGCTGCAGACCGGGCCGATCCGTTCTTTTACAAGTGTAGTGGGGCGGTAATAATCGGGCCAGAGGAAATCAGATCTCCTTATTGCAAGGTCCACCCCTCTGGCGGAAAGGTCAATCGGCCCTCCTTCGGTTGAAAGCAGAACCTCTATCTCCGGGCAGTCCTGATGCAATTTTTCCAGTCGTGGCATAAGCCAGCGCATGGACAGCGAGGGCTCGCATGAAACGGAAATCCTGCGAGGGGTATCGCTTATGCGCATCTGTTCGCAGGCCCTTTCAAGTCCAGCCAGCATTTTCTCCACCTTTTCTGCAAAGTAGCGACCTTCAGTAGTAAGGAATAACCGTCTGTTGCGTCTGTGGAACAGTTCGAAACCGAAATAGTCTTCCAACTGTTTGACTGACCGGCTGACTGCACCGTGCGTCAGGTTGAGTTCATGCGCTGCTCTGGTGAAGCTTTCATGTTTCGCAGCTGCCCGGAAACTGGGCAACGGTCCTAGCGGGGGAAGATTTTTCATAGTCATGTGTGAAAATTACTCACAGTAAGTTTGAGAACAAATCGTTTTTTTTATCTGCCACGTCGCTTTATATCAGTATAAAACTGTATCCATCAAGGAGGTTCGTGCGTGAGTTTTATTTATGAATCAAATCTGATTTTGGCAGGAGCGGTCACCATTCTGGCTGTGATAAGTCCGGGGCCGGATTTTGCGGTAATTGTGAGGAACGGTCTCATGTTCGGTCGCCGCACCGGGCTGATGACGGCAGCGGGGATTGCCTGCGGTGTTACCGTGCATGTCACCTATTCGCTTTTGGGACTTGGATATCTGGTCTCAGAGTTTTCATGGTTTCTTGGTGTAGTTCGCTGGGTTGGAGCAGGGTATCTGATCTGGCTGGGGATTTCGGCGTTTATTTCAGGGAAGGCAGACGGGGCTGAAGGTTCGAAGTCATTGTCCTGCTCTCGTCCAGTACATGGGAAGGCCTTTGTTAACGGTTTTTTGTGCAATGCCCTCAACCCGAAGACAATGCTTTTCTTTATGGCCTTGTTTACCCAGGTTGTTTCTCCTGAAACCCCGAAAGTTGTTCTGGCAGGGCTGGGGATATTTATTTCCGCAGTGCATTTCATATGGTTTTCATTCGTGGTGCTGGTGCTGACAGATTCACGGTTCTCTACGTTCTTTGTCCGCTTTAAGTCGCATCTTGAAAAGCTTGTCGGGGGATGTCTATTGGGGCTTGGCGTTAAGCTGGCTGTTGATGGCTGATCCTGATTCGGGCATGAAAGTGCTCTTACCTGTTTTTGATTAACTGATAGCTGGCAATTACCCGTCATTGCCAGCTATCAGTTGCACGGTGATCGCCTGGTAGGCTCTCTTCTGTTCTTCCGACAAGCATCAAAAATGCTTCGCCGGCACTTTCGATGGAGATAACCGCTTTGTTGATCAATTCGTGTCCTCGTTCAGTGAAAGCAACGTTTGTTGCACGGTTATCCGTGACGGAATTTAATCCTGTGACCAGACCGTTTTTTTCAAGGCGACGGAGTGCCTTTGATAATGTCATTTTGTCATTCCGGGCTTGTCTGGCCAAGTGAGTCTGGGTTGCCGGAGTTTTTTTGTCTTCGAACCATCTCAGGGATGCCAGTATGGCGTATTGCGTCTGCGTAATACCGTATTCTGCTATAATTTCCCCCAGCGTATCCCGCCACAACATGGTCAGTTTCCAGAGAGAAATCCATCGCTGTCGTCTGTTCGGGCATAGCGGAACGGTGATTTCTCAGCCATTTTTCACCTTTTCAATTAGCTTTTCGGTCTGTTCTTCCAGACCGTTAGCAACATTCTCGGCAATTATTTTTCTCCATATATAGGAAAGCGAACCATCTATGCTGATAGTTGATTTTATTTCCAGTCCATCTTCGTGATCAATTAGTTCGTGAGCATCGTACTTTTTTGCCAAAGGCAGTCTTGTGCAATCTGTAAAGTTCATTCGGCCTCAGCAAGTAATTATCGCTCAGGATAGGGTCATGAGACCGTTAGGGGGGAGACGTGTTTTTCGGCTAAGCCTGATTTCGTGTGGTTCCGAATTCAATTCAAGTATATGTGGCCATTGTACCTATCGCATGTTTGAAGTACTGAGGTGATCTAAAAGTTGTTTGCTTTCGTAAAACATTGTTTTTGATATTAACAAAAATGTTGAGTACGTAATATTGGTGGTCATGAGTCCATCAGGAAAAGGTGTTTGGTTTCTTCTTGAGTGAAGTGATTTGTTTCTGCATGTGGCTATGAGTCACGCTTTTTGCATCTAATCTTATGGGTTTTTATAGTTTTAAAATCAGATCGCTGTGAAGGCTGTATGTTGAGCCGGGCAGCAGAATTATAATCAAATATATTTGAGTATGCTTATGCAACATGAATTGATCCAGCATGTATTGAATTGTGTCAGTTATGCCGTTGTGGTTGTGGATACCAATTGTACGGTTATCAATATGAATAACGTTGCACTTGATTTTTTGAAGCGCCGTGATCGGGCAACTACAGTCGGTATTGCTGCGGAGCAGATTCTCCCCATAGCTACTCCATATATAAGGAAAGGGCTGGCCTCGGCTGACTTTAAAAATGGGACAGGCCATATTGTAAAGCGCGGTACAGAATTATTCTTTGAAATCACCCCGTTGATCATTGATGGGTGCCTTGAAGGGGCTGTGGTCAGTCTGCAAAAGCCGTCGCGGTTCGAGGAGCTTGCTGTTGAGCTTAGCTCTTTCCAGGATATGGCCAATACGCTGCAGGCTATCTTTGATTCATCAAGTGATGGAATCTGGGTAACAAACGGCGAAGGGATCGTTACGCAGATCAACCGAGCTTCCGAGGAATTGAACGGGGTCAGGGCCTCAAGGATTGTCGGGAAAAGCATCGAAGAAGTTATCGAGACCGGCCTTGTTGATGTTTCTGTCTCCAAGGAAGTGCTGGAGAAGACGTCTCAGATCAGCATGCTGCAGAATATCATCAGAACTGGTCGGCAGCTGTTGTGTACCGGAACTCCTGTATTCGACAACAGCGGAAAGCTTTCCATGGTCGTAGTCAACGAGAGGGATGTGACTGAGCTCATTGACCTGCGCGAACGCCTGAAGACTGCCCGCGAGATTACCGAGAAGGCGCGTAAGGAAATCACCAACCTGAACATGCTGGAGCTGGAACAGGGGGCTTTCATTGCTGAAAGCAAATCAATAAACCGGCTGCTGGCAAGTGCTCTAAAGCTGGCCCAGTTGGAAGTTTCCGGCATACTGCTGCTTGGTGAATCCGGGACCGGAAAATCCATGCTTGCCAAGCTGCTGCATCAGCACAGCCCGCGCGCATCCGGACCGTTCCTGGCCATCAACTGTGCTGCCGTGCCGGAGCAGCTTTTTGAGGCGGAACTCTTCGGTTATGAGAAAGGGGCCTTTACCGGTGCCCGCGAAACCGGCAAGGCCGGCTTGCTGGCCTTGGCTGACGGGGGAACTTTTTTTCTTGATGAAGTGGGTGAAATGCCGCCATCCATTCAGGCTAAGCTTCTTAAATGTATAGATGAAAAGGAGTTCACTCCTCTTGGCGGATCCGTCCCCAAAAAAATCAACTGCGTAATCATTGCCGCCACCAACAAAAATTTGGAGAAACAGGTCAGTAACAGGCTGTTTCGTAAAGATCTTTTCTACCGCCTCAATGTCTTCACACTTACCATCCCCCCGCTGCGTGAAAGAGTGGAGGATATTTTCGCTCTGGCAACGTCCTTTCTCAAGAAATACAACGAACGATACGGAAAATTCAAAACACTTTCTCCCAAAAGTTTAAGAATGCTGCAGAATTATTCTTTTCCCGGAAACATCAGGGAGCTCGACAGCCTCATCAAGAAGGGGGTTGCTGTGGCAGAAGAGGATATGCTGGATAATTATCTTGAACAGAGCCTACTTGGACTGGAGGAGGTCGAGCCTGTTTCTACCAAGGGGCTGTCCTTGCAGGAGGCAGTGGACATGGTTGAACGGGAAATGCTTGTGGAAGCACTCAGAAATTGTCTGACCACAAGGGACATGGCCGGATATCTCAAAATCAGCCAGCCTTCTGTGGTGCGTAAGCTTAAAAAATACGGTCTTGGTCAGCCTTCAAAGCACACTCGTAGAGCGTAAGGCCTAAGTGATTCATATTTGAATCACAAACAGAGTTTTTGCTTTTTTGTTAAGTCTCTGTTTTGTATGTTGTTTGTTTCCGATGAAGTTTGTCATTTTAGGCAAAATTTTAAGGGTGTGCTATTCCTGATTCAAATGCGAATCAAAAATTGAGCGAAATGCGGTTAAAATCAGATTTTTGATTCATTATTGAATCAAGGAGGTTGGCAGAGAGGTTGTTGTTCTGCGTAACAAGCTGTTTTTAAATGATTACTTTGTGTGGCATGAAAAGTGCTTTGCAGTTGCAAACACAAAAAAGGACGGAGTACACATGAGTAAATCAGAAAAACTGCTTGAGAGAAGAAACAAGGCAGTCGCTCTGGGGGTAGGAAACCTTGGACCTGTCTTTGCAGAATGTGCAGTAAATTCGAATATTACTGACATTGATGGTCAAGAGTACATAGACTTTGTAGGTGGAATCGGCGTTAACAACGTCGGGCACTGTAACGAAAATGTTGTTGCAGCAATCAAGGAACAGGCTGAAAAGCTCATTCACTCCTGTTTTCATATTGCTATGTACGAGCCTTACATCGCATTGGCCGAAAAGTTGATTGAGATAACTCCCGGTGATTTCGAGAAGAAGGCGGTTTTGCTCAACAGTGGGGCGGAAGCCGTTGAGAATGCGGTCAAGATCGCACGTCTGGCCAGCGGCAAGAGCGGAATTGTTGTCTACGAGGGCGGGTTCCACGGTCGCACGCTGCTGACCATGAGCATGACCAGCAAGGTCAAACCCTACAAGTACAAGTTCGGCCCTTATGCTCCTGAAATTTATAGAATCCCATATCCTTATTGTTACCGTTGTCCATACGGCAGGGAATATCCTTCCTGCGACACCTACTGTGCCGAGCAGTTCAGGAGCTGGTTCATCGGCAATGCCGCTCCTGAAAATCTGGCTGCTCTGGTGGCAGAGCCTATAGCCGGAGAGGGAGGTTTCCTTACTCCTCCCCCGGAATATTTCCCGAAAATGAAGGAGATCTGCGCTGAGAACGGCATTTATTTCATTGCAGACGAAATCCAGTCCGGCGGCGGTCGTACCGGCAAGATGTGCGCCATGGAACACTGGGGCGTTGAGCCGGATATCATGACCATGGCCAAGAGCATCGGCGGCGGTATGCCTATTTCCGCTGTTGTCGGCAAAAAGGAAATCATGGACGCGGTTCATCCCGGGGGACTGGGCGGAACCTATGGAGGTAACCCGGTTTCCTGTGCTGCGGCGCTTGCGGCTCTTGAGTCCCTTGACGGAGGAATTCTGGAGCAGGGGGTCGCTCTGGGCGAAAGGCTCAGGGAGATTTTCCTTGGCTGGCAGAAAAAGTATCCCATCATCGGTGAAGTGCGCGGACTCGGTGCCATGATTGCCCTCGAGCTGGTTTCTGACAGGGAAAAGAAGACCCCCGACGCAGTTGTAACAAAGAAGATCGTCGGCGAAGTCCTGAAGAAGAAACTTCTGCTGCTTGCCTGTGGAAACCACGGCAACGTGCTTCGGGTGCTGGTACCCCTCTGCGTGGATGAGGAAACTCTCGGCAAGGGACTGGCGATTCTGGAAGAGACCATCGCGGCGAACTGTTGATTCGATCCGGTGCCCTGAATCCGCGCAGGCGGAAAACAGGGCACCGATAACAGTCTGTCCCGGAGGGCGACAAATTTCGAATATCCATGCCAAGCCAGTCAGGAAGGCCTTAGGCATCAACAGGCACACCATTGTTCATAATAAACCGTAAACCGGACGAGGAAAAAATGAAAATTTTCAAGTCAGTTGTCAGCGCAGGGCTGCTTTGTGCTCTGGTAGTGGGTTTCAGTTCATTAGTAATGGCGGCGGATACTGTAAAAGTAGGTAATATCCTTCCCCTTTCAGGGCCCTCCGCAGCGGTTGGCCAGCAGGGCAAGCAGGCCAGGGAGATGGCGGTAGAGGAAATCAACGCTGCCGGCGGCATTAAGGCTCTTGGCGGTGCCAAGCTGGAAATGCTTTACGCCGACTCCAAAAGTGACCCCAATGTTGGCGTTACCGAGGCCGAGCGTCTCATTAATACCGAGAAGGTAAAAGTTCTCACCGGCTGCTGGAACTCCGGCGTAACCTATCCCGCAACAGCAGTTGCCGAGCGTTACGGCATTCCCTTTATTGTTCCTGTATCCGTCAGGGATACCATTACCGAGCGCGGCTTCAAGAATGTGTTTCGCGTAGCTGCCAAGGATTCCTGGTGGGCTCGTGATCAGTTCTCCTTCCTCAAGGACATGTCCAAGGAATTCAATACCGAGCTGAAAACCATCGCCATGGTTTACGAGAATGGCGACTGGGGAACCGGGCTTGCCGCGCAGTGGAAAAAGCTCGTTGAGAAAGAAGGTTATAAGATTGTTCTCGACGAACCCTATCCTTCCAGTGCAACCGATCTCACTCCGGTGGTCAACAAAATACGCCGCGCCAGACCCGATGTGCTGCTGCTCGTCTCCAACGCGGCTGATGCAGTGCTTCTGACCAACACCATGGCCGACTACCGCGTTCGTCCCAAAGTCATTCTCGGCACCGGCGGCGGTCATGCCGATCCGACCTTCCTGAGCGGCACCAAGGACAACGCCCGTTACATTTTCGATATCGTTGAGTGGGAAACCGACGTCAACAAACCCGGCGTAAAGGAAACCAACGAGAAATACAAAGCCAAGTACGGAACCAACCTTACCGGTGAAGCCGTTGACGCTTACGTATCTGTGTATGTCCTGGCCGATGCTCTTGAAAGGGCCGGTTCCACCGATCCGTCCAAGCTGCGTGCCGCTCTGGCCGCAACAAACCTGAAGACCGGTCCCGCAGCCATTGTTTCCTACGAGGCTATCGAGTTCGACGAAACCGGCCAGAACAAGCATGCTTCCCCGGTTATTGTTCAGGTAAACGACATCGGCAAGGGACTTGAGCGCATCACCATCTGGCCCAAGTCTGCCCGTCGCTCCGGTTACACCCCCGTATTCCCCATCCCCAAAAAGTAGAATTAACGCGGGGTGGGCTCCTGGTCCGCCCCGCGATTGAAAAACAGTCCCTCCAATTAAATTATCAATCCACTGGCGGTTTCTATGGATTTTGTATTCATCTTACAGGATATTATCAGCGGAATTCTCATGGGCTCCATCTACGGCCTGATCGCGCTGGGCCTGACCCTGGTCTTCGGGGTACTTAAAGTCATCAATTTCGCCCACGGCTCGTTTCTCATGGTGGGCATGTACGTATCCTACTGGGCCGTTGCACTTACCGGTCTGCATCCATACCTGGCTCTGTGTATTGTTGTTCCGGTAATGTTCTTCTTCGGTTATTACCTGCAGAATTTCCTTATCAAGCCAATTTTCGTGGCGGAAAAGGATGTGCGCGAGCCTACCACGGTCATCATCGTCACCACCGGAGTCTGGTATATGCTTGATAACCTGACTCTGCTCTTTTTCGGCCCCGACTACAGAGCCCTGACTCCCAACCCCTTGAAAGGGAAGATGCTGGAATTCGGTGAGATCTTCATCTCCGTTCCCAAACTGTGCGGGTTCCTTATCTCCATCGCCACCGCTGTCGCCCTGTACCTTTTTCTGCAGAAGACCAGAACCGGCCGGGCCATCAGGGCTACCAGCCTTGACCGCGACGCGGCTTCGCTCATGGGTATCAACCAGTGGAAGATTTTCAACGTGGCCTTCGGCATCGGTACCGCCATCGCCGGAATCTCGGGGGTTGTGCTCACTCCGTTCTACAACGTCTATCCCACCGTGGGCGTACCCTTCGACGTAAAATCGTTTGTCATTGTTGTTCTCGGCGGGCTCGGTTCCATTCCCGGTGCCATCATCGGCGGAATCATCATTGGGCTCATCGAATCCATCGGCCCCATGTTCATGACCTCCACCTGGACCGAAGCGATTGTGTACATGCTCTTTCTGCTGGTGCTTTTTGTTAAACCCTCCGGCCTGTTCGGTCAGAAATACGATTGGTAGGTAAATTATGACTGAGAATACGATCAAGAAATACTGTCTGGCGGGAGTTGTGCTTTTCGCTTTTGCCATGCCGCTTTTTGTACACAGCCCAACTTATCTGCATATCTCGATCATGCTGCTGCTTTTCGCATACATGACGACTACCTGGAACCTTGTGGGCGGATTCGCCGGGGTTCTTCCGCTCGGGCATTCCGTTTTCGTGGGTATCGGCGCTTACACTTCCACCATACTCTGGCTTCAGTATGCCATTTCGCCCTGGATCGGCATGCTCGTGGGCGGGGTCATTTCCGGCATCGTCGGCTTTCTCATCGGCAAGCCCACCCTCAAGATGCGCGGGGCCTACTTCGCGCTCTCGACCATGGCTTTTGTCGAAGGTATTCGTGTTGTGGTGGAAAACCTGAGCTATCTCGGCCCGTTCAAACTTAACGGCCCCCGAGGCTTGAACATTCCGCCTCTGTCCGGGGGAGAGGGCAGTTTCGCGGCCTTTCAGTTCGCCTCCAAGGAACCGTACTACTATATCATTTTGACTATGCTCATCGCAGTGCTGGCTCTGACCTGGTACATCTCCCGTTCCAAGCTCGGCTATTATCTTACCGCCGGCGGAGAAGAACCCGACGCCGCCGAAGCACTGGGCATCAACGTTTCCAAATACAAGGTTCAGGCCATGGTGATGAGTGCTTTCCTGACCTCCCTTGCCGGAACATTTCTGGCTCAGCTGACCCTGTTCATCTATCCAAAGTCGGTTCTGACCCTGGACCTGTCTTTCGAACTTGCCTTTATCGCCCTTATCGGCGGGCGCGGTTCGCTGGCAGGTCCGGTTATCGGCGCGCTGCTGCTGCGGCCGGTCAGTGAATTCAGCCGTATTTATCTTAGTGATTCCCTGCCCGGCATGCATCTGATTCTTTTCGGGGCCATCCTCGTTGTGGTCATGCTGCTGCAGCCCAGCGGACTCACCGCTCCGCTTACAGCCAGATTCAACGCACTGGTCAAGAGAATTGCATACGACGGGGAGAACTCAAGCAGGGAGGTGCACGATGAGTATGCTTAGATTTGAAAGAGTTACCATGCAGTTCGGAGGGTTGACCGCGGTCAACTCCCTGGATCTTGAAATCGGCAAAGGACAGATTCTGGGACTCATCGGTCCCAACGGTGCTGGCAAATCCACTGCTTTCAACTGTGCAGCCGGGGTCTACAAGCCTACCATGGGCAAGGTCTACTTTGACGGCGAGGACATCACCGGCGCCAAGCCCTGGGATCTCTGCCGCAAGGGGCTGGCCCGTACTTTTCAGATCGTTAAGCCATTTGCCACCAAAACCGTGCTTTACAATACCACGGTGGCTGCTTTCGCCACCACCAACAGCCGCGAGGAGGCCGAATCAATTGCCTTGGATGTGCTCAAGAAGATGCACCTTGACCATCGCAAGGATGCTCTCTCCGGGGCTCTGACCATTGCCGACCGCAAGCGTCTTGAAATCGCCAAGGCGATGGCCACCAGGCCCAAGCTGCTGCTTTTGGACGAAGTCATGGCTGGATTGAGGCCTACCGAGGTGGATGAGATGATTGACGTGTTCAAGGGTATCCGTGAGAGCGGGGTGACTATCTTTGTCATAGAACATATCATGCGTGCAATTATGGCCCTGTCCGACGAATTGGTGGTTATCCATTTCGGAACCAAGATTTCGGAAGGAAAACCGGAGGATGTGGCTCAGGACGAAAAAGTTATCAAAGCATATCTCGGAGGTGACTATGTCGCTTCTTAAAATAGACAATATAGACGTGAGCTACGGAGACGTGCAGGTCATTTTCGACCTTTCGCTGCATGTCAATGAAGGGGAAGTTGTCTCCATAATCGGCGGCAACGGGGCCGGAAAATCGACTCTGCTGCGTACTATCTCCGGCTTGCTTAACCCCAGCGACGGGGAAATAAATTTTGCAGGTGATTCCATTCACGGCAACGCACCGGAAACCATAGTTGATTCCGGTCTGATTCATGTTCCCGAAGGGCGCAAGCTCTTTTCACTAATGTCAGTTTACGACAATCTCATTGTCGGCGCATATTGCGACAGGGCCAAGGATCATATCGAGGACTCTCTTCAGACCGTATACGAAATGTTCCCGCGTCTTGAAGAACGAAAGGACCAGCTGGCAATGACCCTTTCCGGCGGAGAACAGCAGATGGTGGCCATCGGACGCGGCATCATGGCCCGGCCGAAACTGATGATGCTCGATGAACCTTCACTTGGGCTGGCACCGATACTGATCAAGGAGATCTTCGCCAATGTTCGCGAAATCGCCAATCAGGGGACGACTGTTCTGCTTGTGGAACAGGATGTACAGCATTCGCTCTCTCTTTCCGACAGAGGTTACGTGCTCGAACACGGTAAAGTCGCCATGGAAGGAAGTGCAACTGATCTGCTTGATAACCCGCATATCAAAACGGCATATCTGGGTATTTAAAATCATTCTGCAGGATGTAGGACACGAGTTGATAGTAACTGCTTTTTTTGCAGATCGCCTTTCGTCTCAGACGGCCAAAGGGTTCCGGCAGACTCCTCGGAGAATCGCCGCGGTAATCTTTCAAGTTAGCGTGAAAACGCCTTACGATGCAGTGTATGGTTGAGGCTAAATACAAAGGAGTTTTTATGGGTATTCAGAGTTTGAACCCGGCCACAGAAAAGGTCGTGGCATCTTTTGAGTCATATTCCGAACAGCAGGTTCAGTCAATTTTAGACAGTGTGGCCGTTGAGTGGGCGGGCTGGAAGGAACGGAGCTTTTCTGAGCGGGGAGCATTACTGAAGAAGGCTGCCGAACTTTTGCGCGAGCGTAGCGGAGAGCTAGCAGCGATTATGGCTGTTGAGATGGGCAAGCCGGTGAAGCAGGGTGAAGGTGAGGCCGTTAAATGCGGTGTGGTCTGTGATTACTATGCCGACAACGGTGCCGAAATGCTGGCCCCGACCCCGGTTGAGGGTGCCGGACGTAAGGCCTATATTACTTACGAGCCGCTAGGCACTGTGCTCACCGTCATGCCCTGGAACTTCCCATTCTGGCAGGTTTTCCGTATCGCGGCACCCTCTCTGATGGCCGGTAATGCTGTCGTTCTGAAGCATGCGTCCAACGTCCCGCAATGCGCGCTGGCTATTGAGAAGATTTTCAGGGACGCAGGTTTTCCGGAGAACATTTTCCGAACCCTTTTGATCGGTGCCCGTCAGGTGGAAGCTGTGCTTGATCATGATTCCGTTTTTGCGGTCAGCCTTACCGGCAGTGAATTTGCCGGGCAGAAAGTGGCTTCGGCCGCCGGAGCGCGACTCAAGAAGTCGGTTATGGAGCTGGGCGGCAGCGATCCGTTTATAGTAATGGAAGATGCCGACATGGAAGAAGCCGTCAGGACGGCGATTATTTCCAGATGCGGCAACACTGGTCAGACCTGCATTGCAGCCAAGCGTTTCATTGTTATGGACGGGGTTTACGACGAATTTGTGTCTCAACTTTCCGCGGCCATGGACAAGCTGGTCGTTGGTGATCCGCTTGACCGGGCCACGGATATGGGGCCCATGTCTTCGGGGCGGCTGCGTGCGGAACTTCAGGAACAGGTCGACCGTTGCGTAGCGGCCGGAGGTTCCATCGTTCGTGGCGGGAGTATCCCCGAAGGAACAGGGTATTATTATCCTCCGTCCATAGTGACCGGAATTCCGGTCACTGCAGACGTCTGCCGGGAAGAAATGTTCGGTCCGGTAGCCATGGTATTTCGCGTTTTATCTGCGGACGAGGCTGTAGAGATAGCCAACAGCACTCCCTTCGGTCTGGGCGGGTCCATCTGGTCAAAGGATGAAGACGGTGCCGAGAAAGTCGCGGCCCGTATCCGGACCGGCTGTGTATTTATCAACAGTCTCGTACGCAGTGACGTGCACCTGCCTTTCGGCGGCATTGGCCTTTCCGGTTTCGGACGGGAACTCGGGACCTACGGAATCCGGGAATTCGTGAATGTTAAGCCGATTTGTGTTGGTTGATCAGGGAACGGTTGTGTTAAGGTTTTTAATCCGTTTCAAAATCGGTTCAGACTAGTTTCACCTCGTCTTCTTCTGACTTGATTTTGCGTCTTCATGCCGGGTAATATTATATACAAAAGCCGCTTCTCCGAGACTCAGATAAAGTCAAAGAGATGCGGCTTTTGTATGGCCAAATAGGTGGTATACCACAAATGTGGATCAGATAAGGGAGTGGTCCAGGTTTTGGAGCGAAATATACCCTGCAGAGCTACTAATAAGCCCTGCGGCGATTGATATTATTGCCGATCACACTGAACGTATTTTCAACAACGAAAATAGCTTGGGGATCTATATCAAATACCAGCTGTTCCAGGGAACGCAGGCGCAGGTTATCGGTGATGGAATAGATCATACTCATGTTATCCCCCGAATAGCCGCCCTTGGCTGGAATCACTGTGGCATGCATTTTATTGACCCTGGTTATGGCATATACAATTTTTTCCGCTTCACGGGAAATGATCCGTACTGCCTTGCGCTGGTTGAAGAGGGACAGCACATACTCGGTCAGAACCGAACTTACGAAAAGCATTACCAGTGAGGCAATTATCTTGTCCGGGGTAAACCGGCTCAAAGCAAACCCCATGACCAGAGCGTTTACCGCAAAATAAAATACGCCAAACCTGATGCCATAGCGCTGATTGAGAATGATCGCGACAACATCAAGTCCTCCTCCGCCTCCGTATGACCTGAGAATTACCCCGCAGCCCGCCCCCATAACCGCTCCGGAAGCAATGGCGGCGTACATCTCATTACGGATGCCGAGATCAAGATGGATATAGGAAGTCATTAAGGTGATCATGCCCATGGTCAGCAGGTTCAGCCAGAAAAACCTCCTGCTTACCCCTTTCCATGCGATGACGAAAAGCGGGATGTTCAAAAGCAGATACCACCGGGACAGGGAAATCTCCGGTGATATCTTCTGCAGTACTACCGCCAGCCCGTAAAGAGCGCCGGGTACGAAATCATGATAGGATGCAATGCCGTTATAGCCGACGATAAAAATAAATGACCCTGCGGCAAGCAGGAAAATATTCCAGGCAAGGGAGTCTGTAAATTTTCTCATTCTGTTATCCATAATTGTTGGCCTTCTGCTTCATAAATTTTGGCGAGCCACCATATAGAGCGAAAAGGATGCCCGCAAGGATAATCATCCCGCTTACAACCTGGTTTACGTTAACAGGTTCGTGGATGACAAACCAGGCAACAATCGCGCTTGCCGGGGGGAGAGTGTAGTAAAATAGAGAGGCTTTGGATGCGCCTAGTACTTCCACGGCCATATTCCAGAAAAGGTAACATAGAATGGAGGCAAACACCGAAAGATATATCAGTGAAACAACCAGCCCGTACGTAAATTCAGGAATTACAATCCGGCCTCCGGTTTCCCATAGATACAGGGGGATAATGTAAAGAGTCCCGAACAGGCAGCAGGACATGAGCAGGGTTGTCTGGCTGATTTTACCGGCCACCTTTTTTACCACGGTGTTGTAGACGGCGGACATCATAGCCGTACACAGGATAAGCAGGTCTCCCTGTGCAAAGCGCATGTCCAGAAGTCTGCCGAGACTCCCATCGGTAACCAGCAGGGCAACTCCGAGAGTGCTGACGGCAATTCCGACATACATACTGGGCTTCAGCTTTTCGCGCATGAAATATTGGGCTACTAGCGCGGTCAGTAACGGCGACATTGTCGAGATGAGAGACATGTTCAGGGCTTCTGAAGTATGCCCGGCAATGAATACCAGGGTGTCGTACAGGGATATGCCGCAAATGGCGATAGCGGTAAGTTCCTTCCAAAGCTTTGCAACCAGAGCTCGTTCAGCCCAGAAACTTCTTATTCCGAAAGGCAGGAAAACCAGAGTGGCTAGAAGCCAGCGCAGGAGATTAAGTGTGGCCGGATCTATTGTTCCTGCCAGTCCGCGAGCAGCCACAAAGTTTCCGCTCCAGTTCAAAATTCCCAATATAATGAACAGATAACCCGCATTTTCAGTTTTTCTGAATTCATTCCAGTTCATGGAGCAGCTCCTGAATAGAGAAATGGTCCGCCGGACCTTTGAAGTTTTTTGCTCTTTTGGTGAAGGCATCCCTTCAAATCGCTATTTATTTCTGTGTGTTGTTCTCGGGTGGCGGTCGCTGCCTTATGTCTGGGGATTAATGCTGTTCATTCAATGCCCTGTTGCAGCTACCGAGTCGTTTGTTAAGGTGTGCTTCCAATGCTTTGGTTGAAGTCTGAAGGGTTTATTTTCGACAAAGCAGGCAGCATAATCTGCACCCAAAAGCATATGATATGCCATTTTGTTAAGGAGCTGTAATAAAAGAGCTTATTTGTAAAAGAAAGAAGTTGTAAAGACGAAAAAAGGCGACAGTGGTGTCGCCTTTTCGGGGTGGATTTCTCAGAACTATCCGTATTTAGCCGGATTCAAGTGATGCGACATATTGGTCGCACGCGAAATAAATGTCGCCAACCTGTTTTTACAGGCTGTATTTTTTGAGTTTGCGTTGCATGGTTCGCATATTCAGGCCCAGTTCATTTGCGGTGATACCCTTTTTCCAATGGTTGCGTTCAAGGGCCTTGAGCAGCAGGTGCCTTTCAAATGAGTCCATGGCTTCGTCAAGTGTTCCGCAGGCCTGAAACAGGTTGACGGCATCTCCAACATCGACACTGGCCTCAGTCGTATGGAACCCCAGATCACTGAAGACCATTTCACCGAAAGTGAGGTAGCGTTCTAGGACATTCTGCAGTTCGCGGACGTTGCCCGGCCAGCGGTGGTTATCCATTGCAGACCGGATTTTACCGGGAATCCTTGGCAGGGAATCGGTCCTGCCGAGATATCTGCCCATGAATTCATTTATGAGCAGCGGCAGGTCTTCAATCCTTTCCCGCAGGGGCGGAACATGGATCGGAAGGACGTGCAGGCGGAAAAAGAAATCAGAACGCATGAGTCCCTGCCTGACAAGTTCACTCAAATCCCGGTTGGTCGCAGCAATAAGTCTGAAATTGGAAGAACGGGGTTCAGTGCCTCCTACCGGAGTATACAGTTTGCTTTCCAGTGCCCGCAGAAGTTTTACCTGCAAGGACAGGTCTATTTCTCCGACCTCGTCGAGAAAAAGAGTGCCTCCGTCTGCAGCGGCAAGATAGCCGGGGCGGTCGGAAGTTGCGCCGGAAAAGGCTCCTTTTACATGTCCGAAAAATTCACTTTCCATCAGGCTGGAGGGAATGGCCCCGCAGTTGACTGGAACGTAGGCTCCTTTTGAACCGCTTTGTTCATGAATGGTCTGGGCGACCAGATCCTTGCCTGTGCCTGTCTCACCGAAAATTATTACGTTGGAGGAACGTTTGGCGGCTTTCATTATCAGTTTGAAAACTTCGCGCATGCCGTTGCTCTTACCGATGATGCATCCGAACTTGAAGCGGTCATCAAGAGAGCCGCGCAAACGCTGGTTTTCCTGCTGCAGCTCGTATTCACGCAATTTCTGCGCACTGACGTCTATCATGATCCCTTCTAGATAGGTGGGCCTGCCCTCTCTGTCGTAAAGGCACTCCCCCTGATCCCAGATCCATTTCTGGCGATCAGAATCAAGGCATACTCTGTATAGAAGTCTGTAGGTGCGGCGATTCAGGATTGCTGCGTTCTGCTCAGCACGCATGGAGGCCAGATCATCCGGATGGGCGAGGGTTTCCATTACGTTGGTTTTCTGGTCGGTAAAGAACTCCGGTGTTACCCCGAACAGATCGTTGCTTCCCTTGCTTACAAAGACAAGGGTGGGGTGAAGATCTTCAGCCAGGGAACAGCGGTAGACCATTCCCGGAAGATTGTTGAACAGGCGGGTGAGCTGGAGCTTGCTTTCCCTAAGCTGTTCCTCCGTCTGCCGGAAAGAGCTGACCTGTTCTTCCAGTCGGCGGCATTTTTCCAAGAGGTCATCATATTCAGGTCTGTCCATGCCAAACCCTCCATTATCAGAAAAAATGAGGCGACACTGATGTCGCTTGTTTTGCGACATTTATGTCCAAGAAAGTGTTAGCGCAAGCAGGAATTAATGCAGTGAGGCTATATTGCATATATAAAAACGCAAAAACCTGAACATCCGGGAGCTTATGTTAAAAGCCCTCATGCAGCCGGTTCAATCCGAGTTCCGATATGCGATACAGCGGGATAAGCTTTCCGTCATCGTTCATGTAAGAGCCTTCATCGAGCAGTAGTCCCTCATCCTGAAGTTCTTCCAGTTTTGCAGCCAGTTCATCTGGCGTAAGCATGGCACCGTCGGAATAGGAGGCTGAGACCAGCTCGTGTATTCCTGTGGCGTCAAGCAGCTCTCCGTTACCGAATATCTCAACAATGAAATGTTTCAGCGGCGGCTGTTTTTCAATGACCATATTCATGGTGAGTCTCCTTATATGCATTTCCCGCAGAGTGATCAGAGTCTGGCTCTTGCTGCTGCCGGAATTTATGACAAAAATCCGGTCCCGCTCATGTACATCATGAGCGGGGTCCGGACTTGAAAGCGAACCATTCCCGATAGTCAGGTACGGGATTTGTCCCGGGCCTGAGGGCTACATGGCTTGGAGGTTTAAATGCCTTGAGAATGGACAATTAAGCGCAGTCGTGCTTGTCCCAGGGTTCGCGGTTGTCGCGCTGAAGAGCATTTTCCATGCGGGCCAGCGCTTCCTTGAGTTTGGTGAGTTCCTTGATTTTCATGTCAGGGTCTTTGAGAACCTGATAAAGAACCGCTCCGGTGCAATCCGCCGGAACAGACTGGTCAGCAATGTAGCAGATGGTTGCCACAACATCCTCGGCTGCGGCGCTGCGTGCGACCTTGCCTGCTTTCTTGTTGATGCCCAGACCTGCAAAGTAGAGTCCTTCGTTGCAGGACATGACAATCAGGGTGCGGCGGTCTGCTGCTTCGGTAACCAGGGCGATTGCTGCGTCAAGAGCGGCTCCGTCTGCATCACAGAGTTCCACCACGGCGAAAGATCCGTCGTCTTCGAACAGTTTTGCAATTCCTTCGGGAGCAACGGACACGGCTCCTTCTACTTTTGCTGCTGCGGCAGCGATATCTGTATTGTCAAATTCCGCAACCATGGCGGCCTTCTTCATGAATTTTTCAAGAGCATCGCCGTTGAAGTCGACTGCGGCGGAACCGCAGGAAATGAGAATTACTTTTTTATCTGCCATTTTATTATCTCCTGAATTAAATCCTTGTGCGGGGTTACCCGCTGACGGTGCGGTCCATAGGAATGACCGCACCTGCCAAGAGTATTGGGTGTGAACCAATGAGGTGTATTAAATTAAGACGCGTGGTCCTCAAAAATCTGGTAGCAGACGGCCCCTTCAGTATCTGCGGGAACCGGGTTTCCGGTTGCGTGGCAGAAGGTGGGCACAACGTCGGTCAACCAGCGGGGACGGTCATATACGTAGCCTTGTTTTACACCGGGACCGCGCCAGATCATGACGTTCTTCAGCGAACCGCATCCGGATTCACCGGTGGGGAAGCCGTAACCGTGTTCGGCCATGTATTCGGGCTTGAGGACGTATACGACATCACCGGCCTGCTCGCCGCCCATGCCGAAGACCTTTGCGTCTTCCTTGGGAATGGCGCACATGACCGGGCGTTCTCCGGTTTCAGGGTGCTTGTAGTCGTAAAGGGCGTCGATGATTTCGTTACGCACTTTTTCATAGTCTTCGTCCTCAACAATGCCGCCGGGATATTTGGATTTGAGGTTTACGTATACAAACATGTAGCGCTGGGGAACGGCCTTGGATTTTTCGGGAATAAGGTCGTAGTTGAACCCTTCTGATTCTTCCCATACGGAACCGGCCGCATCTGCGTTGCGGGGTTCGTAGGCGGTCAGTCCGGCCTGCTTGAGTGCCTCGGCGGTGTTGAGGATCGGTCCGATGGGTGTTGCACCGTGGTCGGAGATCAGGCAGGTGAGAGCGTCCTCGGGCAGCTGTTCCATCATCCTGCCGAGGAATCTGTCTTCGATCTGATAAATGGCACGCTCAAGATTGAAGGCATGTTCCCTGATGGTTTCATCTGCGCTGTCCATTTTGTCGAGGAAGCCGTGATAGAACCAGTCGATGAGGTGGGTGTGCATGTAAAGCAGATCCCAGTCGGGGTGATCCTTCATCAGGGTAAGGATAACCTCGGTGAGCCACTCGGAGTGGAACTGGGCCAGTTCAATGATGGT
Source organism: Maridesulfovibrio sp. FT414 (assembly GCF_050916235.1). GTDB lineage: Bacteria > Desulfobacterota > Desulfovibrionia > Desulfovibrionales > Desulfovibrionaceae > Maridesulfovibrio. Next base: position 2,256,972 of record NZ_CP104854.1, read on the forward strand.
TTCATCGTCGATAATTCCGTTGGCGAAACCTACAAAACCCATGTCGTTGGCGATGATGTTCTTGGTGAAATCAACATTCTTCAGAGCGTCTGCAGGTGCGCAGTAACCCTGGGTGCCGTTGATGCCGGAAATGTACAGCTTGAAATCTTCAGCATCGTCGGAGAGTTCCATCAGCTTGCAGCGGAAGTATCCGCGTTCGGTGCGGCCGTCGGACTTGATGGTGAAGCTGTGCTCTACCACTCCGCTCCATTCACGCGGGCGGATGGTGAAGAAAACTTTGGAAAAGTCTTTTTCAGGGCAGAGGGCGAAAATATCGTAACCGTCGTCTTCGGATTCCCAGGTAAGGCCGTACCATGTCTGAGGTTCGAGCGGGTCCATGGCATGTCCGAAGTGCATGGGAATGGCCATTTCAAGAGGTTCCAGATCTTCTATTTCCTCAGGAAGGTTCTTCCATCCGTCTGCGTCTTCAAAGCGGGCCTGAACTCCGACGGGATAAAAATCGGTGGATACGCAGGATTCAGCGCAAAGCCATTCCTTGTGCTCGTACCCTTCGATTTGCCACCGGTGTTCGGCCGGCGAAAGGCCTTCGCCCTGAACCATGATGCCGTTCTTGAGTTTGGAAGGCCATGATGTCGGGTAGTTTACCACGAGAGATTTCTTCCCGGCCTTATCCCATGCATCCCAGATGGTTTCGGCGGTGAGCATGTTGGAACCGAAGGCCTGAACGCATTTGGAAAAATGCAGTGATTCTCCTTCATTGTAATAGTAGTAATCCTCTACACCGTGGGTGCGGGGGTAGGCACCGGTGCAGATTGTCGCCCAGGAAGGAGGAGTTACTGTAGGCATGTTGTAGCCTTCAGTCATGTAAGATCCTTCGGCGGAAAATTTCTTGAAATTGGGCAGTGCACCTTCTTCCATCAAGGCTTCAAGTCTTTTGGGAATGGCGCAGTCAAATCCAAGCAGTGCTACTCTTTTAGCTTTGGCTGCCATGATATTCTCCTTTAAATCGAGTTCTTATTTTATTGTTTAATCGCGCAGGGCAAGACCTCCCTGAGAAAATACCTTCTTGGGAATTCAAAGGGGACATCGCCCTGCGCGATTTTGGATTATGCTATTTCTTAGGTGTGCAGCACATCAGCAGTGCATTGTCTTCTTTGATCATCTTGAACCAGGCCACGACTACAAAGGCGATGGGGATAAGCATCAGCGCACCGGAGAAGTTCGCGAAGATCTTGACCGGTCCGAGTCCGCCGAGGGTGATGGCAGCAAGGGCCAGACCTGCCTGAATTGCGGCCCAGTAGAAGCGGTGTCCGCGTGTGGGCTCATATCCCGGCAGGAGTCTGGTGGTTGCTGCGCAGGAGATTACGTATGCGCAGGAGTCCACACTGGTTGCCAGAAAGATGGTGGAGAACACGCAATAACCGATGAGTACAAAAGAACCGGCAGGCAGGGTGTCTAGGATGGCGACAAGTGCAGCCGGGCCACCGCTGGCTTTCAGGATGCCTACTGCATCGACAATGCCGTTAAGCTGTGCGTAAAGGGTATATCCGCCGAACACTGCATGGATCATGTAGGAACCGGCAATACCGCCGGCCAGTCCGAGGCCGATGACCTGACGAACGGTGCGTCCGCGGGAGATGCGGGCGATGAACAGACCCATGAAAGGTCCATAGGAAGCCATCCACAGGGCGTAGAAAATAGTCCAGTCCTGCGGGAATGTCCCTTTGGTGTACGGGTCGGTCCAGAAGACCATGCCGAAGAAATTGTTCATCATGTGGCCGATGGAGTTGGTGAAGTTGTCCACGATGAACACGGTGGGACCGGCGACAAGGCAGAAGAAGACCATGGCAAGCGCGATCACAACGTTTGCATCGGACAGGATCTTAATCCCTTTCTTGAGGCCCATGGAAACACTGGCTGTAAAGATCACAGCACTGACGGCCAGAATGATCATTTCCATTGTGAAAGTGGGTTCTGTGCCGAGAGTTTTGGCCAGTGCATGGTTTACGATAGGTACGGAAACACCCATAACCGCAGCATTGGAGAACATGAGGCCGATGATGAAGAACACCTCGATCCCCTTGCCGATGCCGCCGTTGACTTTGTCTCCCAGTACGGGCTCCGCAGCGGAGCTGATTCTGAGAACAGGCTTTTTGCGTTTATAGAACATGTAGCAGATAGGCAGAGCCGTAACCACGTACCAGGGCCAGGTTACCGGTCCCCAGTGCAGCAGAACATAGGACATTGACCACTCAAAAGCTTCTCTGCTCAAGGGTTCTGCAAATTTGGGGGGGTAAGCAAGGTTGAACAAGGGCTCAACGATGGACCAGAACATTACCGCCCCGGCAACACCGGAGCAGAACATCATGGATATCCATGAAAAGTTATTGAATTCCGGTTTCTCGTGTTCCTCACCGAACTTGATGTTGCCGTAGCTGCTGAACATGAAGAAACAGGCCAGAAACATCATTAAAACAGTTACCCACAAATAGAGGGTACCGGTGTTATGGGTAAAGACTGAATATGCAGCCTTGAGAACTTTTTCACTTGCCTCGGTAAAAAGAATGGAACAGGCGATGATGCCGATAAGCACCAATGTCGCCGGGACAAGAATTTTTAAATCTGGACGGAGGTCAGCCCCTCCCCCTTTGTCATTTGTAGCCATACTTCCTCCCTAAGTCAGTACGCTTGCAACTATGGGATACAGTCAGTTGTTAAACAGTCTTTGTCGATTGTGCCACCGTCAGCCCTATGGCTTCCGGGATTATGCGCTGCAGCTGCATTCCGCCCCAATCAGCAATTAGTGGGCCAAAAAGTAAAGACTCACGAAAACACGCGTACTGCTTGTGAAAGTAGGCGCAATGCCTTTTCTCCGGTTCAGACCGCTATACGACTTTAATGTCGCAAAAACCTCTTCGAAAAGCAAATACGAGCGGTTTTAAAGGCAAGAACTTTGTACGACACTTATGTCGCTACGGTGAAAGAAATGTCATGTTTTGACTCGGAGCCTTTAGCCCGGCTGTCCGCCTTTATGGATTCTGCCCGGTACAGGGATCAAGCGGAGCACAATTCAATCTATATATACAGCTCCATGAATGAATCTTACAGGGGGACAACCCGTTTTCGGTTTGCAGGAAGGGCAGGAGGCAAACTTTGTTTCAGGATTTTGTATTGATGAACAAGGACAACTTTGTCGCGTTTGATAACTGTCTGATATTTAATAATATAGATTCTCTGTGCCTTTCGCTGCAGTTAAGAAAACAACCGGTCACTGTCTGTTGCGACATAGATGTCACCATGCCTTGATGCGCGTGTTTATCGTGAATTCTGCTGACGCAGCTGAAATAATGCGACACAACTGTCGCTTAAGGTTGCGCCTAAAGAGTAGAATTCTACTTTTATGGTGCGGAAAACATTGTTAAAATGCTTTAATGTTTACATATAATTCCATTGGCACGAATACTGTTTAGCCCTGGCCCGACTATATTGTCTAAAATATCACAATGGAGAACGGACATGGCTCAATTATCAGTTTCATATAATCGGGAAGGGGACAGACAGACCATCGATACCGGCTCAAGGGTTCTCGGTGAGCTTGTCATCAACCATGAAGGCATTCCCGAGGACGAACGCGGAGGCACCGCCAAACAGCTGTTGGCATCTTCAGCCCTCTACTGTTTCTGCGGAGCTCTGGGTAAGGCTCTTGAAACCCGCGGAGCAACCTATGAACGGATTACCGGAACTGCAACACTCGAAACCGGTGTGGATGAAAAGAAGCGTGCACGGGTAATCGGCATCACCCTTGATGTGACTGTACATATGGATGAAGATTTCGGTTTCATCTTTGATCGGGTGGAGAAAATCATGCAGAAGGGTTGCCTTGTAACAGCTTCTCTCCATGACGCATTCCCTATCACCTATAACCTGCATCTGGAAGATTAGTCCTCGCCGGCATTTCAGAAACCGATTCAAGTAAACAGGAGAAACAATGCCTTCCATCACTATCATCGGTGCAGGACCTGGCGGTTATTGCGCTGCATTTGAGGCCGCCCGCAGAGGTGCTGAAGTAACTCTGGTCGAAAGGGAACATCTGGGCGGGACCTGTCTGAACACCGGCTGCATTCCCACAAAAACTTTCAAATCTTCTGCAGAAGCACTTGAAACAGCCTCCCGGCTGGCTGAGTTCGGCATAACCGCTGAGTCCGGGGATGAGGCTGTTTGTTTCAAAGCGGATATGGCAGCTGTTGTAGCCCGCAAGGAACGGGTGCGGAAAGTGCTCTGCGGCGGTTTGGAGAAGACCTGCGGATCCCTCAAGATCCGTCTGGTGCGCGGGGCTGCGGAACTCTCTTCGGACCGCACCGTTCGTGTCCATACCGCGGATGGAACAGAAGAGATCAAAAGCGACAGCGTAATCATCGCCACAGGGTCAGCCATCCTTGATCTCCCTTCGCTGCCTGTTGATCACAAACATATTATCAACAGCAATGATGCCCTTGATCTCAACCATGTTCCGAAAAGGCTTCTTGTTGTCGGCGGAGGGGTTATCGGATGCGAACTGGCTTTCATTTACCGTGCCTTCGGGGCGGAAGTGACAGTTGTAGAAGGTCTTGATCGCCTGCTGCCTATCCCGTCCGTTGACAGTGACATGAGCCGTCTGCTCCAGCGCGAGGCCAAAAAACATCGTATCCGTGTTGAACTGGCAAAAACCGTCAAAAGCGCAGTTGTGTCTGACGGCAAGGTTTCCTGTGTGCTTGGGCCGTCTCCTTTCGTGGAAGGCGCAACCGGTGATGATTTCACTCTTGACACCGACATGGTTCTTGTTGCGGTAGGGCGTACCCCGAATTCTGAAAGTCTGAATCTCGCTGGTGCAGGAGTTGAAACGGATGCCCGCGGATGGATTAAAGCTGATCACGGTATGCGGACGTCTGCCGAAGGTATTTATGCTATCGGTGATGCTCTTGGACCTGCACGGGTCATGCTGGCTCACGTCGCCTCTGCCGAAGCCCTGTGTGCAGTGGACAACTGCTTTGGCAAAGACAGAACTCTCGACTACAGTGTTATTCCCGCCGGAATTTTCACTTCCCCGGAAATCGGAACCGTAGGGCTCACCGAGGCCCAGGCCAAAGAGAAAGGCTTTGATGTCCGTGCGCAGATTTTTCAGTTCCGAGAACTTGGCAAGGCTCAGGCTATGGGAGAGCTGCCAGGCATGTTCAAGCTGATTTGTGACAATGCAAGCGGAAAGATTCTCGGTGCTCATATTGCCGGTGCTCACGCCACGGACCTTATTGCCGAGGCAGCCCTGGCGATTTCCAAAGGACTTACCGCAGCCGATGTTGCTCACACCATCCATGCCCACCCCACCCTTTCGGAAGGCTTCTACGAAGTCTGCGAAGGCTGGCTCCGGGGCTGCTAATCCCTGTTTCACGACATCATAACAGCTACAAAGAAAGGAGATAAAATGAGTGAACTTATTTTCCCGGAAGGTATTCTCTACCACCCGGAACACACCTGGGTTCGTATCGCTGAGGACAATACCGCCGTTGTAGGCATCACCGACTTCGCGCAGGATCAGCTCGGGGAAGTTGCTTTTGTTGATCTTCCCTCCGCCGGAGCGCAGTTTTCCGCAGGCGATGAGTTCGGGTCTGTGGAATCCATCAAGGCTGTAAGCAGTCTCTATATGCCCATCAGCGGCACTGTCTCTGAAGTGAACGAAGCCCTTGAGGATGAGTGTTCTCTGGTAAACACCTCCCCATATGCGGACGGATGGATGCTCCGTATCACACTTGCTGCAGATGCAGACAAGTCTCACCTGCTGAACAGTGGTGAATACGAAGCCCAGACCAAATAGCAGCATAATATTACTGTCATAGGACTGTTGCGAGTCAATCAGTTTTTGTTGGATTGATGAAGGTCATGTAGAGCGGCTTCCGGTTTGAGGCCGCTCTTTGTTTTCCGGAACCGGGCAGTACCGGTAAAGAGGTCAGAAATGAATTCAAAAGACACGTCAGAAAAATATCTGCGCATTCCGCCCTGGCTCAGGGTAAAAATTCCCTGCAACAAGACCTATGGAGCCACGCGTGAGCTGGTGAAAGACCTCAAACTGAACACCGTGTGTCAAAGCGCCAGGTGTCCTAATATGTTCGAATGTTTTTCAGCGCACACGGCAACCTTCCTGATCATGGGGAATACGTGTACGCGCAACTGTGCTTTCTGCAATATTGAAAACACAACGATTATGCCCGTTGACCCTGCCGAACCGGTACGAGTGGCCGAAGCTTCCAGACGCCTTGAACTCAAGCACGTTGTGATCACATCCGTCACCAGAGATGATCTTGATGATGGAGGAGCAGCTTATTTCTCGGAGACCATCCATGCTGTCCGCGAAGAACTGCCCGGTTCGACCATTGAGGTGCTGATTCCTGATTTTCAGGGCAGCAGGACGGCCTTGATGGAAGTAATTGCCGCAAGGCCCGATATCATAAACCATAACGTGGAGACTCCTCCGTCACACTATTCAAGAATACGCCCGCAGGCGAATTACCGGCAGAGCCTGGAACTGTTATCAAGGGTGAAAGGGTCCGGCAGCATAGCCAAATCCGGATTAATGGTGGGACTGGGAGAAGCTGACGAAGAGGTTCGCGGAGTAATGGACGACCTTGCGGAAATCAATTGCGACATCGTAACGATCGGACAGTACATGCGTCCGTCACTTAAACATCCCGCCGTCAGTCGCTATGTCCATCCGGATACTTTTGAAGAGTATGCCCGGTATGGAATAACTATAGGCATTCCCCACATGCACAGCGCCCCGCTGGTCCGTTCCTCGTACCACGCAGCCATATTCGCAGACAGGGAAGGGTGATCCTGCAGCTTCCGGGTTCATTATCGGTTATGGTCGGGTTGATGGTCGTGATAGTTTTGTGGGAGCTGTGTTGTTTGTTGGCTACCGGTGTCGAACTGACGTTTGTGGAGTGTGTGTTAAGGTTTCTTTATAAAGCACCATGTTGTCCTCTCAATGGAGGGCGGTACAGAATTGCAACTGACCCGGTATGACGAAGTTTTCCGTTCAAACCATGAGCAGGTTCACTGAATAGAAGTCGGTGGCTTCCTCAATGGTCAGTTTCCAGCCGATTTTTTCAGTAAGATCCTGAATAAGCATGAGTCCCAGACCGAAGCTGTCCGGGCTGCTGCCGGTGCTGTCTTCGGGGAGGTCGTTCTTAACGGTCAGTATCTTTCCGGACAGGGTTATGCTTATTTCCCCTTCATACGTGTGCTGGAAGGCGTTGCGGATTATGTTGCTCCAGATGATGCCGGCAGGCGCCTGTACTGTATGCAGGGTCAATTCCTGAAGGTTCCTGTTCACCTGTACGGATTTGTTGGCAAGGAGATAGGAATTATCGTCAATAATGGATTTGAGCTGTTCGTCGACCCTGGTTTCAGTTCGGAGGTCGGTTGAAAGGTCTTTCCTGCTTGTCCAGAGAATGGTCGAAGTCAGCTCCTTCATGTTTCTTACGGCCGTGGACATCCCCGTTATCGGCTTCAGGTATTTCTTGTTCGTCTCCACTCCCAGACGTTTCAGCCAGTCAAGGTTTGTCTGCAGCACGGCAACCGGCGTGCGCAGTTCGTGGCTTGCATTGCGGAGGAACTTCTGCTCTCTGCGGATTCCTGCCAGCTGGCGGTGCATGTTTTCCTTGAACAGGTCCGCCAGCTGGTTCAGCTCCTTGTACTGGCAGTCAGGTGCAGGTAATTCCACGTTGTCATGATTCAGGGCGAAGGCCCAGTCGGTGAGCAGCAGGACCTTTCGGGTGATGCGCCGGATCATGAACATGGCGATGATGATAATGATCAGAAATGCAATGACTCCCGTACCCACTGCATAATAGAGCATTACGTGCTCCGCAGTATAGATAAGTTCGGATCTGTCTTCCTGTCCGATGGTGTATACAAAATAGAGTTCGTTACCGTCCTGACGAGTCCATGCATAGACAAAATGCAGCCTTTCATCGGTATTGTAGGGCCTGATGAGGCAGAAACCTATCTGCGGAAGTTCGTCTTTTCCTGCCTTGCTTCTAATGCTTTCTGGTAGATGGTCGTAATTCAGGTATGTTCTGAAGTTCGCAGCTTCCGGCAGCCTTGTTTCGGGATTCTGGGCATATGCCTTTGCGTATGAGGCCGCCTCAAGTTCCAGCCTGTGGCGAACAGAAAGCAGCAGCCCTTTTTCAAAATAGAAATTCACCAGAACGGAATAGGAAATAATCAGCAGGGAGCAGGCGATCAGCGCAAAGAAGACTGCCTGCATTTTTATGCTCTGGCTGTTACTGCTCATTTCCGTCCTCAGCCTTGAGAACAATTCCAACTCCCGGAACAGTGTGGATCATCGGAGCAAACGGCGGGGCATCGACTTTTTTGCGCAGTTTGTTGATGTAGACTTTCAGCAGGCTGGAGGATGTTTCGGAATCATCCCATACTGCATGTTCCAGTCTTTCCCTTGTTACTACTTTGGGGCTGTTCAGGGCCAGTTCCTCAAGAATTTTCCATTCGGTGGGAGTCAGCGGCAGGGGAGTCCCCTGCCGAAAGGCCTCATGTGTGTCGAGATTCATTTCAAGATCGGCAACCGTAAGCTTGCGGGTCTGGCTGCTGCGCCTTCTTGATAAGGCCCTTATTCTCAACAGCAGTTCTTCCATTTCAAAAGGCTTTGGCAGGTAGTCATCAGTTCCGGCATTGAATCCGGCGATTTTGTCGTCAAGGCTGTCCAGTGCTGTCAGCATGAGGACGGGAGTGTCAACGCCGTTTCTGCGGAGCTTCTCGCAGAGGTTTACCCCGCTCATGCGCGGGAGCATCACGTCCAGCAGGAGTACGTCGTATTTATTGGTTGTAGCCAGCTCAAGGCCGTGCACTCCGTTGGAGGCATGGTCACAGGCTATTCCCTCAATTTCCAGAGAGCCGGCGACCGCTGCAGCCAGATCAAAATCGTCCTCAACCAGTAATACGGAAATACCCATCTATCCCACCTGTCAGCCATCCCCGTACATAAACGGGGATGGCTGTTTTATTGCTTACGCTAATATCTTTGAACCTGTGAGTATCCAGCCCCGTGGTGTCCGGGTCTTGCCTCGTCACTGTTGAATCCGATTATACAGCAGACGACAGTCAGTGCAACCGCCGTGATCAGGGCGTATTTTGAGGTTGTCTTGCGCAGGTATCCGACAAGTGGTTTCCAGTTCACAGCGATGTGGAAGGAACTGAAAATAACGAAGGCCAGCCCAATCCAGTTGTGGATATCTTTTATTCCGGGAAACCGGATGTGAAAGAGCAGAAGAATTCCGGTCAGCGCCACGGGAACGAAGGTGAATGCCACGACAGGGGACAGAAATGAGCGGTCGGTTATTTTTCCAAGCATGGTAACTCCTGTGTTTTAGTATTCTTTAGCTACGTGTGAAGGTTGGGATTCGTTTGAGTGTTTGCGCTTCAGTTTTCTGAAGATGGACAACACCCATACAAAGAATACCGGAGCGTAGAGAATCCCCAGAACCGTGGCGCTGAGCATACCGCCGATTACGCCGGTTCCGATGGCCCGCTGGCTTGCGGCCCCGGCACCTGTTGCCACGGCAAGGGGGACAACCCCGAGAATGAAGGCCATGGAGGTCATGACAATCGGCCTGAAGCGCAGCCTTGCACTGCGGGTGGCGGCTTCAATCAGGCTGCAGCCCTCGTCGTGGAACTGTTTGGCAACTTCGACGATGAGAATTGCGTTCTTTGCGGCAAGACCGATGATGGTGATCAGTCCTACCTTGAAGTAAACACCGTTTGTCATGCCCATCAGCGAGACAGCCGCAACAGCGCCGAGTACGCCCAGAGGGACAATGAGCATGACCGAGAAGGGGATGGACCAGCTTTCATAAAGTGCCACCAGCAGCAGGAATACAACAATCAGGGCGAGGGTGAAGAGTTTGGAGGCCTGCGCTCCGGCCAGTTTTTCCTGATAGGACAGCCCTGTCCATTCGTAGCCTATGCCGGAGGGAAGGTCCTGCATGATTTTTTCAAGCTCGGCCATGACTTCACCCGAGCTGAACCCGGGGGCCGGGGAACCGGTAATCTTGAATGCGTTGTATCCGTTGTAGCGCACGATCTGGACCGGCGCTGTCTCCCATTTGGTGTGGATCAGCGAGGTCAGGGGAACCTGATCGCCGTGAGAGTTGGGAACATAGACGTTGTTTAAGCTTTCCGGGTTTTTGCGGCTTTCCGCACTGGCCTGCACTACTACACGCTGTACCCTGCCGGAGTTTACGAAGTCGGTGACCATTTTGGAGCCGTAGGTGCTGGTCAGGGCGGTTTTGATGTCCGAGAAGCTGACCCCGAGGGTCTCTGCCTTTTCGCGGTCTATCTCCAGCTTGAGCTGGGGGGCATCGGGAAGTCCGTCCAGACGTGCGTAGGCAATTACCGGGGACTGGTTGGCCCTGGACAGGACCATGCCCATTGCCTGGGCAAACTTGGCCCGGCTGAGCCCGCCGCGATTCTGGAGGCGAAGTTCGAAACCGCCGGTATTCCCCAGTCCGTCAATGGGAGCCGGGTTGACCGCGAAGACCTTGCCGTCCATGTTCTGCGACAGAACCCGGTTGGCCATGCCCACTTCCGCTGCTGCGGATTCAGCCTCGCTGCGTTCAGACCAGTCCTTCAGCCGGGGAATAGCCAGTGCGGCGTTCTCCCCCTGCCCGGAAAAGCTGAAGCCGATAACGGTGATCAGGCTTAAACCGGCCGGGCGTGAACCGAAGTATTTTTCCAGATTTTCAACAACGTTGAGGGTTCGGGAATAGGTCGCTCCCGGAGGCAGCTGGACGCTGGCAAAGTAGTTGCCGAGGTCCTCGGAGGGAACGAACGATTCGGGCAGACGGGTGAAGCTGTATCCGAGGACTCCGAGGAGCAGCACGTATACGAGCATGCAGATGCCTGCCCGCTTGACCAGTGAACCTGTAACACGTTCGTAGCGGCTGCCGACCCTGTCAAAGGCGCGGTTGAACAGGCCGAAGAATCCCCGTTTGGTTCCGTGATGTCCTTTGGCTACCGGTTTGAGGAGGGTGGCGCAAAGGGCGGGGGTCATGGTCAGGGCCAGAAATCCGGAGATAAGGATGGATACGGCCACGGAGACCGCAAACTGGCGGTAGATGACACCTACTGAACCGCTCATGAAGGCCAGCGGCAGAAATACCGCGGAAAGGACCAGGGTGATGCCTACAACGGCTCCTGAAATCTGCCCCATGGCCTTGATGGTGGCTTCGCGTGGGGGAAGTCCTTCCTCTGCCATGATGCGTTCAACGTTTTCAACTACCACGATGGCGTCATCAACAAGGATGCCGATGGCCAGAACCATCCCGAACATGGTCATCATGTTGATCGAGAAGCCGAGTGCAGCCATTACTGCAAATGCGCCGAGCACGCAGACCGGGACGACAATACTGGGGATCAGCGTGTAGCGGAAATCCTGCAGGAAGAGGAACATGACCAGAAATACGAGCAGTACCGCTTCCAAAAGCGTGTGCAGCACTTTCTCGATGGCGACTTCAACAAACTTCGAGGTGTTCAGGGGGATGGCGATTTCAATGTCCGACGGCAATGTTTTGGAAAGCTCGTCCAGACGGGCCTGGACCCTTTCAACCGTGCCCAGTGCGTTGGCGCCCGGAGCCAGCTGAATTGCCGCCGCAGCCGTGGGGATACCGTCCAGACGTGCGACTTTGTCGTACGATTCTGGGCCGATTTCAATCCTAGCGACATCGGACAGGTGTACTGTGGAGCCGTCAAGGGCGGCGTGGAGCAGGATTTTGCCGAACTCTTCCGGGGATTCCAGCAGACCCTGCACCTTGAAGGTCGCGGTGAGCTGCTGATCGGACTCCACGGGGCGTCCGCCGAATTTACCTGCGGCAACCTGAACGTTCTGGTCATCCAGAGCTTTGTTCACATCGGCAATGGAAAGACCGTAGCTGAGCAGCTTCTGGGGATCGACCCAGATGCGCATGGCGCTTTCCGCAGCAAAGAAGCGCAGGGTTCCCACACCGTCAACACGGCGTATCTCGTTGTTGAGGTTGCGGGCCATGATGTCGGCGAGGCGCTGCGGGTCATTGCTCTCGCTACCCTCTTTGTATTTGAGGGAATAGATCATCAGGAAGCCGGCGTTGGCCTGCTCAATATCGATGCCCATGTCGCGTACAGTTTCAGGGAGGCGGGATTCAGCCCTTTTCACCCTGTTCTGGACATCAACCTGAGCCAGGTCCGGGTCGGTCCCGGGGTTGAAGGTTACGGTTATATCCGCAGAACCAGAGGAGCTGCTGGTGGACTCATAATAGAGCAGCCCCTTGGCTCCGTTGAGTTCTTCCTCAATGAGGCTGACTGCGGAGTCATTGATATCAGTTGCTGAAGCACCGGGGTAGGAGATCGAGATGCGGATCTGCGGCGGTGCGACCTGCGGATATTTTTCCACTGCCATGTTGGGTATGGCCAGTATACCCGCAATGGATATGAACAAGGCCACAACCCAGGCAAAGTTGGGTCGGTCGATGAAAAATTTGGACATGATTGTATCTCCGCCTTGTTTTACGGCTTGGTCTGAACTGTTCCGGCCATGGCTACGGGCGTATTTTCGGGCTTTTTCACGTTAACGGTCATGCCGTCACGGACTTTGTCCACACCGCTGATGACCAGCTGCTCTCCGATGATCAGGCCGTCCTTGATCTGCCAGAGCCCGCCCTGCATGCGTCCGGTCTTAACCTGTCGGGAGTGGACGATGTTCTGGGCATCGACGACGAAGACCTGTGCCGATCCGTCTCCGCCGATGGTCACGGCTTTCTGGGGAACGAATATGGCTTCCATTCCCTCGCCGAGCTCAATCTTGATCCTGACGAACATTCCCGGGAGGAGCATTCCGTCTGTGTTGGGGAATTCACAGCGCAGGGAGACCTGCCCGGTTTCCTGATCAACAGTAACATCCGAGAAGAGGAGCTTGCCTTTTGTGGTGTAGTCTACGTTTTCAAGCGAGAGTTCCACATCTGCTTTGCCTTTGCTGCGCATGGCCTCGTTCATGTTGGCCTTGAACCTGAGGTATTCTGAAACCGGCTGGTTGATGTCCGCGTAAATGGGGTCAAGCTGCTGGATTGTTGCCAGATGTGTGGCTTCGTTCTTGCCCACCAGAGCCCCTTCGGTAACCAGTGCCTTGCCGATACGCCCGGAGATGGGGGCGGTCACGGTTGCATAGCTGAGGTTGAGGTCCATGCTCCTGACTGCTGCTTCCGCGGCGTTTCTGGTGGCCACGGCCGCCTTGTAGTTGTTCAGCGCGGTATCATATTCCTGCTGGCTGATGGATTTTGTCTTGATCAGTTTGGCATAGCGGTCCGAAGTGGTTTTCAGGTCGATCATGCTGGTTTCGGCCTTGGCGAGGTCGGCCTTGGCCTGTGCAAGGGAAGCCTGGTACATGGCAGGATCAATATGGAAGAGGGGCTGGCCCTTTTCCACATGGCTTCCTTCCGTGAAATCACGGCTGAGGATTATACCGGCCACGCGGGCACGGACCTGCGCGATTCTGCGGGCGGAGATTCGTCCGGGCAGTTCTGCCGTTTCATAGGAAAGGATTGTCTTGACCTGTTCAACCTCTACCTGCACCGGTCTTGATGTCGGGGCGGCTGCCTGAGCAGGAGCGTCGTTTTTGCATCCGGTGCATCCGAAAGCCAGTGCAATTACGACTATTGCAGCACTTACGGTGTTCTGAATTTTTATTGAATTAAGCATATGTACTCCTGCAGCATCTGCTGCTGATTGAATGAGTCCGGGAAGAGCCCGGAGCGTGATTTCAAATAATCTATGGAAGTACATTAGCAGCGGGGTGGGTTAAAAAGAGGTTAACCGGGGAGAGGGAAACTGTTTTTTGTCAGGGGAAGGCCCTTCAGCAAAAGAAATGTGCACCCCGTCACTGGCGGGGTGCACATTTAAATTCGGACAAGTAAATGAGCCCTTTTATTTTCGTCCGGTGGAACTGCGGAGTTAAGCCAGTTTGCCGCCGAGTTTTTTCATGTCTTCAAGATACTGCGGGGAGCGGTCCAGATAGAAGGCAAGGGCTTTGGCAAAGTCCTTGCCCACCAGCCCGTCCACAAAGACCTGACTTATTTCCCTGTGGCGTTTCAGTATCAGTTGTGAACGGTAGAAGATCAGCCACTCCTCACGGGACATGTCCTGCAGGATGATGTACAGGGCCTTGCGCGACCGCGGCTGGTAGAACCAGAAGTACATGAGGTCAAGCGCATTGACGATGATCTGTTTTTCAAGCTCGGCAGCTTCCTTGCTCAGGGTCATCATCATGATTTTAGGGGTCTGAAGCATCTCAAGCACGTCTTCTTCCGGAAACATGAGGTCCAACCTTGAGAATACGGAAAATAGCTGTGATATCTTCGTCTTGTATCCGGTCAGTCTTGCCCGGACGTTGGTCTGTCTGTCTGCAAGACCTTCGATGAATGCCGCAACGCAGTCGGAGGCGAATTTGGAGATAATGGCCGCCCATTTCTGCAGTGCGCCGGTGACGTCCGGGATACCGGCCATACCCAGCGCCGCCCCGATAAGTCCGCTCAGGAGAATGGCGACAGGGATGGCGAGTATGGACCTGAAGAAGTTCCCGATGGTCGCCCCCCTTGGCAGTCCCCTTATTGCGTTATGGCTGGAGAGATAAATGCCGTTGGCCAGCCCCATGACGGAATAGAGCACTATCGGGCTGGTGGCGGTTGTCACTCCGAAGGTATGGTCCAGCAGCAGTGTCTTGACCAGATAATCCAGCAGCGGCACGGAAAAACCGGTATACAGCAGGGAATCCGAAATCCGGCTCCAGCTTACAAGGGAGTTCCACGGCAGCAGCGGGGATCTGCGCAGACCGCCCCCGCCGAGGACCGACTGGATGATGTTGCGCGAGCCGGTAATGCCGAACCAGATTACCGCGCCGAAATACTGGAGCAGCCACCAGTCCTTGGTCAGGCAAAAGGTCAGGAAGGCGGGGATGAATCCCAGCAGGACCTTCGCGGTATTCTTGATGTTTGTGTTCAGGTATTTCCAGGGCTTGTCCAGAACCTCGCCGTTATCTTTTCGTTTTTCGGAAACCGTGTGGTCCATATGCTTGAGGCCGCCCAGAGTCCCGATGTTGCCCGGCTTGCAGGCATGAATCTCAAATGCGTCCAGACTCCATTCCACCCAGCGTTCAGCTTCGGGTTTCCTGCTGAATATCCGGATCAGAACGCCTTTTTTCAGTCCTTCCCGGCTGTGGACGCTTTTGGTCATCATTGCACTTGCCGGGATCAGGGTGCGGTCTTCGCCCGCAAGTTTGTGGAAGAACGGTTTGCGTCCCCGGGCAGGGAGTGTCTCCAGAACCACGAAACCCATTCCGTGGCTCTGCTCTGCCTGTCCGGTGGAGCCTGAGCCTATTCTGGAGCGCAGGCTGCGCTTGCTGTAACTGGTGTGGAATGTCTCAAGATCGGAGAGAATATCAATCAGTTCCGGCTTCCTGATCTGCATGTCCCGGAGTTTCGCCCCCAAAATGGCGGACTCTTCGTCTTCGGGCGGCAGGGCAGCAATCCTTTTCTTTAACTGCGAAAGCTGTTCATCGTGATCGTAGATGATTTCCCGGATGGAATTTTTCAGGCTTATGACGCTGTCGTCATTCAATGCCTTCTGCAATCTGCCTATAAGGCGGTAATGCTCTTCACGTCCGCTCAACTGCCTCTGCATGCGGATGGACCCGTCGCCGATGCAGCTCTTCCCATGAATAGTCCGGCAGGCATCCTTCAGGTTGTACGCTTCGATGTGGGTGATCATTCCCCCGCCGACATAGAGCAGCTCAAGGGTATCCTGAGCGGTGAGGTTGGTCAGGTTCAGCGTGAATTTGGATCCGGGATGAATGGTCAGCAGCCTGGTGAGCAGTTCGTTTATGCCGAATTGCAGCAGTTTCGGCAGATCTGCATCCCCGTTGGGTTCCGATGGATCATGGATTTCCGGGTTCTTTTCCGGGGCAAGGAAATCGGCAATTATCGATTTCACATTGACCCTGCCGATCATCTTTTCCTGTTCAGCTGAAAGCGGCTGTGTTCCGGCTTCAGGGCTTTTCCCGGCTTGCTCAGTCAACTTGTTGTGAATGAACCGTGCCAGATGGAGGATGGAGGGCTGGCCTGTGCCCACGAACATGAGAAATTCATTCCTGTCCAGCGGGGTCAGGTTCAGTCCAAGTGCGGAGTTCAGATCATGTCGATGTCTGTCGTTGAACTCGCTCAGAACGTCGAAGACGTACTTCTGCTGGTAGCGGGAGACTTCCCTCCCTTCTTCAAGGAGTTCAATTACCCGGTCCTTTTCAAGAAATTTAAGGTAGGAAGAGCTGTCGGCAAGGACGTCCGGCTCCCATGTGAAGCGCACGTACTTGTTCCTGAACCGGGCTGAAAGCTCAATTCCGACCCGCACCTGCACATCCAGGATGCTGCCGGCTTCCAGCAGTTCTTCAATCACCTGCGGGCGCACATAGTTGTAGTAGACAACTGTAAGCTTCCTGATCCCCTTGATCCATGCATCCATGATCAGGTGGGTGGGGGATTTGCGACCCTTGGTATTGGCGTCGTGTACGTGGTCGTCGAAGGCGTACTGGTTCCATTCCTCCGGCATTTCGATCAGGTGGTATTTGGCCAGCTCTTTCCTGATGGTAAGGGGATTTCCGGCTGAAACCATGCGGAAATCGTGCGCCAGTTTCAGTCTGCGCAGTTCGCTGTTTTCAGGCCGGACCAGTTCCTTCATGATCTGCAGAAGAACCCGGGCGGTATTTTTGCGGTAGTAGGCCGAAGAGGAGAGGAACACGTCGTCGCGAAGTGAGCGCAGTGCCTTGAGTCGGTCTCGGGCCATGCCTTTTTCAAAGCTGCCGAGCAGGCGGATGACAGCATAGGCAATTCTGAGGCCCTGCGGTGCAGCCATCTCCTTTATTCCTTGGGGATGCATGTGCTCGACCAGCAGGGAGTGGAATACCCGGGATCTAGGTCCGCGGTTCATTACATCGTCGACGATCTGCAGGAGCTGGTAGTCGCGCTTGTCAAAAAAGAGGGAAGATATTCTGGTCATGCTGAAGGAAAGGCACGGGGGCGGCAGAAGCCTGAAGCCCGTGCCTGCCCTTCTGCCGGTTATGATTTATGAGCTTTCATTACGCTGACGGCATCGGCGTAAAAATCGGTGAATATTCCGTCAACCCCCATGATGGCAAGGTTTTTCCATTCATGCGGCTGGTTTGCAGTGTAAACGAAGACCGCAAGGCCCCGTGCATGAGCCTTTTCGATGAATTCAGGCGAAACCGTACGATACCACAGGTTTACCGATGTCGCCTTCATCGTGCAGGCCTTTTCCAGCAGTTCATCGGTATAGTACCGGCCGTCCAGACAGGCTTTGATCTCACTGGCAAGTATCTGCTTCAGTTCTATATCTGCACACTTTTCGTCGAGGAGCGCAAGGTTTTCCTCAAGGGAAGGAAATCTGGGCAGCATGTAGTCTTCGTTGCCGTATGCGAAAATCACCGGGAAATAGCGCTTGGCGTCCGGACCGGTTCTTTCCAGCAGAAGATTTCTGCGGATGGCTCCGTCCAGCAGGGCTATCTTTGCCTCGGGGCAGACTTCACGGAAACTTTCCAGTTCCTTCCAGTTGAAGGAGCTGGTCAGTATATCGGACATGCACAGTTTTCCGGCGGCAACGTACTCGTTGAAGAGTTCCCCGGCCTGTGTGCCGGTGTTGTTGCCCTTGAGTTCCATGTGGATGGCAGGGCGGCTTTCCGGCGTGCAGGAGGCGAAAAAGTCGAAGACCTCGGGTAGAAAGGGTATGCGGTCCCTGCCCTGTTCCGGGTTTCCGGCATAAAGGCTCTTCAGGGTTGCGGAGTCGGTGTTTGAAACTTCTCCCTTGCCCGTGGAGACCTCTTCAAGGTCGAGGTTGTGAACAACCACCAGCTCGCCGTCGGCGCAACGCTGCACATCGAATTCAATGGCCCGGACGCCTTCGGAGGTGACCTTGTCAAAAGCTCGGAGGGTATTCTGGTTAAAGCCGGGATATTTGCACCCGCGATGACCGATAAGCATCATTACAGCAGTCTCCATCAGATGAGGTTGGGAAGGAACATGACCACAGCGGGCATGTAGGTCACAATGAGCAGTACAACGAGCAGAGCCAGAATGAACGGCCAGATTTCACGCACGAACTCGCCTACCGTAGAGCCGGTGATGGCGCAGGTCGTGAACATCATGGACCCGAAGGGCGGCGTTATGCCCCCGATCATGATGTTTACGATCATGATCAGGCCGAAGTGGATCAGGTCGATATTCATGCCCTTGACCAGCGGAACCAGCAGCGGGGCAACGATGATGAGCAGTGCGCCGCCTTCAAGGAACATGCCAAGAAAAAGGAGCAGCATGTTGATTACCACAAGGATCATCCAGGGCGAGTCGGATATGGCCAGGATGCTCTTGGTCAGCTGATGGGGAATCCTTTCCCAGCTCATGTACTGGCCGAAAACAGAAGCCGCGATGATGATCAGCATGACCGAACTGGTACCCAGCAGGGTGTTCTTCATGATGATGGGGAAGTGTTCCCAGCGCAGCTGCTTGTAGAGGAATGCTCCGATGATGACGCAGAAAAGGACGGCCATGGCTCCAGCTTCGGTGGGGGTGAAAACCCCGAAGCGTATACCGGCGATTATGCCCAGCGGCAGCAGCAGGCCCCAGATGGATTCCCGCATCTGTTTGAGTATTTCCCTGCCGGAAGCCATTTTTTCCCGCGAGGGCTTGTAGTCCCTTTTCTTGGCGATGAAATGCACTGTGAGCATCAGGGCAAGACACATGAGAATGCCCGGAGTGTAGCCGCCGACAAACATTTTTGCCACTGAGACCTGTGCGATGAGTGCGTAGATGATCAGGTTGATCCCCGGAGGAATAACCGGGGCGATGGCTGAGGACGCAGCGGTGATCGCCGTGGAAAACGGGGTGCTGTAGCCGCGTTTGGTCATCTGCGGGACCAGTATTTTCGACTGCATGGCCGCATCGGCGTTGGCCGAGCCGGAAATTCCGCCCATCAGGGTCGAGAGCAGGACGTTTACCTGAGCCAGTCCGCCACGGAGATGTCCGGTCAGCACGTCAGCCATCTTCATGAGGCTGGCACTGATTCCTGAGAAGTTCATGATTTCTCCGGCCATGATGAAGAAAGGAATGGCCAGCAGAGGAAAGGAAGCGGTGGAAGTGATGAACTTCTGCAGGATCAGGTCCGGCGGTGTTCCCACATCGCCGAAAGTGAAATATGCAAGGCCCGCCGCAAGCAGGGCGAAGGCAATGGGGATGCTGGTGAAATAGAGAGCCATTACAATGACTACGGGAAATGTGATCATGATGTCCTCCCCCTTACCCGGCCTGTCTGCCGAAAAGTTTGCGCAGGTCGCCATACAGGAATCCAAGGGCATACACGGCCATGAGGGTGAAACCGACTGTCAGTGCCAGGTTTACATAGATGGCGGGAATGTCGAGGACCGGCGTGCGTTTGAGCTTGTTGGCCTGAATGAAAAGAATGCTGAGATAAACGATGTACCCGTTGATGATGAACATTGAAGCGTCGATTATCACCGCGATGAAATCCTTCCATGCCCGGGGACCTATCTGGGTCAGAAAGTCGATGCCGATATGCATTTTGTAACGGTATGCTGCGGCCGAACCGACGAAAACGCTCCAGATGAAGGCGGATGTGGCGACCTCCTCGGCCCAGAAAAGGCCGCTCTGAAAAAGATAACGGAGCCCGACATTGACGATGACGACCAGCACGGTAATGCAGAGAAAGAACCCGCTGACAATAAGGTCGAAATTCCTGAAAAGTAATTTGGATGCTTCAGACATTGTTCACCACCAGGGCGGTGCGCGGAAGACGTGCTTCCGCGCACCGTACTGTTTTGTTTATCTCATTGCGTCGAGTTCAGTGAAGATCGACTGGAAAACGCCGGGGGTCATTCCGGGCTGTTCGGCATAAAGGGGTTTGAGGGCTGCGCGGAAAGCATCGCCGTCAACTTCGTTGAATTTCACGCCGTAGGACTCGAGTTCCTTGACCACGCCGCCATGCTGGGACTTGAGCAGTTCCACCATGTGGTTGGCGCCTTTGGTGAATTCTTCCTGAATGATGACCTGATATTTTTCGGGAATGTCGTTCCAGACCTTGGTGGAGATGTACACGCCGCAGGTACCGAGAATGTGGCGGGTGTTGGCTACGTTCTTGGTCGGTCCTTCGTACACCTTGGTTCCGATGTTGGTGAATTCGGAGCCTTCGAGGCCGTCAACCACGCCCTGCTGGACTGCGGAAAGGGTCTCGCCCCAGGGCAGGGGAGTTGCAACCGCGCCCATTGCGGTCAGGGTGTCGATATAGGATTTGGAGCCGGGAGTACGGATCTTCATGCCCTTGAGGTCTTCAGGGGTCTTGATGACTTTCTGGGTGATCAGGTTACGGAAACCGTAGATGTAGTCGAGAGCGAGGATCTTGATGCCCTGTTCTTCGGCTTTGGCTTTCATGTCTGCCACCAGCTTGCCCTGGGTCAGCTTAACATACTCGTCGAAGCTGCGATAAAGCATGGGGGCGTACAGAGCCTTGAAGTCGGGAACATAGTCGCCGATGAAGGAGGGGTCCTCTACGGAAATAAATTTTGCGCCGCGTACAACCTGCTCAACGCCTTCCTTGTAGGCGGGCAGCTGTGCCTGCGGGAAAGTCTGGATATTGATTGCACCGTTGGTTCTTTCAGAAATGGACTCGGCCACAGCATCCATGGATTTGGAAAGCTGTTCGGCGGGGCTGAAGACGTGACTCAGTTTGAGGGTCAGCTTGTAGTCGTCAGCCATGCACTGGGTGCCGATGGACAGGACCAGAACTGCTCCTGCGCAAAGGACGGAAAGGGTTTTTTTGAAGTTCATTCTCTTCTTCCTCCTAAAGTTGTTTTGCCTTGCGTATATGGTTGCTGCAACAATTCCAGCAGCCCTTTTGCTACAGACTCTCCCCGGTCTCTCCGGAACGGTCCTTTTGCCCGGCGGCAGTTGTTGATTCGCGGACTACAAGCTTTGTCTCCATCATGTGCTGCACCGGTCTGGAGGGAGACTCCATGATCTGCAGCAGGAGTTCGCAGGCTCTGCGGCCCATATCATAGGCCGGCTGGCGAACGGTGGTCAGGGCCGGAACCATGTAGGAGGCTGTCGGCATATCGTCGAAGCCTACAATGGAAAGGTCTTCGGGCAGGCTCAGACCGGCCTCCCTCGCTCCTTTGATTGCCCCGAGGGCGATGTAGTCGTTGGAACAGAAAACCGCAGTCGGCGGGGATGGCAGTTCAAGGAGCTTCCTGATCGAGTCCCGTCCTCCGGCAAGGGAGTACTCCGTCTGGACAAGCAGGTCTCCGTCATAGGGAATTCCGTTGTCCTTCAGACAGCGTCTGTAACCGTGCCAGCGGTGGTAACCCCTGTCGGTCACGGCAAAGCTGCCCGCGATCATTCCGATCCTCCTGTGCCCGAGTGACACGAGGTGCTCCGTGGCCACGTAGCCGCCACGGTAGTTGTCCACGCCCACGGCCGAGATGGGGCCGCCCTTGACCGTGCTGAAAAGAAGCACGAAGGGAACCCCTTCATTTACGAGAGTCCTGATGATCTCGCCCTTGGGATTGGTTGTGGTGATGATGAGACCGTCCACCTGACTTTCCCGCAGTGCCTTGATCAGGCTTTCCTCCTGGGAGTACTTGTAGGAAGTGTTGCCTAGAATGACCTTTATGTTCTTTTCGTCGGCATATTCCTGTACGCCCATGGTGGACTCTGCGAAAACGGGGTTGTTGATGTTCGGGATGATGAGCCCGATGGTGTTGGATCTCTTGGTGACGAATCCACGTGCGAGGGCGTTGTATTTGTAGTTGCACATCTCCATTGCCCGGAGAACTTTCTTCCGGGTCTCTTCACGCACGGTTTCAGGGGAATTGATCACCCTCGACACTGTGGCGGTCGATACCTGCGCTAGTCGTGCAACATCAAGAATAGTACTCATTTACAACCTCGCCATGTAAACGTTTACATTCCGTATCAGTCTGCGTTAAATGGTGTCAACAATTTTGTGTAAATATGTTTTAACTTACAGTATTTAAAGATTAAATTAAGGTATAAAAATTTATATCCTACAGCTTGATGTGACGAATATCTTTCGATAGTGTCACAGCAATGTAAACATATACATTACGAATGAGGATTGCGGATGAGCAGGAGCAGGTTGAACAGGCTGAGCAGTACGGTTCAGCGGATCGGATATTGCGGCATGCATGCAGATATGGTGCGTACTTCCGAAGGGACAGTACGGGTCGGCAGTATGCCCGATATCGCAAAATTCATTACGGAGCACGGTTTTCGGGAAGAGACGGTCGTGGTGCCCGGCTGGGAGGTTTCCATGGCAGGGGATAACCGCACCGGTGAGGAATTCGTGCTCTGGCAGGCCCAGATCAGGGGCGGCATCCTGAAGCAGTATGTCGGGCTGCGGAAGGACATTGAAGCTGTTCACCGCCACCTTGAGCGTATTTTTCCCTATTTTTTTGATGACGCGAATCTATCCATTGTCCGCAAGCCGTGGCTGGAAAAGTGGTTTAATCCGAATGTTGCGGAGCCCGTCTATGAGAACGGAAACGTTGAAATCCGTTGCGAATCAGGCAATGTGCTGATTTCTGACAGGGGAAGGGTTGTGTATGACCGTAACGGGCTGGCTGCCTCCGCAAGCCCTGACGAGGATATTGAGGCCCTGCTGGAAACTGTGTCCAGAGATGATGCCGCGCGGGAGCAGCTCGAAATCATTCCCGTCGGCTGCGGCAACGGGGTGTTTGGAACCGTGGCAAACACCATTGTGAGGTTCGGCAGGGAGGTCGTCTGGATTGACCCTTGCGGCTATCCGGCTCATTCTCTTGCGCGCCACAACATCCACTGGGATGACGTCACCCATTTTCTGTTCACCCATAACCATGAAGACCATGTTCAGGGATTTACAGCCTGTCTCCGGCGTGCCCGAAAGTACCACCGTAAATTGAAACTTGTGATGGCGGACACAGCTTTCCGGGTTCTTGCGGATCTGTATGCACCTCTGTTCCCTGACCTGCATGATCATGTTGAGCTCCACACCATGCAGCCGGGAAAAGAACTGCAGCTTGGCTCCCTGCGTATTGAGAGTCGCTGGAATCACCACATCCTGCCCTACGGAACAATCGGGCTCAGGATTTCCGGCGGGGGAAGGTGCTTCGGCTACTCCGGGGACACCAAGTACGATGAAAGGATCAACAGTATCCTGAATCGCGAGGAGTTGAAGGCGGAGTGGTTTTCAGGGTGCGATCTTGTTTTCCATGAAATAGAGTTTGATAACCCTGACAGTGTGCATTCGCACTGGAAGCAGGTCGAATCCCTGCAGCAGAAAGTAGACGGCAGGGTACTCGGATACCATACCCCGTTTCTGGAAAACAGTCCGTTTCCGCTGGCTCATGAAGGGCTCCGTTATATCCTTGATTAATGGGTTGAGGCCTCTGTTTTTGCGCATCTGGCATCACGCCATTTTTGAACAGCCTGTGTATTTGATTCTTTCAACAGGCTGTTGTCTGTACAGCTTCTCCCCAAATTATCGGGTTAAAGAAAATATTCCGGTTTTTTGGGAGTGCCGAAAAGATTGTGCAGCCGTTCCCGGGCATCCTTGACCGGTCCGTCTTTCATGGTTCTGGCCTGTTGCGGGCATTGCTTGAGGCAGGCGCAGCAGGTGATGCATTTGACCTGATCTGTCAACGAGCTGTCCTGCCTGTCGATGGCTCCTGCGGGGCATGCTTCCGCACACAGTCCGCATTGTACGCAATTCTCGTTTACAGCAATGAAATCCACGTTCCAGAGTTCGGTTGTGCCCCGGTATGGGAATTTTCCTGGAACATGCAGCTCGGTGAAATCCGAGGAGTCTTTTGCAGCATCAAGTTTCTGCCGGATGGCGGCCCCGAAACTGGCGGCATGGCTAAGGTCCTCAGAGTCCGGGCGACCATGCGCCGTAGGAATCTGCGGGGTGGAGAATGAGTGTTCGCCTATGTAGGCCGCACCGGCAACAGGTACACAGCCCCGTTCAGTGACCATGTTTTTCAGTTCCAGCAGGGCGTCATCGTAGACCCGGTTCCCGTAAACCACGACGCAAACTGCCGGGGTCCCGTCCGCCTTTATTTCGTTCAACCATCTGTTCAGGAGCCCCGGTACCCTGCCCATGTACACGGGAACGCCGATTACAAGCAGTTCATCTTTTGCAACGGTCAGTTTGCCCTGCCGGGATTCCGGGCTGGTGATGTCCAGTGTTTCCACTTCGCCAAGACCTGTGCCGTGTGCGATTCCCCTGAGTACCTTTTCGGTGGTGCCGGTGGGTGAGAAAAATACCAGTTTTGCTGATGTGATGTTCATGTTTGGCTTCGTTTATGGTTCTGAAATTTGCTGCGATAAAATCGTTACGGAACGTAACGTATCAAAACTTGCCAAAACGTGTCAACCATGGCAGAAAGGATAGCAGAAAAGCGCATAGGAGTGAGTAATGACAAGGGCTAAAGCGGGCCGCCCGAGAAGTGAGAAATCACAGCAGGCTGTACTGGATGCCGTCTGCGAGCTGCTGGATGAAGGCGGGGGAGCGGCGTTGTCCATAGAGGGCATTGCAAAGCGTGCCGGTGTGGGCAAGCCTACAATTTACCGCTGGTGGCCTTCTTTGGCAGATATTGTGCTGGAGGCACTCCTGAAACAGGCGGATGCAAGAATATCAATTCCCGTTGCCGGTTCCGGGCAGGAGAGACTGCGTTCTCTGCTGCGTAAGTCGATGATCTCCATTGCGGAAGGAAGCGGAGTTCATCTGCGTTTCCTCATGGCTGAAGCACAGAAAGACGAAGGTTTTCGGCAGCGATTCAGGGAGCATTTTGTGGAACAGAGGCGCGGTGTACTGCGCTCGGTTATAGAGCAGGTGCAGGGCAGCGGGAAGAATGCCTCCGGGCAGTCTTCCGACCTGCTTGTAGATATGGTTTTCGGGGCCATGTGGTACCGCTTATTGACAGGACATGGTCCGCTCAATGAGAAATTTGCGGACGAGCTCACAGAATTGGTCCTGAAACTGGCTGATTGATATGTATTTCGTATTTGGGCGGTTTGCGGGAATGTGGCAGCAACCCCATCAAGAAGAGGAGGCATAAATGCCGATAATCAGAGTTGAGATGTTTGAAGGAAGAAGCGTTGACCAGAAGCGGGAACTGGTGGAAGTTATTTCCAGAGAGACAGCACGGATCATCGGTTGCGGTGTGGAATCCGTTTATGTGGTCATCGAGGATGTAAAAAAGGAAAACTGGGGTGCCGGCGGACAGCTGTGTTCTGATAAATACCCTGATCCGGCCTAGCAGGCTGTTGAAAAATGGGCTCTGCGTCGTTGCGTCAGAAAGTTAAAATCCTCGTGTACGGGAAGTTCGCTTCGACCTTGAACTTTTTCGCGGATAGCATCTCACCTTTTTTGAACAGCCTGTGCTTTTGATTTTTCAACGGGCTGCTACCGCCGGAAGCGAAATTAAATCATCGTAAGAAGCGCGAAGCGCATCAAAATAAAACAAAAATGACACCAGCAATCAGATTAGCAAAGAAGAGCAAGATAAAGTTTTCAGTCCACGAATACGAGCATGACCCTTCTGCCGAGGCTTACGGAAAGGAAGCTGCGGAAAAGCTCGGGGTAGACCCGGCGCGTGTTTTCAAGACCCTTGTAGCCGCAAGCGGAAAGGACCTGTATGTTGCGGTTGTTCCGGTTATGAAGATGCTTGACCTCAAGCTGCTGGCCAAGGCCGTCGGAGTAAAGAAGGCCGCCATGGCAGATGTGAAGATTGTGGAGAAAACCACTGGATATGTTGTGGGCGGTGTAAGTCCTTTGGGCCAGAAAAAGTTGCTTAAGACAGTCGTGGATTCATCTGCCGAAGGCTTTGAAACCATTTATGTGAGCGGGGGACGCCGGGGACTGGATATTGAGCTTTCCCCGCACGATCTTGTTGCCCTGCTCAAGGGCAGTTTTACCGAGCTCGCCAGATAATTCCTTTCCCCCAATTCGTCGGATCGCCCTCCTTCTGCATACGGCGATTTTAAGCTGGCAAGTTTTGAAAAATTCCGGGACACCGTCAGGCTGTCCCGGTTTTTCATATCCTGACCTCAGAATATATAACGTTAGTAAATAACAAGGCTGTCTTTATATAGATAGTATCGATTGGAAGTATCGTAAATGTTTATATAAAAGCAACTGATTGAAAGATAATGATAATGTGGTCGGTCAGGACAGCCGGTTATTCTGCAGCAGCGTCGAATTAGAGGAAAGATGGAGTGAGTAATCAGTGGAAACTTTAGCAGTTCGATTTGCACCGGGGCAGGATATTCTTGTTGAGCTTGAACGGGTAGTGCAGGAACAGGGGATTGAGGCCGCCTGTGTCCTTACCTGTGTGGGGAGTCTTACCCGTGCGGTGCTGCGGTTTGCCAATAAGGGCGAGGCCACTGAGCTGGAGGGGCATTTCGAGATAGTCTCCCTTACCGGAGTTCTGTCAGTTCACGGTTCCCATTTTCACATATCCATCGCGGACGGGGAAGGCAGAACCATTGGTGCCCATCTTCTTCCGGGGAGCAGGGTGTACACAACGGCGGAGATAGTTCTTGCCGTTATGCCCGAATACAGATTTTTGAGAACGTTCGATCCGCAGACCGGGTATCCTGAGCTGGAAGTTCAATCTTTAACCAGAAGGAAGGAATAGTCTTATGGGTTTCATTGGGGATGTTAAAAAAGATTTCACTACGTTCACCTGGGTGCTGATCGCAGTCGCTATTGTGTTGAACATTGCGGTCGGGCAGCTTGTTTCCATGCTTAAGCTCCCTATTTTTCTTGATTCCATCGGCACTGTGCTGGTGGCCGTGCTTGCCGGTCCATGGGCCGGTGGAATTGCCGGGCTTTTCACCAACCTGATCTGGGGCGTTATCTCCTCTCCGGTCGCGGCGGCTTTTGCTCCGGTGGCAATGGTGATCGGTATTGCTGCCGGTTTCTGCGCCCGTTACGGGATGTTTAAAAATTTGTGGCTCGCAATCGCTGCCGGTCTTGTCATCACCGTTTTCAACTCCGTGGTTGCTGTGCCCATCCGTCTGTACATGTTCGGCGGCATAACCGGCAGCGGCGCTGATTTCGCCATGGCCTACCTGCTGGCCCTTGGAAAGGATCTGTTCGGTTCGGTAGTTGTGACCGTGTTTACCTCCAACGTTATAGATAAGGTTGTGACCGCCGTGCTGGTCTGGGGGCTGATAAAGACCCTGCCGGAACGTATTCACGCCCGTTTTCCGCTTCTGGCGTCCGCTGAGTCCTGATCCTCATCCATATTAACGCAACTTCCGGAGCAGTTTCTTGCAGTCAGGTGCGATCTCTCTTTATGTGAGCGGCACATCCAGGCTTCACCACCTCCACCCCCTGAGCAAGCTGACTTATGTCCTGCTTGCGGGGGTGGCGGTTTATTGTGCTCCCGGGGGAATCTGGCCGGATGCGGTTCTTTTTGCGGTGAACCTGCTGCTGGCAGCAGCTGCCGGAGTGTCCGGGCGCGTCTGGAAGTTTTCATGGCGCACACTGCTCCCGCTGGCAATGTTCATGATTCCGATTCACGGGATGTTATACCCGTCAAACCAGACTCCACTTGCTTCGTATAATGGAGTGACTCTGTATGCCGAAGGGCTGCTCTTTGCCGGAAGCACGCTCCTGCAGTTGGGGGCAATACTCACTGCATCACTTCTTTTTGTATTCACAACCCATCCTGCTGATTTCATAACCTCCCTGACGCAGGCCGGGTGCTCTTCTTCGCTGGCCTATGTGCTGGGCAGCCCTTTGCTGATGCTTCCGGCAATGCGGGCGCGCACGGCGGTCATCAAGGATGCCCAGCGGGCTAGGGGGCTAGACTCCCATGGTTCGTTCCTGAGCCGGGCCCGTTCCGTGGCCCCTCTGATTGCCCCGCTGGTACTCGGCGCTTTTGCTGAAATAGAGCAGCGTGCCATTGCCCTGGAGTTGCGGGGATTCAATTCCGGGCGGGCCAAGACCTCTCTCAGGGTTGTCCGAGATTCGGCTAGGGAGAAGTTTGTGCGTAGGCTGATGCTTTCCCTTTGCTTGCTCCTTATCATTTACAAGACGGTGCTGCTGATCCATGCCGCTTATTGAAATCGACAATTTTTCATATTCATACCCCGGTGCTGTGCGTCCGGCGCTGAAAGATCTTTCTCTGAGGGTGCGTAAAGGTGAGTTTGTCGCCGTCATCGGGGCGAACAATTCCGGCAAGTCCTCCCTTTGCTATGCTCTGACCGGGGTGATCCCCCAGCTCTTTCACGGCAAGGCGCAGGGTTCTGTCCGGGTCTGCGGCAACAGCTCTGCCGATCTTTCGCTTGCGGAGCTGGCCTTGTCGGTTGCCTTTGTCATGCAGAAACCGGCTAATCAGCTTTGCGGCGTGCGGTTTACTGTTGCGGAGGAAGTTGCTTTCAGCCTGGAGAATCAGGGCGTTCCACGGGATGATATTCTCCGGCGGGTGAACAGTGCTTTGAGCATGACCGGATTGTCTGATCTGGCCGGACGTTCTCCGCACCATCTTTCCGGGGGGCAGTTGCAGCGGGTTGCCATTGCTTCTGCTCTGGTCTGCGACGCTCCGGTGCTTGTTCTGGATGAGCCGACCACATACCTCGACCCGAAAGGTGTGCAGGATGTTTTCGAGATTCTGAGCCGGTTGAAAGAAGATGGGCGGACCATTGTGCTGGCTGAACAGCGGTTGGAAAGTATTGCCGAACATGCCGATCGGGTTCTGGCTCTGCATGAAGGTGCTATCGTTATGGACGGTACGCCCGATGAAGTTCTCTCCGCCCCTTTGTTGAAGGATATCGGGCTGGACTGGACCCGCTACACGCGTGTTTCGGAGCTTGCCCTGAAAAATTGTCTCTGGCGCAATGGGTGCGGGCTGGCCACAACTTTTACGCAAACCGTCCGTGGTCTGGACAGGGGTTGAGCAATGGCTGCGGGTATTGAAGTACAAAATTTAAGCTTCAGCTATGAGTCGGGCACGCAGGCCCTTACAGATGTATCCTTCAATATCGGTCCGGGGGAGACGGTTGCCCTGCTGGGGCATAACGGGTCCGGTAAAAGTACGCTGGTCAGGCATTTCAACGGTCTGTTGCTGCCTGAGCAGGGGGAAGTGAAAATAAACGGTATTTCAACGGCTGGCAAAAGTGTTGCCTCCCTTGCCGCACAGGTAGGTTTGCTTTTCCAGAATCCTGACGATCAGATCTGCAAAAGTTCGGTCTGGGAGGAAGTTACCTTCGGGCCACGTAATCTGGGTTATCCTGAAGAACTGATACAGGAGCTGGGGGAAGGGCAACTAGCCTCATTCGGACTTCTGGAGATGCGGAAACGAAATCCGCATGACCTTGGGGACAGTGAACGCAAGAGGTTGGCGATAGCTTCTGTGCTGGCCATGGATACCGGAATTACTGTTCTGGATGAACCAACCGCAGGATTGGACCCGCAGGAGACAGCCATGCTCTCCAAAGCCCTGCAAAGTCTGCAGGCCGCCGGAAAGACGGTGATCATAATCAGCCATGATATGGATTTTGTTGCAGAGAATTCCAGCCGGGCTTTGTGTCTGCAAGATGGCCGCTTGTGCTTTGACGGAAGCACGGTTGATCTTTTCAACGGCCCGGCCCAGCTTGATCTGTGCGGGCTTCTTCCGCCGCAGGTTGTCAGGCTCAGCAGCCATTTCGGTCTTAATCTTTCCGAGCTGACTCCTCAAGGATTCATAAGCAGGCTGCTGGGGTCTTGAGAAGTCTCCGGCGGGGTAGCCGAAGGCATCATAAGCAGACTGACTGCTTTGGGCACAGTGCAACTTCTCTACTTTTCGACTTTGACCTTTACTTCAGCTTCGGCAAACTCAGCTTTTGCGGCTTTCTTTTGTGATTTGTTTCCTTTCAGCACGGTCAGCCCGCGGGTTGTTGTCCCCAGTTCCGAACTTTTTCCTTCAATTACGAGCAGGTCTCCGGATCGCTGGCCCTGATAGCCGTTCATGGGGCTGGTTGAGGTATATAGGATCAGTTTTTCTTCGCCCAGCGGCGGGGTTATCTGCAGGGTGAAGCTGTCGTTGTGTCCGGGGATTTCATAGACTGCCCCGCCTTCGTAGTATTTTGTCCGGTCGGAGGGTGTAACCTCTATGAGTGTTCCTTCGGCATCCTTGTAGACGGCTCTGGCATAGAAGGGCTTGTTGCCTCGGAAATAGAATTTCATCTGGTCACCGAGTTTGTAGACGTCCTTGTCGGTCCAGAGTTCGACAGTAAGCGGAGCACGGGGGTTGTCGACTGACTTGCTCTGGATTCCCTTGGTCGGGCCGTCCTCGGCGGGGATTATTTCTGCGCGGATTCTGATTTTGTAGCACTGGTCGGGATAACCGCTCTTGTCTTTTGATTCCACCCAGCTGTTTTCCAATTCCTTGAGAACCTTGACCGTGGCTCTGGAATAGACGTCGATGAGATCCTTGCTGACCTTGCCTTTGTCCACGCTGGTCTCGCGTGAGACATAGGTGCTGACCTGCTCTGTGGCAGAGCGCTTGGCATCGTCGATTGCGAGCTGTCGCACCTGAGTGCGGGTACGGTCCAGGCCGAGGCAGGCCATGCCTTCAGCTTCAATGAGTACGGATGATTTTGAGGTCTGCCTGTTGCCCTGCGCAAAGGCGGGGACGGCGAGCAGCAGAGCGAGGATGACGAGCAGAGTCCTTAAAGAAAGCTGTTTCATTGTTTTTTGACCCCGTCATATTTGTCGATCAGGCTTTCTACAAGGTCACCCAGCCCCCCGGACCTGAGCGGGAGCCTGAGGCAGACTTCCGCGTTTCCGGTTTCCGGGTTGTACTGTTCGCCGCAGACCGAAGAAAACTTTACATATCCGCTGGCTTTGGCCTCAATGATGTCTCCCTGCACCTTGCCTTCCTTGATCAGGGTGTTGCGCTCAACTTCCACGCCTTCGATGATTTCCACCAGCCTTGCCTGTGCAACAGAACGGGCTGCCAGCAGTGCCATTGATTTGGATTCTCCGCTGCCGCGTCCGACCACCTGAAAATAACCTTTGTAGAACGCATCGTTCTTATCGGAAATTTCAGTGAAAGTATTTTTGAATTCAGGATCGGCAGGGGCTGTGTTTTTCTTGCAGCCGGGCAGGAGCATTATCAGCAGCAGGGCGGGAAGCAGGAAGCGGATGATTTTCATGGCTTGTCCTTTGTTTGGTTGTAATAGCGGCAGTGGAAACGGAAAATAAGGTGGGGTTCAAGTTAGTACAGCAGGATTGAATTTGCAATCAGGTCGCGTTGAATGTGCGCATGAAGGTGGGAGCCCTGATGAATAAAAATTTCGATAGAATCAGGCGGCGTTGCCTTCAAGCTTGAAGCGGGCGGTGACTTCCGTCCCGGTGTCATCGGCTGTGTGCATGCTGATTGATGCTTCGTGGGTCTGGGCGATGAGCTTGGCGGAGTATGTGCCGAGGCCCGTGCCGTCTTCCTTGCCCTGGGTTACATACTTGTCGAAGAAGCGGTTGCGGATCTCTTCGGGTACGGCAAGAGTATTCTTGACCGTGACTGATATTGGAGGGCCGCTGCAGATGGCGATGGTCACTGTGTCTCCTCTTCTGGACCCTTCCACCCCGTTTTTGATCAGGTTGCGGAACATGGTGCGCAGCAGCATGCCTTCTCCGGTGATGAAGAGTTCTTCCATGCCCTCGATTTCCTTATCATCGAGCATGATGGAGAGGCTGACCCCGGACTGGTTGAGCAGCAGGGCCATTTCTTCTTCAAGGGAGGTCATCAGGTCGATAAGGTCCACCTGCATGGTCTTGAGCCTGTAGATGCCCTGCTCCATTTTAAACATATCCAGATGGAACTGGATCATGTCCAGCATGCGGTATCCGGCTGCGGCGATGCGTTTGATGTACTTGCGCTGCTCTTTTGTAAGCGGTTCGCCGTTCAGAAGAAGTTCCGGGTAGCCGATTACGAGGTTGAGCGAGGATTTGAGGTCGTGGCGGTTGATACGCTCCACTTCGTCACGGATCATTTCAGCAGTGTGTCTTTCGTGGATTTCACTGACCAGCATCCTGTTCTTGTTTTCCAGTTCGCTTTGTTTGGCTCGAAGCTGCATTGTCCGCTGGGAGACGATGTTTTCCAGCATTTCACGATGGCTGTTCAGCCATGCATCGCGTTTTTCAATCTTGGCCAGCATGGAGTTGAATTCCGAGACCAGATATCCGATTTCGTCGTCACTGCGATAGGAGACGCGTTTGGAGTAGTCCTTGCTTTTGGAAATATCGCGCACCGCATCGGTCAGTTGGCCGATGGGACGGGTCATTTTTTTTCGAAAGTGCCCGGTAACAACAACGCATATGCCTGCCACAACAAGCAGAATGGCAGCCGATGAGATGATGTTCTGGTACAGCCAGTCCATCTGGTCTGAGAAGCGGCCGTCAAGAACAAGATAGCCCAGCAGTTCTTCCCCTGATGAAACGGGTTGGACAATGCGGAAGCTGTTTAATTCGATGTTAGGTTGGTCCAGTTTTTCCGGAAGTGTTGAGGCCGCTTCTCCGTAGGAGGTAAATACCTTGCCGTCTGCGGTGAAAACTGTTGCTCCGGCGGTGTTGCTGATCAGGTTCAGGGATTCCAGCACCTCGGACGCTGCTTCAGGGTCGTTGAAGTCCAGTGCCGGGGAGATGGACGTAACCAGCACCTGAGCCAGCCCCGCTGCCTTCTGGATGGTTCCCTGCCGGTATGAGTGAAAGAATGAGGCTACGATCAGGCTCATGGAGACAACCAGTGCTGCGATAGTCGTGCCCAGAATGGCTCCGCTGATCTTTCTTCCCAGACTGTTGCGGTAAGATGTCATCGCGGGGTGTCTCCACAGTAAATTTCAGAAAGGTTGAGAAGCTTGGAGCTTATGGTCAGTCCGGCCTCTTTGGCGGCACAGACGTTGACCTGCAGTTTGAATCTTGAACCTGATTCCACAAGGTTGATCATGCCGCCCATGCGCAGGAAGTCCGGGCTGCTGCCGATGGTGAGTATTGGGCGGTTGCTGACCTGCTTGAGAATTGCGGCAATGGCGCGCGGGTTTTCCCCGTCAAGGAACAGTACCTGACAGTCGGCCGGCCAGCGGACCAGTTCGAAGCCGTCAGGACGGTTGAAAAAACGGACCAGCGGCCGAGGACTGATGGCGGCGATGCGTACCGGGGAAACTGCGGAAATCCTCTGGTTGTCAGGTCCAAGAACGTACTTGGTTATTTTTTTGATGAACAGGGCCTTGAGTTGTGGCTGGGTCGCACGCAAGCGTACGTGGTGCTCCGGACCACTCGCCTCGGCTCGGGCAATATCCACTGACATGGAATGTACCATAAATAGTGCGGCAAATATAATTGCCAGTAATTTATGGTTTTTTAAAAGTCCCATGTCAGCCTCAGTGTACAGGTCGGATCAGTGGGCGTAAATTCACCTTCCTCGATGGAGGTCATCAGATTGGAGCCGATAAGTTCCAGACAGAAGTCGTCCATGGGGGTCCAGGCCAGTCGTGCATCAAGTCCGAACCCGGTGGATATGTCGCGGTCATCAAGGGTGTTAAGATAGGATGCGAAAATATCCAGTTCCCATTCTTCGGAGAGGGAGATCAACGCCTGCAGCTTGAGATTGTATAGCGGGCTGTTTAGCGGCGGGGAGAGCCCGGGAATATAGTTAGAGAAGTTTGAGAAATCCTGGTTGGAAATATCAACTGAAGGTCGCAGGGTCAGGTAGGGCAGTGCCTGCCAGTCCAGAGCGAGTTCAGTTCCGTAGCTGAGCCCGTACAGCGAGCTGGTGGGCGTGGCGGTCATAGTATCTTCATCGAAGCTGAAAGTGGCCATCTGGTCGTAGCTGTTGAAATAGAGCGAAAGATCAAGCTTGAGAGTTTCGCTTATCAACCTGCGGTACCCAGCTTCGGCAGAGGTCAGTTTTTCCGTCTGCAGGTCTCCGGAAGTGTTGAGAGTGTAATCCTTGTCCTTGACCCTGATTCTGTACTGGCCTTCGCGAATCCAGTTCCCCAGTTCTCTTGTCGCGTGTGAAAAGGCCAGCCAGTATTCCTCGTTGTCCTCCATATAGAGCAGGCGTGCCGTCGGTTGCGGGGCGATTTCTTTTCCTTGTGAATAATCCAGCTTCAGTCCCATGGTCAGGAAAAGCTTTTCGTCGATGAGGGTGATCCTGTCTTTCAGGAATGTACTGAAGTCGAGGCGGTAGAGGCTGTCGTTGGTAACAGAGACCTGTTCTCCCTGCTTAAAGGAATCCCAGTAATACTTGCCGCCTATGCCCATGGTCAGGAAATGGTCCGTGAGCTGTTCACTGGAATAGATGAATTCCGTATCCGCAGAATTGGAGGTGCTGGCCATGTCTGCAATGGTAGTTACAGTGCGGGTGTAGGAGGTGCGGAACTGCATACCCGACCGTGCGCCGGTCTTTCTGTTCCAGAGGAGCTGGGTATAACCGCTGTAGTCCTGCTTTTCCCTGTTGGCTGAGAAGCGGTTTCCCGGAGGTGAGTTCTCATCAATTGAGGAAGTAGCCAGTTGGCCCTGCAGGGTAAGCTGGTCGGTATAGCCGTTGATCCAGTCGGTTCTGAAGCCCACTGATCCGGTTGCCCAGTTCTTTGATCCTTTCTCAGTCCTTCCCCTGATGCGGTAGTTCTTGCCCGGCTCGAAGCCTCCCTTGGCATAAACGGCCATTGTCGCATTGTCGGAAAGTCTTGCCCCGTGGCGCAGGTACTGGTTGGCCCCGTCTGTTCCGGCTGTGGTCACACTCCTGCTGCCCTGCATCTCTGCAGCGGACTTGGTGATGATGTTGATGACCCCGTTGAAAGATTCCGATCCCCAGAGGCTGGTCCACGGACCGCGCACGATTTCGATCCGTTTGACCATCTGGATAGGCAGGTCCTGGCTGGACCAGATTACCCCGTTGAAATATGGTGATGTAATGGGACGGTTGTCTACAAGGATGAGCTGCTTGCTGTTGAATGTGCCGGAAAATCCACGCACCCCGATAGCCCATTTGTCGGTGTCTGTTCTGGTGACCAGAACTCCGGGGACGGTCCGCAGAGCTTCCGGGACGGATGTGGCTCCGCTGCGCCTGATGTCTTCCTCGGTGAGGATTGTGTATGACCCGGCAATGTGTTCAAGGGACTGTTTGCGTTCGGAAGGGGAGACAATTTCGACCTGAAGCAGATCCTCCAGTTCGAGATCTTCCAGTTCTGAGGAGACTTCCCTGTCCCCTGCAAAACATGGTGAGGCGACGGCCCAGAGGGCCAGCAGTGAGAGTAAGAGGGCAGCAACTCCCTTCCGCAGGTGCATCATGCTCAGGCCTGAGTCCTTGCCGTCATCATGTATCCGCGTCCGCGAATGGTTTTGATTGAGACTGAATCGCCGATTTTGCGGCGCAGGTTGCTCATGTGGACGTTGAGCACGTAGTCGTCGAAGTCCACGGTCCTGCCCAGTGCGGTTTCCATCAGGGAATCACGTTCAACAAGTTTTCCGCAACTGGTGGCAAGGTGTTCAATTATGCTGAATTCAGCGGCTGTGAAGTGGGTTTCGATTCCCTTTACCATAATTGACTGGGAGTCGAGGTTTATTTCCAGCGCTCCCACACTCAGTTTGCCCCGGGATGTGGGGGTTACAGTTTTCTGGTTTCCGTTCATGGCGCTGCGTCGTAGTGAAGCACGCATTCTGGCCAGCAGCTCCCGCAGGGGGAAGGGTTTGCAGATGTAGTCGTCGGCACCCATTTCAAGACCTACAACTCTATCCACCTCATCCCCTTTGCCTGTCAGCATGATTACCGGGATGCTGGAATCCGCTCTGATCTTTGCCAATACGTTCAGCCCGCTGATGTCCGGCAGCACAATGTCCAGAAGCACAAGGTCGAAGTCATTGCTTCCGAGTACCTTGAGTCCTTCCTTTGCGGTGCAGGCATGATGCAGGCTGTACCCTTCTCCGTCCAGATAGGTGGAAAGAAGTTCCCCCATTTCCGGATCGTCATCGATAAGAAGTATCTTGTTCATAACTGTTCTCCTCCCCGTATACTATGGGTTCAGAAGCGATAAGCAAAAAAGTTTAGTGTTAAAAATTGTTAACTACATTAAGAAAAATTAAGATTGCCGTTTTTTATATATAGTGCATGGAAGATGCGGTCTGAAAATATGGTTGTGTGATGTAAACGTTCTTTACCTCCGCTGCGTATAAGCAGGTAAAGGCAGTCGAATCGGTCGGCTGTCTGTAGCGCAAGGATGTGCAATACAACACGGAGGTTTTTATGGGTCTGGTAATTAACAACAACACAATGGCCAACTCTGCAGCGCGTAACCTTAACGATGCGTATAAGGCTCTGGGCGCGTCCACTGAAAAGATGGCTTCCGGTTTGCGGATCAACTCTGCCGCAGATGATGCAGCAGGTTTGGCGGTCCGCGAACTCATGCGTTCGGATGTATCCACTCTGAATCAGGGCGTGCGTAACGCCAACGATGGTATTTCCATGATTCAGACCGCTGACGGCGCTCTCGGAGTAGTGGACGAAAAGCTTATCCGCATGAAGGAACTGGCAGAACAGGCCGCAACCGGTACTTATACTTCTGATCAGCGTGCCCTGATCGACCAGGAGTATCAGGCCATGGCATCGGAAATTACCCGAATTGCCAGTGCTACCGACTTCAACGGAATTTATCTGCTTAATGGTAACCTGTCCGGCTCAAGAGCTATGACCATCCATTTTGGAACAGGTAACGATTCCGCAGAGGACAAGTATACTGTTGAAATAGGCTGCTGCACCGCTTCCGCTCTTGGCGTAGGCAACACCAGTTCTATGAACGCCGGGTATACTGTTTCCACCCAGGAGGCCGCACAGGCCGCGCTGGGGGCTCTGGACAACGCAATTGTCTCCAAGGACAAGATCAGGGCCAACCTCGGTGCTACCGAAAACAGGCTTGAAGCAACCATCTCCAACCTTGAGATTCAGTCCGAGAACCTCTCGGCTGCCGAGTCGCAGATCTCAGATGTGGACGTTGCGACCGAGATGACCAACTACTCCAAGCAGCAGATCATCACCCAGTCCGCTGTTTCCATGCTGGCGCAGGCCAACTCGCTACCGCAGATGGCTCTTTCGCTCATCGGTTAAATCAGCATCGGAAAGACTGCAAGATCAGGCCCGGCTTCCCGCCGGGCCTTTTCTTTTGTCATGTATGTTTTCCGTATGGCTGCTTTTGCTGAATAATTCCGGACCTGGTGGGGCCGAGGTATGCTCTGTCGGCTTCTTTCAACTGTTGTTTGATCTTCTTCATACTAAAAGCGACGGAAAAATGTTCCTAGCGGCAAAGTTGTGACGTTCTTTAGTGCTCGAATGATTGTTTAAGCATTGTAAGTGTAAGAAGTGTTAATTTATATGCTCTGTCTTAATCTTATGTTTATTTTATTTGAATGAATTGTATTTAAATATTTTTCATTCTGAATTTTAAGCTAACTAAAGTTAATTAAGTTTGGTTTTCGTGTTGCATCTCTGCTGTTGTCGCATGTGTGTTCTGGTTGCAACTGCACATTTAAATAATGGAAGCAAAGATAGCTTCTCATGGATGTATAAGACAACACGGAGGTTTTTATGTCTTTAGTGATCAACAACAATACTATGGCCAACTCGGCAGCACGTCACCTTAATGATGCTTATAAATCTCTGGGCGCGTCCACGGAAAAAATGGCATCCGGCCTGCGTGTCAACTCTGCCGCAGATGATGCAGCAGGTCTGGCAGTGCGCGAGCTTATGCGGTCCGATGTTTCCACCCTCAATCAGGGTGTACGCAACGCCAACGATGGTATCTCAATGATTCAGACTGCCGATGGCGCACTCGGTGTTGTGGATGAAAAGCTCATCCGCATGAAAGAACTCGCCGAGCAGGCCGCAACCGGTACTTACACTTCTGATCAGCGTGCCCTGATCGACCAGGAATATCAGGCCATGGCATCTGAAATTACCCGAATTGCCAGTGCAACTGACTTCAATGGCATTTATCTGCTCAACGGCAACCTTTCTGGGTCAAGAGCCATGACTATCCATTTCGGAACGGGCAACGATTCAGCAGAGGATAAATATACTATTGAAATCGGCTGCTGCACTGCCTCGGCACTTGGTGTCGGCAACATGAGTTCGCTGAACGCAGGGTATACTGTCTCCACTCAGGAAGCTGCGCAGGAATCCCTTGCCGCACTTGATCAGGCCATTATTTCCAAAGATAAAATCCGCGCCAATCTCGGTGCCACAGAAAACAGGCTTGAAGCCACAATTTCCAACCTTGAGATTCAGGCCGAAAACCTTTCCGCAGCAGAATCCCAAATTTCCGATGTCGATGTCGCCCTTGAGATGACCAACTACTCCAAGCAGCAGATCATCACCCAGTCCGCTGTTTCCATGCTGGCGCAGGCCAACTCGCTCCCGCAGATGGCTCTTTCGCTTATCGGCGGCTAAGACTGTATCTGATTTCCGCCTTGCAGGCCCGGCTTACCGTCGGGCCTTTTTTTGTGCCCCAGTATTTTTCAGCCGGCTTGAGGACAGGGAAAAGCATGCCGTTGACGTCAAATCCTTTTTCCGGCTTCCGGGTAATTATTGCCTCATGGGAAAATTTGTATGCAGCAATCTGATTTTTAAGCGGTTTGTTCTCAAGAAAAGTTAAGTTTGATCCTCTCTTATACATAGTTTCTTAATCCAGCACAAAAGTACTTAATTTAATCTGACGTATTCTGAATCAGGAGTTTTCATAATTTAATATTGTACGGAATACAGGTTGCTTACTTCTACAGCAGAAGGAGGCAGTATGAACACATATATTGGTAAGTATAACAAAGAATATTATTGTTCAGATTATGATGAATTTTTTAATGAGAATTCAAACCTTATAAAAAACGTAGTTAATAAGTTTTTAAGGTCAAAATATGGAAACGTATCCTCCTGTGATGTAGATGAAGTTTGTCAGGAGATAGCATTTAAGATCATTAAAAATGGATATATCGACAAATACTCTTCTGAAAAAAGCTCTCTTAAAACATGGATGTACATCATAAGCCGTTCTGTAGCTATTGATTACATGCGAAAGAGTCAGATCATCTATATTAATGTAGATGAAATTGACGATATACCGGTTCCAGAAATTCCGAATATTTCCATTTCAATTCCCAAAGGCCTGCTTACCGCCAGACAGATTGAAGTTCTCAGAATGATTTTCTGGGGAGACCTGAAAGCTGTTGAAGTGGCACAACAGCTTGGAATCACAGCAAGAACAGTGCGTTGCATCAAGCATCAGGCACTCAATAAACTTCGCCGTCATTTCGGCGCTTCAAGAGAGAGGAGGTCAGTATCATGACTATCGAAGGCGTAAGCTCCTATACTTCTACAGATTCCACAAACGTAACCACCACAACCTCCAGCAGCTCATCTCTTGATCAGGTGGATTTCCTGACTCTGCTCACCACCCAGCTTGAGTATCAGGACCCCACCAACCCGGTGGATAATACCGAGATGATCAACCAGATGACCAACTACTCGATGCTCGAGCAGGACGTGGCCCAGAATGAAAATCTCGAAACCATCATCAACCAGCTTTCAGCCCTCTCCGCACTCAGCACCTCCAGCTACATCGGCAGGGACGTCATGGCCGACGGCGGCATTCTCACTGTCGAGGACGGCGAGGCCGATGGAATCACCATCGATCTTCAGGAAGATGCCGCTACCCTCGGCCTGAATATCTACGACTCGGACGGAAACCTTGTGAAGACCCTCTACTACTCTGATCAGGAGGCCGGGGAGATCGAGTTTACCGGTGAGCAGATCATGAATGCAGCCGGAATCAGTGATGACGGAACCTACACCGTCCTGTCCTTTGCCTATGACGAAAACGAGGATTCCGTGGCGGTCTACACCAAATCGGCGGGAACCATCACCGCAGTGGAACAGGATTCGTCCGGGAACACCACTCTGACGCTTGATGACGGACGCGAAGTGTCCATTACCGATGTGACTTTCATTTAAAAGGAGAAAACAGATGGGTATCACCAGTTCGCTTTATACCGGCATATCAGGTCTGAATGTAAACTCCCAGGCTACTTCAGTTGTTTCAAACAACCTCGCCAACTCTTCGACCATCGGCTACAAGGGGTCTACAACTGTCTTTGAAGACCTGTTCTATTCCGCCATCACCACCGGCAGCGGTTCTGATCAGGTCGGCAACGGAGCCGGTGTGGCGACCATCAACACCGACTACACACAGGGGTCATACGAGGATTCCAGCATCTCCACCAACGTGGCCCTGAATGGAGACGGATATTTCATCGTGGTGGACCCTGACACCAACACCACCTACTACACCCGCGCCGGCAACTTTGATTTCGATAAAGACGGCTACCTTGTCGATACATACGGCAACAGGGTGCAGGGCTGGGAGGTTGAAAACGGTTCCGCTTCCGGGGCTCTGACCACCATCCAGCTTGACCAGTCCCAGTCACCGCCCAAGGCAACTTCCGAGGTGACCCTGACCATGAACCTCGACTCCCAGAGTACCGACGAGGCAATTACCTCCAATCCGTACACATCCCTTTTCGAGCTTTACAACGGAACAGAGAATCCGCCCCTGGATGATTCGCAGTACAGTTATTCCACCACCATAACCATCTATGATGAGAACGGTTCCTCTCACGACCTGACTTTCTACATGGACCCGGTGGATGTTGATGCCGACGGCAACATCGTCTGGGAATACGTGGCTGCCTATGATGCCGATGATGACATGCGAACCGGGGCCGACGGTATCGGGTTGAACACCACCAGCGGGGCCGGGCTGGCCATGGCAGGAACCCTGACCTTCAATTCCGAAGGCCAGATGACTTCCATGACCGCTTTCACCCTGTCCAACGCCGCTGCTTCTACCGACGTCAAGGATGCTTCCAACTGGAGCCTGGCCGACCTGAGTGCCGAAGGTTACCCGGAGGTGAACATGAACTTCACCGGCAGTGCCAACGGGCAGGATGTTGCCATCAGTTTCGGCATGTCCAGTGACGATTCCACATGGACCACTTCGGGCATATCCACCCTCGGGGACATATCAGCGGCCACCAGCTATTCCGCGTTGCCGAGCTTCAGCGATTACACGCTGGAAAGCAGTGCGACAACAAGCTACAGCGACAGCTCTTCGGCGACCTACACTGTTTCTCAGGACGGCTACGCAACCGGCTCCCTTGAATCCGTTACCGTGGATGAAAACGGAATCATCATAGGCAATTATTCCAACAGCCAGTCCATTGAACTTTACCAGCTCGGTCTGGCTGATTTCACCAACGAGTCCGGACTGGAGGCCGAGGGCAGCAACCTGTTCCGGGCCACCACCGAATCAGGTGAAGCCATTATCGGCACTGCCGGGTCGGCCGGTTTCGGGTCGGTGGTTTCCAATGCCCTTGAAGCTTCCAACGTTGATCTTGCGGCACAGATGACCGAGCTGATCATCATCCAGTCTTCATATCAGGCAAACAGTAAGGTTGTAACCACAGCTGATGAACTGCTCCAGACAGCAATCGGTCTGAAACGGTAGGTCGGGTTTTTAGTGTCTCCGGCGGCCCTTCGAGGTTGATAGCCGCCGGCAGACAGAGGAGCAGCCTTCTTGGAATCATTTGCAGCTCAGGCTGCAGAAGATTCCGGGGACTGAGAGCAGGAGCAGGTAGATATTTATTAGGCCCCGGTGGCAACGGAGACGGAGGAATAGATGTTAAACAACGCATTGTACATAGGTCAGAAAGCATTGACCAATGCCCAGGTCTCGATCAACACGGCGAGCAACAACATCGCCAACTCCGAGACCGAAGGCTACCAGAATGTCAACACCACCTATTCCAGTTCGGGCAATATTTTCGTGTCCGGCAACAGTCTCGGTACCGGTGCGGATGTCTCCCTTGATACCAATTGGAACAGCTTTGTTGAAAAACAGTATCTGTCCGCATCCGCAGATCTGGCCTCAAGCACAGCCGTAAACGATTATCTCTCCCAACTGGATGCCCTCTTCAACCAGAGCGAGGACGAAGGGCTGGCTGTGGCTCAGGATGAATTCCTCAGCGCATGGAACGATCTTTCAACCTATCCCGACTCGCTGGCCGAGCGTGAAGCCCTTCTCGGGGAGGCGGAGACGCTGGCCTATTCATTGAATTCAATGGGGTCAGCCCTTGATGAGATGGCTGATTCAGTTGAAGCGGAGATCGTGGATCAGGTTGCCACTGCCAACGAACTCATTGAATCCATCGCAATGCTCAACGAGCAGATCGCCGCCTCTTCTGATAACACAGAACTCATTTCCAGCCGCGATCAGGCCATCCGGGAACTGGACGAGCTGATCGGTGTAGAGGTCATAACCTCCAGCGACGGAACCACTAAGATTTACACTGAATCCGGGCAGCCTTTGGTTGAAGGCACAGAAACCCACAGCCTTGTTTACGCATCGGCCCGTTCAACTGAATCTTTGCAGCCTATATCAACCTATGACGGTGATATTGAGTTTTCGGGAACCTCCAGCGAAGAAATCCTGATTGAATTCGTGACAACCGGTGCAGACGGAACAGCGC
Organism: Maridesulfovibrio sp. FT414; assembly: GCF_050916235.1. Lineage (GTDB taxonomy): Bacteria > Desulfobacterota > Desulfovibrionia > Desulfovibrionales > Desulfovibrionaceae > Maridesulfovibrio. Next base: position 2,299,731 of record NZ_CP104854.1, read on the forward strand.
AGTTCAAGGTTTCGCTGGATGGCGGTGAGACCTGGGAAGAAGACGAAAACGGCAACACTCTGCTTTACACTGCCGGAGATGAAGACAACGCTGTGACCATAGCCGGTGTCGAGATCTATTTTTCAGGCGGAACCACTGATCATACCGCTGGAGACCGCTATTCCATTGTCGCCAAGACCGGGCTCTATTGGGAGACCTCCAGTGGAGGTCTGGTCAATATTACCCCCATGACCGATGCAGGCGGTGATGACGTGAACAACCGAACCACCAGCGGGTCCATCGCCGGATTGTTTGAAGTCCGCGATGATTACCTCATACCCCTGTCCGACGAGCTGGATGACTATACTGAAGCGCTTATCTGGGAGGTCAACACAGCCCATTCACAGGGAGCAGGCCTTGAAGCCCATACCGCAGTTGAAGGAACTTACGGTGTGGACGACCAGACCGCTGCCCTTTCATACTGCGGGCTGGTCTATGAGGATAAAATCTCTTCAGGCGAATTCAGCATCTATACCTATGACGCCGATGGCAACCTCGCATCGAATGCAAGCATCACCGTGGACCCGACTACCGATTCACTGGATGACATAGTCACCGCGATCAACACCGCTTTTGCCGGAAGCCTCACCGCTTCGGTCAATTCTGATGGAGAGCTTGAAATTCAGGCCGCTACTGACACTACTTTCGAGTTCGGAGAGGACAGCTCTGGAATTCTGGCCGCTCTCGGCATCAATACATTTTTCGAAGGCAGTACGGCTGAGGATATTTCGATCAATACGTACGTGTCGAGCGATACATCCCATATCAACGCCGGGGTGGTCGATGCGGACGACGGTACAGTCAGTTCCGGAAGCAATGAAACTGCAGAAGCCATAAACGATCTGCTCAGCGAATCCGTATCAATAGGTGAGGGGGGCTCAGCCACGGAAACCTCTCTTACCGAATATCTGGCCGCGCTGGTCGCCGAGGTCGGAGCAGCAGCTTCCAAAGCGGAAACACAGGTCACCTGTGACACCACCACTGCCGGGCTCTATTATGATCTTCAGGAGTCCGGAAGCGGGGTCAACGTGGATGAGGAACTGATAAAACTTACTAAATACCAGCAGCAGTATCAGGCTGCATGCCAGATTATTTCCGTTACCCGTGAAATGATCGACAGTATCCTGGACATCGTCTAGGGGGCATCATGAGAATCAGTACATCCCAGATATATGCGCAGACCATATCCAGCGTCAGCAGTTCTCTGAATGAATATACCTCTGTTTCCAACCGGGTAACGACCCAGAAAGATATAAATGCCCCATCCGACGACCCGGCAGGAATGGGCAATGTGGTCAACCTGCGCAGCTATAAGCAGGGACTTATCAGTTACTACAATAATGCAAGCCTTGCCGAGTCCCTGCTCGGGACTGCCGACAGCATGCTCAGCCAGGCCAGCACCCTGATGAGTTCGGTTCTTGAACAGGTGGAACAGGGGGCTACCGGAACTTATAGCGATGCACAGCAGCAGGCCATGGCTGAAACCCTGATGGGCTATCAGGATTCGCTGCTGTCAATCGCCAACACAAAATCCGGGGATGACTATCTGTTTTCTGGTGAGGCGACCGATACCGCTCCCTATGAATACGTCCCCGGAGTGACCGTTACCGGAGATTCTCCTGCCAAGAGTGATTTTCTGGAATTTACCGGAGAACTTGACGATCCCATTATCGTCCGGATCACTTCCGACGGTACCATCGGTACTGACGACATTACCTATACCTACTCTACTGATGGCGGCGACAACTGGATTACCGGCACCATCACTGCTCCGAGTACTACTATCGATTTTGGTGATGTTGCCGTGGAGATGAATTCGGGAACCGCCGTAACAGCCTGGGATGATGATGAGGACACCGGCAGTAGTTTTGTAGTGCGCAACTCCCTTTCCTACAACGGGGCCGACGAGGCCATGTCCATTGATATTTCCGGAAGTACGGATGTTGATGTGAATACGGTGGGCAGCGATATTTTCGGTGGGGTGGATGCTGAAACAGGACTGGCATATGACGATCCGAATCTCTTTGAGTCGATCAGTGATGCCATAGCCTATATGTGGATAGGTGATGAGGACAGTGTTGCCACAACCCTTGAGACTGTCCGTGCCGGGGAAAGTCAGCTGACCATAGAGGCCGCAAATGTGGGCTCACGTGAAGAGAAAACCAGTTACATAAAGAGCAGCGTCGAGTCCGCAATAAGTCTGACCGGTGATGCCATCAGCGACGAAGAGGATGCTGACAGCGCCGCACTGACAGTCGAGTTGAGCAAGGCAGAATACATCTATCAGGCTGTGCTCAGCTCCACGTCAAAAGTAATAAGCATGTCCATTCTGGACTATCTGTAGGAGGTAGTCATGGCAGTCGGATCGCTTTCAACAAATAATTACATATCCAATACCACTTCCGGCGGGTTTACTATCAACGGGCTTGGAAACGGTACTGACTGGACCGACCTGATTGATGCCACTGTTGATGCCGAGAGCTACCGGAAGGAACAGTATGAAGAGGATCTGGAAGAAGCTGAATCCGCAGTGGAGCTACTTACCGCCCTTGATGAGGAGATTCTGGAACTGTCGTCCACGCTCCAGAGCATGGATGAAATGGATGAGTTCCTTTGCTATTCCGGGACGGTCTCCGGTGATGAGGTCAGCGTTGAAGTCGAGGACGGCGCGGCTGTAGGAACCTACAACCTTGTTGTAAACCAGCTTGCCCAGAAGGATGTCTGGATTGCGGAAGATTTCGACATCACCTCCACCAGCTCCTCCATGACCACTTCCAATGCCACCATCACCCTTTCCTACGCCGGAGAGGATATTTCCATTTCGGTTACAGCCGGTACCACGGCACAGGAGCTTGTCGATCAGATCAATTCCGACCCGGATTGCGACGACAAGATCACCGCTTCCCTTGTATATGACGGGGAGAATTACCATCTCAAGTTCGCCGGGGAGGATACCGGGGCTGATAACGCGGTTTCAGTCAGCATGAACCTGACCGGGGCTGACGGTACGCTCAGCAGCAGCGATTTCACCAACACGCTGGTTGCCCAGAACGCCCAGATAAAGATCGACGGCTATCCCTCAGGTACTGACACCTGGATGGAGAGGGATTCAAATTCCGTTGATGACGTCATCGATAATATGACGGTGACTCTGGAATCGACCACTGATTCAGATGGTGTAACTATTTCAGTTTCTTATGATACAGATGCCATGACCGAGGTCATTGAGTCGTTCATAACTGACGTCAATCAGCTTATATACGATGTGCTGGACCTCACTGGTGCCCTGGCGGATGTTGATGATGACGACGATGAGTCCGTCTACATCAAGGGCAGTACCCTTGATATCGTTTACAGCCAGATCAAGAACATCCTGTCTTCCATTGGAAAGGGCTTTCAGTACTATGACAGTGATACCGGAGAGGGAGACCTTTTCACTTCCCTTTCAACAATCGGTATAACCACTGACAGTGAAGAAGGATCATCCACTTTCGGCCAGCTTGAGCTTGATTCAGACGAGCTGGAAGATGCCCTGAGCGAAGACCCTGAAGCAGTGGCGCTTCTTTTTGCCGCCTCCGGTGAGGCGGCTTCGGATTCATCAAATGTTCAGATCATCTCGACAATTTCGGGTCTGACCGGTGGCGGGGAATACGATATCGCATATACGGTTTCCGGCGGGGTTATCACCTCTGCGACCATTGACGGCGTGGACATGAAAATCAGCGGCAGCACATTGCTGGCCCAGAGTGACAGCGACGCCAACGGTCTCTATCTGCAGATTAATGATCTCACAGACGGATCATATTCCAGCACAGTAACCATCAAGCAGGGCAAGTGTTCCCAGCTGGCAGACCTCCTGAGTTCCCTTTCCGATGCTGAGACCGGTACGATTCCCATTCTGATCGCCAGCTACGAAGACATGACGACCAAGCTGGAGAACGATATTTATTATGAAGAATCAAGGCTTGATGCTCTGGAAACCCGGCTGACGGAAAAGTATGCAGCGCTTGATGTAATGCTTTCCTATTATTCAGGGCTCGAGGATCAGCTTGATACTACACTGGCTCAGTTGGAGTCCTAGCCCGAGCCCGGCCTTGTGCCGGAAACAAACTTGACAGCTTTGCAGAAAGCCTGCCGGACCCGGCAGGCTTTTCTGTTTTGGCGGCTGATTCCTCCAAAAAACGACTCCCCGGTTCATCTTTTTTGCTGATGTAATAAATAAGATTCGCGAATAACACTTTTTTAGTTTTTCTTTATTTGACCGTCAGGCATGTGCCGGATAGCAATAATTAGCCTGACATTGAGCAAGAATGTTCAAGCACACCCGACTTGGTCTCATTAATATGAGCACATGCAGGCAGTAAAACAATCGTTTGATTAGAACTGTGGGCTTTGCGTATTGAATACGCGTCATTCCTGCTTAATACATTATTATAATTTGGATTTTGTTATGACACTCAGTGCAGCTGATTATTATCATGCAGGGCCGCTTTCGGGTATGGCCGATGGCTGCGGTATAGAGCCCCTTGAGCGTATTTCATCAAGCGAGGGGCTCAACTGGCAGGGTGTTTTTGTGCAGCGAAGCAGGATTGCCGGTTTTGAAATGAATGAATTTTCAACTCCGTTCCATTGTTTTGCCCTTCTGACCGACGGCCCGTTTTCAATGGAGATAGTCAAAGGGCGGAACCGGTACCTTGTCACAACAGCGCCGGGACAGATGTATGTCCGTCCAGCCGGATTCAAGATTTCAGCACGCAGCAACCAGCCGCGTGAGTTTGTGCAGCTGGCACTTGATTCATCCCGGCTGGCGAGTGCTTTCAGCGGAGAAGTGCAGGGCGGAAGCATGTCGTTTCGTCCCGGCATTGGTATTGATGACCCCAGGCTCAAGGCGTTGATTGAGGCCTTCGCAGCTGAAGCCGAAGCGGGCGGACCCAACGGTTCCCTGTTTGTGGACTCCCTTGCCACTGCACTGGCCGTACACTACATCTCCAACTATGCGGATAACGCTGTACTGGACGAGTCTGCCCGGAAAATTTCGCCTTTGCAGATGGAACGGATTGTTGAGTACATGGATGCCCACCTCGGCTCCAACCTTACCCTTGAAGATCTGTCCCATGAAATCGGTATGAGCAAATTTTATTTTTCACGCTTGTTCAAGGAGGAAACTGGAGTCTCCCCATACCAGTTCTATCTTTCCCGACGTCTCGACAAGGCCCGTCATCTTCTTGATGAGGGGCGCAAATCCATTACCGAAATCGCTCATCAGCTCAACTTCAGCGACCAGAGTCACTTCAGTCGTGTTTTCAGGAAAAAATACGGGATCAATCCGAAAGCATATATTGAACATGCGTCCTGAAAATAGCTGACTTTCGTTGTGTGCAAGTTGCACTTCTATTTTTAACATACTGAATATTAATTAAAATATTAATATAGCAATATTGTTCATGTCTTTCGGCAATATTGTTCAAGCGTTCGATTAACTGGCGCGGTAGAAAAAGTAAAAGCTCATGATCGGACCTTTTACGGTCCGGCTGGCGGAAGGGAAGCTCTTCTGGGAACATGGCTATCGACGGGTTTATTCAAGCATGTTCCTGGTGTTTTCCTTCAGGAGCAAAATGAAGGTGTCAGGAGTTTCGGTGTTGACGCACATACAGCAAAAGAAGGACAAAACAATGAAAAAAATGGTAATTCTCGCCATTCTCGCCGCTATGGTACTTGGAATGGCCGGTACTGCTTCCGCAGTGGATCTTGAGGCCAAGGGACAGTTCCAGTTCCAGGCCAACATAATGGATAACAGCGATTTTCTGGGCGCCGACAACAATGGCAACCAGGAAGACGACCTGAATTTCTACTTCCGTGCACGTACCCAGTTCCGCTTTGTGGCCAATGAAAACCTCATGAGTGAACTGTACGTTGAATATAAGACCAGAGTCGGTGCTTCCGATTCCGATCTCAGCTCCGGCTCTTCCGACCGTAATCTCGGTATCAAGAGAATGTTTCTCCAGTACCGTTTCCCCGGAACCGAAGTGCTGACCACTGCCGGTATCTTCTCCATCAACCTGCCTGGTGCCGCTGCCAACAACATGGTTCTGGCTGACCTTGATGCCGGTGCAATGGTTGTGGAAACTCCCATCACCGATGAGGTCGGTGTCGCAGTTGGTTATATCCGCGCGTACGACAAGAACGCCACTGATAACGCCCACACCACCAGCACTGCCATGAACGCAAAGGACGAGATTGATCTTTTCTATGCCGCTGTCCCCCTTACTTTTGACGGCGTGGAAGCTACCCCCTACTTCATGTACGGCCTCATCGGAAAGGACACCTTTTCCGAAGTGTCCAGCATGGCCGGCATGACCGGACCCATGGCCACCGCTTTTACTGATGACGTAACTGCATGGTGGGGAGGTACTTCCTTTACCATGAACATGTTCGATCCGATCGTGCTTAACGCGGACTTTGTTTACGGTGCCATCGATGCCGATGAGAACCGTAATGACCGCGCAGGTTGGGGTATGGATGCATCTCTTGCCTACACCGGTCTTGGTTTCGTTACCCCGAAACTGCTTTTTGCCTACACCTCCGGTGAAGACGACGATACCGATAACGGCTCCGAACGTCTGGCTGTTGTCAACAAGGACTGGGCTTTCGGTACCTACTACTTCGGTGGTTCCGCACTTACTTCCACCGATTTGGAAAGCAACCAGCAGTTCGGTTTCTGGACCATCGGCCTTTCCTTCGAGGATATCTCATTTGTTGATAAGCTGACCCATGACATCCACATCCTGTACATCAAGGGTACCAACGATGCCGACCTGATCAAGAACGCCGCTGCTGGCAGCCTTACCAACATCTCCGCCGACGGTATGTTCCTGACCGATAAGGACCAGGCTTTTGAAATCGACTTCAACACCAACTACCAGATCTACGACGAACTGGCTGCCATTATTGAATTCGGTTACATCAACATGGACCTTGATAAAGACACATGGGAAAACTACGACACCACCCGCGCAGGCAAAGACGACCCCGCACTGAAATTCGCAGTGGGTCTGGTCTACTCTTTCTAGAGACCATCTGCCTCACCTGCCTGATGCCTTGGGCCGGGGACTTCAAGTCCCCGGCCTTTTTTCTTTTGCAGCGGTGAAACCGGAAATGGTGCTGGCCTGTTTCGGCCTTAAGTGGTGCTGCTTAGTCGTTCGAAACATTTTTTCTAAAAAATGTTTGACACTCAAGCTACATTTGATCAAAGAAGTTTGAATAAAGTTTAATTTGAAGATCAAACTATATGAGGTTCGAATGGAATTCGATTCAATCTTCTGGGTGGCCCTGCAGTCCAGCCTGTTTCTCGGACTCATCCACGGCATAAATCCCTGTGGTCATTCGTGGCTTGTTCTGGCTCCCTTCGTTTACGGCGAGAAAAACGGAAAACGGGTCATGTCGCTGACTACTTCCTTTATCCTGGGCACTACACTGGCCTGTCTGGGTATCGGCCTGACCCTGGGGTCCATCTCCTTGACCATCCCGGATTCGCTGACTTACATCGTGGACATAATCACCGTGGGGATTCTCGTTGTCCTCGGGGGCATTCTGATTGTGAAGCCTGAAATTCTGCACAGTCATGACCATGACCACGATCACAACCATGACCATACACACGAGAATCATGCGCATACTCACGAACACGATCACGAACATTCTCATTCCCATGACCACTCACACGACCACGCGCATGATCATGCGCATGGGCACAACTGCGGGTGTTCATGCAGTCACGGCAGGTCGGCTCTGCGCAGTGTCACTTGCTGGGGGCTGTTCTCCATCGGTTTTGTAAACATGATCGTTCCCTGCCCGACTGTGGCAATCATGTACAAGTACGCACTTGATTCCGGCAGTGTGTTCAAGGGGACGGCTGTTTTCGCTTCCTATGCTCTGGGGACAGCCATTGCCCTTGCAGCGGTGATTTTCGCTATCTACCGCGCTGCGGCCTTCGTGCGTACTCTGGAGCAGGGGTGGGTGGAGCCTTTGGTAATGCGTACCGCCGGGGCCCTGACCATCGCTTTTGCCGTCTACAGCTATACAATCATCTAATCTGAATTAACGAGGTGCAAGTGCTCAGCAAGCTTAACCATGCCGTTATCGAGTTCTACGAAAAGCTTTCATCATGGGAGAATGACGTTGTCCGCGAAAAAGGACTTACTCTGCCCCAGATGCATACCCTTGAGGTGCTGGGCATTCACAAGGCCATGCGTATGAAGGAACTGGCCAAGCGCATGGGAATCACCACCGGAACCCTGACTGTGCTGGTGGACCGGCTGGAGGAGAAGGAGTTTGTCTGCCGCAAACCGCACAGCACGGATAGGCGTTCCATCATCGTGGAACTGACCGGGACCGGACAGGCGATGTTCGAAGAGCATGACCGGCTGCATCTGCGTCTTATCGAGGAACTTACCTCGGAATTGTCAGATCAGGAAAAGGACATTCTGCTGGAGTGTGTCACGAAGATGAACGGGGCTTTCTGAATAAAAAAATGCCGGGCAGGACGGAATGGTTCTGCCCGTATTTTCTCCCTGCTGTGACTTAAAAATGCTTCAAAACAGTCTGTTACGGCATTTTGAACATGAAACGAACAACTGTGGAAAACTTTTGTTCATCACGTTTCAGCCTTACTCCCGCAAGGGCTGACGGGCTTCTTTCGTGAAAAAATCTAGAAAGGGTTGACCCGAGTTTCAGGTTTGGTAGACTGCTTTCTGTCGTAAGCACTTCAGGAATTCCGTATCTGCTTTCTGAGCATCAAAAACGGAAATTGCGGTAACCCGGTTGGAATCCGGGGCGGTCCTGCCGCTGTAAGCTAGGCATTTCGATGCCATAGCAAGCCAGCAACCCGGTCTGAAGCATGCCTGCCCATCTTTTGCAGGCAATCTCAAACTGACCGGAAATCCTGTTCCAGACATTGTTCCGGTTTCAAAGTCCTGCGGGAAGCGCCTTCCGGGCCGCCCGCGCTCCAAGCACACACACCATAGCGGACCCTGACGGTCCTTTGATGCAGCCGGAGAGCTGCGTGGCACGTTGCGCCCTGAGGAATCGTGCCGGAGGTTGTGTGCGGACAACATTTTTAACAGGTAATTTAATGCCCAAACAGATTCTCAAACGTGACGGTTGTCTCGAGTCCTGGTCTACCGACCGCATTTCCGAAGCCATTTTCAAGGCCCTCAAGGCCAGCGGCATCAAGGACCCCCTGCTTAGCAAACGTCTTGGCAGAAAAGTTGAACAGAAGCTTGCTGATGTCGATGTTCCCGAACAGGAAATGGTTCAGGACATGGTTCAGCTCGTGCTCATGGAGAACCGCCTTTATTCCGTTGCCGAGCGTTACATCATCTACCGCGAGAAAAGACGCGAGCTGCGTAACCAGAACGAAACCTATCTCGACATCGCCGGAACCATCGAGAGCTATCTTGACCGTTCAGACTGGCGCGTTAACGAAAATTCCAACATGGGCCACTCCTTTCAGGGGCTGATGCTGCACATGTCAGGAGCGGTTCAGGCTCGCTACTGCCTGGAAAAATATCCCGAGGAAATCAGGCTGGCTCACGAGCACGGCTATTTCCATATCCACGACCTTTCTTTCGGTCTGGCCGGTTACTGCGCAGGCTGGTCCCTGCGTGACCTGCTGCTGGACGGTTTCGGCCTCAAGGGCCGCTGCTCTTCCGGTCCCGCACGCCATTTTGATTCCATTACCGGGCAGATGGTCAACTTCCTCGGAACCCTGCAGAATGAATGGGCCGGAGCACAGGCGTTCAACAACGTGGACACTTACCTTGCTCCTTTTGTTCGTCATGACGGACTGGACTATGACCGGGTCAAGCAGATGGTGCAGAAGCTCATCTTCAACCTGAACACCACCTCCCGCTGGGGTGGACAGAGCCCGTTCACCAACTTCACCTTCGACCTCGTTCCGCCCAAGCATATTGCCAATGAACCGGTAATTATCGGCGGTGAGTTCCAGGATACCACATACGGTGATTACGCGGCGGAAATGGAGATGATCAACCGCGCCTTCGTGGAAATCATGCTTGAAGGTGATTCCGACGGCCGTATCTTCTCCTTCCCCATTCCCACCTACAACGTCACCCCGGATTTCCCGTGGGAGAGCGAAGTCGGTGAGCTGCTGCTGCAGATGACAGCCAAGTACGGTGCGCCCTACTTCCAGAACTTCATCAACTCCGATCTCAACCCTGAGGACGTGCGCTCCATGTGCTGCCGTCTGCAGATGGACCTGCGTGAAATCCGCAAAAAGACCGGCGGTCTTTTCGGTGCCGGCGACCTTACCGGCTCCATTGGTGTTGTTACCCTGAACCTGCCCAAGCTGGCCTATCTCGCTCAGGGCGAAGAGGATTTCCTTGACCTGATCAGCGAGTATGCCACTCTGGCCAAGGATTCCCTTGAGTTCAAGCGCAAGCTGGTAACTACCAACTTCGAAAGCGGTATGTTCCCCTTCTCCCAGCGTTACCTGAAGAACGGGTTCAAGGGCCATTTCTCCACCATCGGGCTGATCGGCGGCAACGAGGCCTGCCATAACCTGCTGGGCAAAGGCATTGATACGGAATCCGGTTCCAGACTGATGCAGCGTGTCCTGCATCACCTGCGCGGCCTGACCGTGAAATTCCAGGAGGAGACCGGCAACCTCTTCAATCTTGAGGCAACTCCGGGTGAAGGAACCTGTTACCGTCTGGCCAAGATCGACAAGAATCTCTATGCCGATATCTATACCTCCGGTGAGAAGGTGCCTTACTACACCAACTCCACCCTGCTGCCGGTAGGCGCTACCGAGGATGTCGTGTACGCCCTTGAGCACCAGAACAAACTGCAGACCCTGTATAACGGGGGGACCGTGTTCCACACCTTCCTCGGGGAAGCAGTGCCTGATACCAGAGCGCTCAAGAATTTTATCATCAAGGCTATGACCAACACCAAGATCCCTTATATCTCGGTGACTCCGACCTTCTCGGTCTGCGAGGATCACGGCTATATCTACGGCGAACACTTTGACTGCCCCCAGTGCGGCAAGGAAGCGGAAGTGTATACCCGTATCGTGGGTTACTATCGTCCGGTCAGCCGCTGGAACAAGGGTAAGCAGGAAGAGTACCGCGAAAGAACCGAGTACAGCTACAGCTCCTGCGGTTGCGACAGATAGAAAGGCTGGTCCGGTCTATCCTGCATGGCTGTATAATCAACTTGAATGTACGGGTCCGGGAGAATTTTCATTCTCCCGGACCTTTTGTTTCCCGGACTGATCGTCCGGAAGCTTGCTTAAGCTGTTTTACACATGTAGATTGACGGATACAGACAACCTTTAACAGCTCATGAGTATGATATTATCCGCCAGTCAGTTACGCGCCCTGCGCCAGCGAAATGATGAGGAACTCCGCAAGGGCAATTATGCCAAGTACGGATATCCGGCCAATACCATTCAGGATCTTCTTCAGACCATTGAAGCCTTGAAGAGCGAGAAGAAGAAGTGGAAGAAGGTGGCCCAGGATAGGGGTGAACTTCTGAACAGGGTGGCGGGGTTGATGGAAGAATACAACGAATCAAAGTAACCCGCGATTATCATGTAAAGTGTGGCCGCGCTGCTGATGCAGCGCGGCTTTTTTGTGATTGATAATAAATTTATATTGTAAGTGAGTATTTATGGTGGTCAGCAGGAGAGCTGATCGTGTTATAAATTTAACTCATCCCGCCTAAAATAATACAAATTGAAGGTCAAACTGCTATACATCCGCGGTCGAATATTTTCTGTTGTCGATGAAATTTACCGCCCAATTATATTCAAGGATGTAAGCATGAAGTTTAAAAGTATAAATACCAGTCTTGCGATTCTGATCACTGCTGTTGTGTGTCTCTCTGTTGCAGCGTTCATCACTGTTGTAAGCAGTATGACCAATTCAGCTGTATTGAAGATTCAACAGCAGAACATGGAGGAGCTGAACAATAAGATCGTAAATCAGGTTGAGCAGTTTGTTGAACTGTCCCGTAACGATCTTAAGGGCTTTTCCCGAAATCAGGACTATCTCTCCGCCTTTACTTCAGAGGACGAGGCGGCGAGGGCTTCGAAGGTGCTTCGGGAGACAATAAGCAACTACACCAGTCTGACCATGCTGGCCGCTTTTGACCGGAACGGGAAGGTCATATTCGGCATGAACAGCGACGGCAGAGATCTGAAGGGGCTTGATCTCGGACAACGGGACTATGTCGCCAGAATTCTCGGCGGGGAGAGTTTTGTCATTTCGGATGTTCTGCGCTCCAAGGATAGTGGAAAGTTCATTCTGGCGATGGCCATCCCGGTCCGTAATGCCGAGGGCGAACTGCTCGGAGGATTCTTTTCCGCTCTGGACTGGCAGAAATATGCCATGCAGATGATCGGCGACATTGCTATCGGTAATGACGGCTATGCCTACATCCTTGACAGCAGGGGGCGGATGATTGCTCACAAGGTGAATCAGGATATACTATTGGAGGATTATTCAAATCGTCAGTTTGTAAAAGACAGTCTTGCTTCCAAGAAAGGCAGGACTGAATATGAATGGGACGGCAGGGCCAAGATCCAGTCTTTCCAGACTGTTCCTTCGACCGGGTGGGTGGTCTGCATGTCTGCCTACAAGTCCGACCTGACCAGCGCCGCAACAGAACAGCGCAACATCCTTATGGGCATGGGGCTGCTCATGATTCTGCTCCTTGTCGGTGCAATTGTGCTTACCATTCGCAGGCAGGTCACCGGGCCTATCGCCAATATCAGGGATTTCACCAGCCAGATAGCAGACGGAAATTTCAAGGCCGAGCTTAAAGGCAACTATGTCTGTGAACTGAAGGATCTTGCCGAAAATATTGATCACATGGTCGGCGAGATCAAGCACAAGCTCGGATTTTCAGAGGGTGTGCTCAAGGGACTGGTGCTGCCTTGCGCGATAGTTGGTCCCAATGACAACATGATCTGGGCAAACTCCCAATTGTGTCAGCTGATAGAGAGCAAGTATACTTCGTCACAGGTTGAGGGCCTCAATCCCGGTGAGTTTTTCTTTCGTGACAGGAACAGGGAAACCCTTTCCCAGCAGGCCATCAGGAGCAGGCAGCAGATTCAGCAGGAAGTGGAGTACAAAACCGTTTCCGGAAAGCTCAAGCACGTGATGGTGTCCACCACTCCTTTCTATGACATGGACGGGATCATGCTCGGCTCAGTTGCGGTCTGGGTGGATATGACCGAGATCCGTGAGCAGCAGCGCCGCATCGAAGAAAACAACATCATGATTTCCGAAGCTGCGGCAAGTGCAACGGAAGTGTCCCAGCAGGTGACGAGTTTTTCCGAAGCGCTTGCAGCACAGGTGGAGCAGTCCAGCCGCGGAGCAGAGCAGCAGTCCATGATGGCCAGCGAAGCAGCGACAGCAATGGATGAGATGAACTCAACTGTGTTTGAGGTCGCCCGTAATGCCTCCACCGCAGCGGACCTCGCCCATGCTTCGCAGGTGAAGGCCGGTGAAGGAGAGGAAATGGTCGCCCAGGCCGTTGCTACGATTGCACAGGTCAGGACCCAGTCCGAGATGATGCAGAAGGATATGGCCGAACTCGGCAAGCAGGCAGAAGGGATCGGCAACATCATGGGCGTGATCAGCGATATTGCCGACCAGACCAACCTGTTGGCGCTTAATGCCGCCATTGAGGCAGCACGTGCAGGGGACGCCGGACGCGGCTTTGCCGTTGTTGCCGATGAGGTGCGCAAACTGGCCGAGAAAACCATGACCGCCACCAGTGAAGTCGGGCAGTATATTGCTTCAATCCAGAACAGTGCCCGAACTAATATTTCCAATACAGAAAAATCCACGCAGGCGATCGGTGATGTAACCGGGCTGATCAACAGGTCCGGGCAGATTTTGAAAGAGATTGTGGAAAGCATCTCCGAGACCAGCGATCAGGTCCGCTCCATTGCTACCGCATCCGAGCAGCAGTCTGCGGCCAGTGAGGAAATCAGTCGTTCCACCGGACAGATCAACTCCATTGCAGGTGAGACCTCGCAGGCAATGAATGAGTCCGCTGAGGCTGTCGGCAGACTGTCCGGACTGGCTCAGGAGCTGAACAGGATTATTGCCCGTATGCAGGGGTAATGCGCTTTATGGCTGGGCGGCATCCTCTGCTGTCCGCGTGTATGCGCAGGTCACGAGCTGAAAAGGAAAAGGGCTGTCCCAAAACGGGCAGTCCTTTTTTTGTAATATTCCACAGTGATGGATGTTGTTATTTGCCCAATGTGGGTATAGTGTCCCGGCTTATTCTGATTTGTTTGGAGCAGGAGATGGTCAAGGGACTGGTATATTCTGTTTTGTCCGCGCTTGGCTTTGGAACACTGGCCATATTTTTCAAACTCGGGCTTGCAATGGGGCTGGAGCCTTTGGAATTAATCCAGTACCGCTTTTCCCTTGGAGCATTGATTCTATTCAGCTGGCTGTTGCTTAACAATCCACGCTTGCTGAAGGTCAGGCGGAGAGTCCTCATCAAGGCTTTGATCCTTGGAGTGTGCTTCTATCCCCTTCAATCGTGGCTTTTCATTATGGCCCTGAAGCATATTCCGGCTTCAACGACCTCCCTGATATATTATTTCTATCCGCTGATGACCACGCTGATAGCCGTTGTTCTGTTCAGGCTGAGGCCCGGACGTGCCGTGTTTGCCGCTTTGGGGCTTATTGTGGCCGGTAGCGCGCTTGTTTTTTACAACGCCTTTGCCCAGCAGCTCGACAGGTCGGGAATCCTGTATGCCCTTGCCTGCATGGTTTGTTTTTCATTTTATCTTACAGCTATTCAGATTTTTACGCGGGATGATGAAGCAAAGACCATTGTTCCGTATGTTATACTGTGTATGGCTGTCGTGTTCAGTATTCTCTCTTCCCCGCTCAAAATATTTCATCTCAATGCCCAGGGGCTGGCAATTGCAGTCGGTCTTGGAATTGTCCCTACGGCTCTTGGCATAAACCTGCTTTACCGGGCCGTGGATGCGCTAGGCAGTGCCAGAACAGCTATTTTTTCAACCATTGAACCCGTAACCACAGTGCTTCTGGCTGCCTTTGTGCTCGGAGAGCATGTCGCACCCATACAGATAGCCGGCATGGTCTTGATTCTTCTTGGGATTATTCTTCCCAACGCGCAACTGCTGAAAAGGAAATCCGAAGTCAGCAGATGCCCGGCTGGATGAATCGGCGGATTGTTCGAAATTTGGAACAGCAAAAAAGAAACCCCCGGTCGGGCACTGACCGGGGGTTTTGTTTCATCGTACTATGACCTTGTTCTTACAGGAACCACCATACTGCGGCGAGGCCTGTGAGGGACATGGTAACGGTGTAGGGGAAGGCCAGCTTGACCATTTCGCCGTAGGAGAGCCTGATGAGAGGCGCAATGGCGGAGGTCAGCAGGAACAGGAATGCAGCCTGTCCGTTAGGAGTAGCAACACTGGGGATGTTGGTCCCGGTGTTGATGGCAACTGCGAGCAGGTCGAACTGCTGCTGGCCGATAACGCCTTCCTGGAATGCTTTCATGGTCTCGGAGATGTAAACGGTTGCAACGAACACGTTGTCCGAGATCATGGAAAGCAGGCCGTTTGCCAGATAGTAAGCGGCAAGCTGTACTTTACCTTCAAGTCCGAGCACGTAGTGGATGATCGGAGCGAAGAGGTGCTGGTCGTGAATAACCGCAACAATTGCAAAGAAGACAACCAGCAGCGCAGTAAAGGGCAGGGCCTCTTCGAATGCGTGGCCGATGCGGTGTTCCTCGGTTACACCGTTGAGCGCAGTGAGCACAACGATGATGGTCAGGCCGATGAGACCTACTTCAGCAAGGTGCAGGGCAAGGGCGAGAATCAGGAAAACAGCGGCGCAGGCCTGAATGAAAAGGGCGGCTTTTTTCTTGAGGCTCATCTCCTCATCGTTTCTGCGGTCCTCTTCCTCGAGGATTTCACGCACATTCTGGGGCAGCTGGTAGCCGTAACCGAACGTTCCGGTCACTTCCAGCATGATGCAGGTGAGAAGACCTACTGCCAGGACAGGCATGGAAACCGGGGCAACGTTTACAAAGAACTCCATGAACTGCCACTGCATAACATGGCCGATGAGCAGGTTCTGGGGCTCACCGACGATGGTACATACGCCGCCGAGGGCGGTGCCGACAGCGCCGTGCATGAGCAGGTTGCGCAGGAAGCCTCTGAAGTCGCTCAGGTGGCTGACGCATTCGCCTTTAAGCAGGGAATCGTCGCCGATCGAACATTTACCTGTGGAGGCAAAGCGGTGGTAGATTCCGTAGAATCCGTAGGCAACCGCAATGATGACCGCGGTAACTGTCAGCGCATCAAGGAATGCGGACAGGAATGCCCCGGCAAAGCAGAACAGCAGGGAGATTACTATTTTTGATTTGATGCGGGTCAGGATCTTGGTGAAAGCATACTGGAGCATGTCTTTCATGAAGTAGATGCCTGCAACCATGAACATCAGCAGCAGGATGACCGGGAAGTTGTGCAGGGTTTCCTTGTACACTGTGTCCGGAGAGGTCATTCCGAGGGCTACGGCTTCCACTGCAAGCAGACCGCCAGCAGGAAGAGGGTAGCACTTGAGTGCCATGGCCAGAGTGAAGATGAATTCACCGATCAGTACCCAGCCGGTGATGAACGGTCCTGCTACTGCGAGCAGAACGGGGTTGAGCACGAGAAAACCGATAATGGTAAGTTTGTACCAGTCGGGAGAATTACCGAGTAGGTTCTTCTGTAGTGCCTGTGACATTGTTTTGGGCACGGGGTTACTCCTTTTGCCGTTTTGTTGGAGCCTGCATAAGGGAAAGCCTATGATCGCTAAACGCTAGAGATCACTGGGCTCCAACGGGTCGATTGACAGTTCCGGGTAGAGTCCTTGCAATTCTCCTTCAGGATAAGGCTGAAGGATGTTGAAGGAGATGTCCTGAGTCTGCTGGGCATGGCCTGCGGTTTCATCAGAACCGTCCCAGAAGGCACCATTGGCTTCGAGAATATGTTCGATGCGGTGCCTGAAACCATCTACAAATTTGGCTCCGATTCCTTCAAAGGTCATGTTGCCGAGGCGGAACTGGCCCTTGAGGGACGCGAAGTCAGACAGAGGAATCGAGTGCATTTCGAGATCTTCCTGTTTGCTGATATAGCCCCAAACAAGCGAGTTGTCAGGTATTTTCAAGGGCTCTTCAGCGTCGATGATGGTGTGCGGCATAATGATTGAGCCGGCACCGATCTCTATTTTGCAGTCTTCCTTGCCGTTCAAAAAGGAGTTGAAGCCTACGAAGGCCTGCTTTCCGAGGTAGCAGTATATGACCTTGCCGCCGTGAGCGGTAACGTCGTTGCCTTCGTATACGGAATTGATGATATAGCAGTTCTCCTGTGCGTTGGCACCGGGGCCGAGGTCCGAGTTCTCAATGTAGGCCCGCTGGGCTATGAGAACGTTCCTGTCGACCGTGCAGTCGCCTTTGATGACTGCATAGGGGCTTACTGAAGCTCCCTCGGGCACATTGAGCAGGAGCTCCGGTCTTACCGAAGAGTAGATAGGCACAAAGTCTTCTTTGCGGTCATTAAAGAAGTCCATGAGAATCCCTTTCGGTCTGCTGTTTTCCATGCGGATATATTTGTTTAAAATCTCTTCCGGGTATTGATAATTAAACTCGTACGCTCCATCGGCCTTTACCCATACCCGTCCTGCTCTTATGCGTTTGTGGGAGAGTTCTCCGGCCTGAACATAGGAATATGCTCCAACAGCGCAATCGTGGCAGATGGAGAGGTCCACGGAGGCGAATGGTTCCAGAAAGCAGCCCTCCACGGATGTCCCGTGGATGTTGGTATAGTGCAGTGATACGGTGTTTGAGATTTTGAATGCTTCAAGGTTCTCGGGGTCATGGGAGTTGTTGTGGACCAGAGTCTTCATAAGGAAGCTGTCCCTGATCTTGATGACTTCATCGTCCCTGAGTTTGACCTTTTGCCCCTTGCAATCGACAATACAGCCTTTTCTCTTCAGTTCGTCGCCACGGATATCACTCTTGTAGAGAACAGAGTGGTTTACCTTGCATTTTCCTAGAAAATAGGTGCCGCCGATGCTGGAATGGCGGAAGTGGAACATGAGCGGGTGGTTGTAGGTCAGTGCATAGAACGCGTAGTACAGGGCGAAGCTGTCTTCGGGCATGAGACCTTTAATATATGGCCCCACATCCACTAAGGGTTCTCGCAGGTTGATGTTGACCCGATTGACAATGTGGTCAATCAGTCTCTCCAGTTGTTTCATAAAATCCTTCTCGCTTTTTGGTTTGTTACCGGAAGTCGTAGGCGGAAACCGGTAGCGTGGTTTTTAAAAGCAGACGGCCCCGGCTACGCCTGCCGGGACCATCCAGCCCTTTGGTTAATTGTTCCTTATAACCTCATATGTCTAACCCGGCAAGACTTTCAGTACTTCAACCGGCATGCCCATGAGGGGCCAGATAAACTTTACGAAAATGGCTACAACAACCATGAGCATGATACTTGCGGGAACTCCGTACATGAAGAACTCGCCAGGGGTGAACTGCTTGGAGTCGTATGCGATTGCGTTGGGTGCAGCTCCCACCAGCAGCAGGAAGGGCATACCGGCTACTACCAGGGCTGCGAAGAGAATAACTTCGGGGGCCACGCCGAGGTACGGGGCGATAACCAGTGCTACCGGGAGCGAGATGGCAATGGCGGCCACGTTCATGATAAAGTTGGTCATGACCATGACGAAGAAGGCAATGGACATGATGAACACGAACCCGCTCGACTTCTGGAAGAGTACCAGCCAGTTGACGGCCATCCATTCGGCAGCCTTGGTTTCCCAGAGGCAGAAGCCGATGGACATGGCTCCGGCGAAGAGCAGGATGATGTTCCAGGGAATGTCTTCGAGATCATTGATATCGAGAATTTTGAAGACGAAGAAGGATATGGACGAAACCAGAATGATCGCAGTCTTGTCGATGGCCTTGAGCTCGGGGATGAAAGAGCGCAGGCTCATGATCAGGATTACGCTGCCGACCAGTATTGCAGCCATGATCTCGTCGCGGGAGAGCGGGCCCATCTGGGCGTTGAGTTCCCTTGCCTTCTCGCGCAGGCCGGGGATGACGTCCTTCTCGGGCTTGAGGAAGATCATGAAGAATCCCCAGAGCAGGAAGACGAGGGTCCAACCGATGGGAGCCATGTAGTAGGTCAGCTCGAAGAAGGAGATTTCTGTGCCCATGATCTGCTTGTAGAAGCCGATTGCAACCGCACCGCGGGCAGCGCCGAGCAGGGTGATGATGGAACCGGCGCCTGCAACAAAAGCCATGCCGATGAACAGGCCCTTACCGAACTTGGTGGGCTTGTCACCTTCCCCATACAGGGAGTAGATGGCCAGCAGCAGCGGGTAAATGGTGGCGGCAACCGCGGTATGGGCCATGATGTGGGTCAGCAGCGCGGTAACCACGAATACACCGAGGTAGATGCGGCTGGTCTTTTCGCCCACTACCATGAGCATCTTGTAGGCAAGACGCTTGGTAAGGCCGGTCTTGGTGAAGACAAGGCCGATCATGATTGATGCGAAGATAAACAGAACCGAGGGGTCCATGAAATCGTTGAAGGCCTGTTTGGGCGAACGAATCAGGAACGCAGCCTGAAGGACTCCGATGGCCAGGGAAGTGACACCGATGGGCACAACTTCAAAGACCCACCAGATGCCGGCCAGCAGGAATACCGCGATGGCTCCCTTTGCTTCCTTGGTCAGAACAAAATGTTTTCCTCCCGGGTCAATGGCATCGGGCCAGGCAGGGCAGTAGTAGACAATGACAAAGAGGGCAATGCCCAGCAGCATGAAGAACAGCCGCTTGTAGTCAAATCCGGGACGAGTTGCGGTTGCAGCACTCATATTATCGCTCCTTGAAAATTTCGGCTGTTAGATCTCGCAGGCGAGAATTGCTTCTCTCACGCTTTCAAAGATGTCGCCAAGACGCAGCACTCCGGTAACCTTGCCGTCCTTCTGAACAAGGATGGGCTGGTGGAGTCCGAAGACAAAGGCGTGCAGGGCCTTGTCGATGCTGGCATCCTCATCAATTTTTTCGCTCTTGCCGGGAGAGTGCATAAGCTCTTCAACTGTAAGCTTCGCACACTTCTGGCACAGGGTGCTGAGCGGGTCCGACCAAAGGTTGAAGTCAGCGTAAATTTTCTGGACATACTCGGTGCCGAGTACGGTCGGATGGTCCCTGTAATTCATTTTGAAGTATGAGGGCTCCATGGACTTGAAAATGTCCAGCATGGTTACCTTGCCTATGATGTCGCCGTTTTCATCCTCAACCAGCAGGTCCCGGTGTGGGTGGGCAAGGTTCTTTTCTTTGCCCTGGCAGACCAGAATCTGCATGGCTTCGTACAGAGTAGTTTCTTTTCTAACCCGGCAGTATTCCTCTGCCGGAATCATCAGATCTTTAACTTTTAAATTTTTCACGTTTCCCCCTGAGTCGGTGTCCGGAAGTTTATGCCGTATCTACTGCGCAGAGCCTTCGCAAAATCTGCGCAATGTCTTCTCCAGTGCGGCAATGTCCACCGGAACTGAAATTTCAGCACACGCGCCAAGATTCATGGCCTCGATTGACAATGCGATCTTGTTGTGCCTGTTGATGAGAACCACTTTTAAGTCAGGAATGTTTGTTGAGATCATTTCCATAAGCGTGAGTGAACTGCGACCGAATCCGGACAAACCCAGCACTACACCATCGAGCTCGTTTTCCCTGATGAACTTTTCAGCCTCGTCAAGGTTGCCGGAATCGGTGATATTGAGGCCGGCGCTTTCAAGACGCTGGGCCAGGTGTTCACGGAACTCAGGATCTTTTTCAACAATCATTATCTTCATGTGTCAGTACAGGTTGTCTTCGCCGCCAGCCGGAAATTCGGCCTTCGCAGCGAGTGCAACACAGCACCGGACGTGCCATACAAAATAAGTCCATGTATACCAGCTTATTAACTTTGCAGGAAGGAAATATGTTTCTTTTTGTTGAAACAAAATGAAATATTGTGAATTGTTTCTCAAGAAACAAAATGAAACAAATTAAAACATAAGGCGCGAGCGAGATTGTAAATAACCAAAAATAAGGGAGGTTGTGATCAGATTTTGAAGCCGGTGTAGAAGTTCATTCCGGAAACGAGTCTGCCGGACTTGTAGAAGTCGATAACTTTTCCCACCGGCCCGATAATGTCATCAAGGATGTTGATGCCTTTCCATTTGAGGTACTGGTAATGCTCATCGTCTATGCCGCCGCAGATGACGGCATCGGTTTTTTCTGAAGTTGCAAGGGCACAGAGGTCGTCGGCAGAGGCCTGCGGGAGCACTATGATGCGTTCTTCCATCTCGCGGGAAAAGCTGAGCCTGATCAGCATTACATCAGTAGCCAGATCAAAACGAGGAGCAACGTCATCATCAAGGAGTGGAATGAGCAGTTTATGGGCCATGGCTTATTCGGTGATTGAGTGTTTTCTCAGCTTGCGCCAGAAGGTTGAGCGTGACCAGCCCAGACGTTGTGCGGCCTCGCCTTTGCGTCCGCCGCATTTGATCAGGGTGTCCATGATCATCTGTTTTTCGGCATCGTCCCAGTTGGCGGCATTCCTGTACTCGATGGCAGGGGATGCTTCTATCGCTACAGCCGCGGATTCGGCAACAGGCTTAAGGATGTCCTGCTCGGTAATGTAGGCGGGCAGGTGGCTGCTGCCTATAATGTCCCGGTCGCAGAAGTTTGCGGCATACTCCACAATATTACGCAGCTCACGCACATTTCCGGGATAGCGGTATGCGGAGAGGATCTTTGCGGCTTTTTTGGTGAAGCCTTTGATCTTCTTGTTGAATTTTGTGCAGTACTCCATGAGGAAATGGTGCTTGAGGAGCAGGATGTCCTCGCCGCGTTCCCGCAGGGGCGGCAAATGCAGGTGTACGACGTTGAGTCTGAAGAGCAGGTCGGCGCGGAAGGTTTTGTCCTGAACCATCTGTTTGAGGTCACGGTGCGTGGCGACCATAACGCGGACATTGGCATTGAATCCCCGTGAACTGCCCAGCGGGTGGACGACCTTGTCATCGAGGAATGAGAGCAGTTTTACCTGAAGCGGCAGGGGCAGGTCACCAATCTCGGTCAGGAAGAAAGATCCGTTGTGTGCAAGTTTGATGCGTCCGGGCCTGTTTTCATGGGCTCCGGTAAACGCCCCTTTGACGTGGCCGAAGAGTTCAGACTCCAGCAGGG
This sequence comes from Maridesulfovibrio sp. FT414, assembly GCF_050916235.1. Lineage (GTDB taxonomy): Bacteria > Desulfobacterota > Desulfovibrionia > Desulfovibrionales > Desulfovibrionaceae > Maridesulfovibrio. The sequence goes on from NZ_CP104854.1 coordinate 2,322,069, forward strand.
TTTCCGGCAGCGCTCCGCAGTTGACCTTGATGAAAGGCCCGCCTGCGCGGTCCGAGGCATTGTGGATGGCTTCGGCCAGCACGTCCTTACCGGTGCCGGTTTCCCCGGTGATAAGCACTGACGAATCCGTGGCGGCAATGGACGGTATCATGCTGAAGACCTTGACCATCTGCGGGCTGGTGCCGATCAGTCCTCCAAGCGAATAGGCTTTGCTGGCACTGCTGCTGAGTTCCGCTACCTGCCTGATGTCCTGAATGGTCTCCACAAAGCCGGAAATTTCATTGTTGCAGTCAAAGACAGGGGCAATGGTCAGCCTGATGGGGATCTTGGTTCTTGCGCGGTCAATAATATCGGCATCAACGGAAACAGCACCGAAATCGGCTTTGTCGGCCATGACCGGGCAGCCCTTGAAGCAGTAGTCGCAGCGCAGGCCCAGCGAACATTTCAGGCCCAGCATGGAGGCCGGATCGGCTCCGGTTATGGTCTGCCAGGTCCGGTTGACCACCTGAATGCGCCCGTCAATATCAAGCAGGGCAACGCCGATGGGGACCTCGTCGAGCAGGTCCGGAAGGAAAAAATTGTGGCCCATCAGGCCGTCGACTATGTAGGTGTGTTCGCTTTTCACAGACACTCGATAGCATGCCTTCGTGCAATGGTAAATTGAACTCAGTCGCGGTTTTGTGGAGACGATGCGAAAAAAGGTTTGAAACGGTTTTCCATTCCCAGTCACTGAAAGCAACTCCCTTTCCAAAGTCGTCATTCGGTTGTATGTTCGGCGAAAGGAACCTGCCATGAATACTTATATTTTTATTCCGCCTGTGCGTAAGCCTACCGGGGGCATTACAGTTCTATGTCAGATCGCGTCCATTCTTGAGCGCAACGGGCATACGGCAAGGCTGGTCATGCGTGAATCAGGCGGCTGGATGCCGCAGATAGCCGAGGGTTATCCCGAGCCTGTGCACTGGGATCAGGTCAGACTTACCCCGGATGACCTCTGGCTGGTGCCTGAAGGCTGGGTGAACAGCCTTGCGCCGGGCCTTAATGCCGGGGCAAGATGTCTTGTCTACTGTCAGAACTGGGCCTACCTGTTTTCTTCCCTTCCCGAAGGTGTGCAGTGGCGCAACCTTCCGGTTTCGTTTCTGGCGGTTTCCCATCCGGTTGAGTGGTTCATGCAACAGACCGTCGGGCAGCAGTCCCCGATCCTGCGGCCAGGAATTGATACAAACCTGTTCCATGCTCCTGAAAGCAAGCCTTCCGGAAAGATCCGTATCGGCTTTATGCCGCGCAAGAACAAGGCTCTGGTCAGCCAGATAAGGGCCATTTTCGAGGCCCGCAATCCGGGGGCAGATGTCCGCTGGATAGAGATCTCCGGGATGGATGCGCAGGGTGTGGCCGAGACACTGCGTGCCTGCCATATTTTTCTTGTTTCCGGCTTTCCTGAAGGATGCCCGCTCCCGCCCCTTGAAGCCCTTGCCTCGGGTTGTATCCCGGTGGGTTTTTCCGGTTTCGGCGGCTGGGATTACATGCGTCAGCTTGAAGGGGCCGTATTCAAACCATGGTGGCCGCTGCGGGATGTCCCGTGGTCCGGCAACGGTTTTTGGTCTGCGGATGCCGATGTGCTGGACGCAGCACTGAACCTCGAAAAGGGCATAGGTCTCTGGCGTGAGGGAGGTCCGGACCTTGACAGCGCACTTGATGCCGGGCAACAAACCATCCGGTCCTACACCACCGAAATCCAGACGCAGACGGTGCTGGATATCTGGAATAAGTTGTAACTTTTTCTATTGATTGTCTGAATCTCAGATACGGCCTTTCCAACTACCCCAACCCCTGCAATGTATCTTGGAGGCTGGTAGCAGGGAAAGATCATTTCTTGAGATTGACGGTGGTGCGAAATACAACACGAATCAAATTTTAAAACTCCGCGCTTAAGCCGGAGGCGGTATCATAATGGCGAAAAAGAAGAATAAGGAAAGAACCCTGCCCCAGAGTGTGGGCATAAATATTCCGGGCGTGGAGACTCATGTCCACCTTGATATTGAGGAATTTCAGGATGACCTGCCGGAGGTAATGGCCCGGGCCGGAGAGTGCGGGATCGGCCGGATAGGCAACGTTTTTCTCGGGCCGCAGGCATATGAGCAGAACAAGGGTCTTTTTGATGATTACCCGGAGGTCTTTTTCCTGCTCGGAGTGCATCCCAATGACTCCGACGGGTTTGTTGACGCCGATATAGATGCCATGCGCACCGCCTTCAAGAACGACTCCCGCCTGAAGGCCATAGGCGAGGTCGGGCTAGATTTCTATTGGGATCGCGTGCCTTATGATGTGCAGGAAGAGGTCTTTCGCAAACAGCTCGCGCTGGCCGAGGAACTCGGTCTTCCGGTGGTCATCCACAGCAGGGATTCCCATGAACGTACTATGGAAGTGCTGGAGGATGCCGGCTGGTCCGGCAGGCCGCTGCTCTGGCATTGCTTTGGCGGAGACGCGCAGACCGCGCAGAAGATAATCGACCACGGGTGGTATATTTCAATTCCCGGTCCTGTTACATACAAGAAGAACGAGGAAGCGCAGGAAGCGGTAAAAGTCATTCCGCTGGACAGGCTGGTGCTTGAAACCGACTGCCCGTACCTGACCCCGGAACCGTGGCGCGGCAAACGCAATGAACCGGCATTCGTGGTCTTTACCGCCGCCAAGGTGGCGGAGCTCAAGGGTATGGATGTCAACGAACTCTGGAAAGCCTGCGCGGATAACGCATACCGTTTCTTCGGGCTGTAGGCTTTTTTGGGGAAACGCTTATTACCTTAGCTCCGCATAAGAATGCCGTCGAAGGCAACTGAAGATGATAGAAAGCAGAACCGTCAGAATGATGGGCGTGCGCATGCATGCCTGGACCATGTCCGAGACCGTGGACGAGATTTTCAGCCGTCTCAGGTTCGGCCTGTTCACCCAGCATGTGGTGGTCAATGTTGCCAAGCTGGTCAACATGGGCCGGGATGCGACTTTGCGGGAATCGGTGGAGAGCTGCGACATCATCAACATAGACGGCATGGGCGTGGTCTGGGGGGCGAAGTTCCTTGGGCTGGACGTGCCGGAAAGGGTCGCCGGGTTTGACCTGTTCCATGAACTGCTGAAAAGGGCGGCGCAGGACGGAGAATCCGTGTTCCTGCTCGGCGCCCGGGCTGACATTGTGGAACAGGCTGCCGTTAATCTTAAAGCGAAATTCTCTGCCCTTGAAATTACGGGCTATCACCACGGCTATTTCTGGGATGATGAGGAAACGTTGGTCAAAGAGATTGCCGATTCCGGGGCGAAGATGCTTTTTGTGGCGATTTCCACCCCGAAGAAGGAAAATTTCATCAACCGCTGGAAGGATCAGCTCGGTGTTAAGTTTGTCATGGGCGTAGGCGGAACCTTCGACATTGTTGCCGGGAAATCAAAGCGCGCACCGCTGTTCATGCAGAAATGCGGGCTGGAATGGTTTTATCGCCTGATGCAGGAACCGGGGCGCATGTGGAAACGCTATCTTGTCACCAATACACTTTTTGCCATGAAATTGATGCGGGCCAGGCTGCTTGGCTGATCAGCGCAATCCCAGAGCCTCGTAAATCGCCTTCATATCCACATTCTGCCGCACCACGTCGGCCAGCCTGTCCAGAGCTTCTTCCATGCCGAAGGTTGTCTGAATCTTCTCCAGTTTCGGCAATCCCTTTCTTGCCCTCAGTGAATCAATGAACCAGCGGCGGAATCCGTCTGAATCGAATATGCCGTGCAGGTATGTTCCCCAGATCATTCCCGACTTGGTGCCGAAGCCCAGAGCCTTGGATACCGGAACACTGCCGGTGATGCCTTGCGGAACTATGGCCGCCCGTACTGTCGGCAGCAGCGGTTCTGTCTTTCCGTGATGGATTTCATAGCCGCTGACCTCCATTTTGCTCTGCGAATGCACCCCGTTTGTGCGGGTCAGGGTTTTTTCCGGGGCGAGGGTGGTTTTGAGCGGCAGCAGGGCCAGTCCTTCGGCTGTTCCGCCGGATTCGATTTCGTCCGGGTCGCCGATGAACTGCCCGAGCATCTGGAAGCCCCCGCATATGCCCACGATGACCGATTTGTCGCGCAGTTCCCTGACCGCCTCGGCCAGACCGGTTTCCTTGAGATGCTCAAGGTCGGATATGGTGGACTTGCTTCCGGGCAGGATGATCGCGTCAGGAGTGCCCAGATCCTCGGGCCGGTCTACTATGCGCAGGTTGACGTCCGGTTCGCTCCTGAGTGCGTCGAGGTCGGTGAAATTCGATATGCGCGGCAGGTCTACGCAAACGATGTCCACGCAGTCACTGCGCTTGCTCCTGCTGCCGGATTTGCTCAGGTCATCCTTGAAGGAGACTGAATCCTCATCCGGCAGCCCCAGACTGGCAATGTAGGGGATGGTTCCCAGCACGGGCTTGCCGGTATGGCTTAGGGTGAATTCCAGTGCCGGGGTCAGCAGCGAGGCATCGCCACGGAACTTGTTGAGCAGGAATCCGCAGACCAGATCGCGTTCCTTCTGCTCCAGCAGGTCCATGGTCCCGGCCAGCGAGGCAAAGACCCCGCCGCGATCGATGTCGCCGGTGATCAGCACCTTGGCCTGAGCGTAGCCGGCCATGGCCATGTTGACTATGTCGTGCTGCTTCAGGTTGATCTCCGCCGGGCTGCCGGCTCCTTCAATGACCATGACATCGCTGTCCTCGCTCAGGGAATCGTAGGCGTTCTTTACCGCTTCAAAGGCCGTGGGCTTGTACTCCACATATTTCTGCACCTTCATGTTGCCCACCGGCCTGCCCATGACAATGACCTGTGATCCCACATCGGTGGAGGGCTTGAGCAGCACCGGGTTCATGCGCACATCCGGTGACATCTTGCAGGCCGCCGCCTGTGTGACCTGTGCCCGGCCCATCTCCAGCCCGTCGTCGGTGACATAGGAGTTCAGCGACATGTTCTGGGCCTTGAAGGGGGCCACCTTGAATCCGTCCTGCAGGAATATGCGGCAGAAGGCCGCGGCCAGAATGGATTTGCCCGCATTGGAGCATGTTCCCTGAATCATGAGTGCAGGTGTCTTTTTGGGCTGATCAGGCTCGGTTTCCATGCCGCTGAAGGAGCGCAGCCCGTTGATGAGGGCCCGGTTCTCTTCCTCGGTACGTACTGCCACGCGGAAATAGGTGGAATCCAGCCCGTCGAAGTTGTCGCAGTGGCGTACTGCCACCCTGTTTTTCAGCAGGTGGGCGATCAGACCGCTTGCATCCATGCCCACACGCTGCACCTGACAGAGCAGGAAATTGGCCTGCGAGGGCAGTGCGCGAAGTCCCGGAATCTGGCCGAGATCCTTTACCAGCTGTTCGCGCAGCCGGATGGTGGTCTCAATGCTTCTGCGTTCATACTCTTCATCACGAATGCAGCGCAGCCCGACCTTCTGGGCCAGAATGTTTACCGACCAGCAGGGCAGCACATTCCTTATTTCCATGATGATGTCAGGCGAAGCAAAGGCCAGACCCAGACGCAGGCCGGGAATGGCGTAGAATTTGGTCAGCGAAAGAATGGTGATGACGTTGGACGGGCGTTTGCCGGTCAGCCGTTCCAGTCCGGGAACGAAGTCGGCGAAGGATTCGTCCACTATGAACCGGGAATCCGGGTGGCGGCGGGCCAGTACCTTGAGTTCCGCCGGGTCAAAGGCTGTCCCGGTAGGGTTGTTGGGCTGGGCCAGAAAGACAAGGGCCGGGGAGACTTCCAGAAACGACGAAAGGGTATCGAAATCCGGGGCGAAGTTCTTCTGCGGATCAAGGGGGATCTGTTCGGTTTTCAGTCCGGCCAGTTTGCAGGACCGTTCATAATCCACATAGCAGGGCACAGGGATGACCGCCCTTTTGAAGCCCCCGATGCGGGCAATGGCGGCGATGAGTTCAGATGCCCCGTTTCCGGCCACACATTCCGTAGGCCAGACCGAATATTTCTCGCAGGCGGCCAGTGTCAGTTCCGAACATTCCGGGTCCGGGTAACGGTCCACTTCAGCAAGGGCGCGTACAACCTCCTGCTGCAGCCATGCCGGAGGGCCGAGCGGGTTGATGTTGGCGGAAAAATCGACAATCTCGGAGGAAGGGCATCCGGCCCGTTCGGCCAGCCTGCGCAGGTTGCCGCCGTGGGCGTATTTGGTGTCTTTGTCCGCTATTTCGGTCAGTTGGTCTTTCAGGGACTGCTCTTGGAATGACTTCATCCGCTTTCTCCATGAAGTGTAGAAAATTCGTATACAAATTCTATAGCGGGAAACAGGATTTGATTCAAACCCGGTGTGCGTATATTACCGGACAAGGCAACTTTGTGCTATCGCGGAGAACGCTCAGTATATTAGTGTGTCTGCTCCGGCAACCTGATAAGCAACATAAACTTCTAATAAAAAGGATAAAATATGAAATTCGATGCCATTAATTTCAAGGATAAGCTTGCCAAGTTCAGCGAACACTGGTCGCCGCGCGTCATAGCGGAAATGAACGATTATCAGTTCAAACTTGCCAAGTTGCAGGGCGAGTTTGTCTGGCACGACCATAAGGATACCGACGAAACATTCATAGTGCTTGAAGGGCAGTTGGCTATTGAATTCGAAGACGGCAGGGTGGAGCTTTCCGCTGGCGAAATGTTCGTAGTGCCCAGAGGGTTAAGCCACAGGCCCGTCGCAAAGGAAGAATGCAAGGTCATGCTCATTGAGCCGCGCGGGGTGGTGAATACCGGCGAAAGCGGCGGGGAGATGACTGCGGAGAATGATGTGTGGGTTTAATCCCCACACATCTCCCGAGCCGCCACGACCCGTGGATTCTGCCCCGGCAGCAGCAGGGTGTATATGTTCATGGCCTTGCGGCAGAATTCAGCGGCTTCGGCTTCCTGCCCCTGTTCCTTGTGCCAGCGGGCTACTTTGAGATAGGTGTCGGCGGTGGGGGTGGACTGCTCGCCGTAGACCTCAATTACGGTGGCGAGGGCGGTTTTGTAGAGCGGCAGGGCTTCGGCGTATTTTCCTGAATGCACGTAGACGTCGGCCAGTCCGGTCTGGCAGTTGCGGATGGTGTTTTTTGTGCATTCGTCGCAGTCTACGGCCATGCTCAGGGCTTCCTTGTACAGCCCTTCGGCGTTGTGGTAATCCTTTATTTTCAGTGCCATGTTCGCTGCCTCGGCAATATGGGCTATGCCGGCCTTGCCGGTTTCAATGCTCCTGATGAACGCATCCATGGCTGCTTCGTAATCAAGGTCCGCCCTTGCCAGCAGGGCCAGATGGAACCATGCGTCGGCCTCCCTTCTGGCATAGGCTTCCTTTCGTATGCCGGACTCGGTGGCGATCCGCGCCCAGATTGCCCTGGCCTCCTCGGTCTTGCCTGACACCAGCATGGATTCAGCGGATTCGATTTCCGTTTCGGAAACCCAGCCTCGCAGCACTTCCAGCTCCCCGGCCAGTCCGGTCATGCCGTTAACGGCCTTTTCGTAGCCGGATTCAATGAAATTAAGCCGCTGTTCAGCCTCCTTGAGTGCGGCGGTAATCTTCAGCCGTTCAGGTGAATAGCTTTCGGAGATGGACGTGAGTTCCATCTTCAGCTCGTTGATGCGCCTTTTGAGATCCTGCTCGTATTTCTCAAGCGTGAATTTGGCTTCGGCAGAGGTGGGAATGCGGTATCTGCGGGTGGAAATAAAGGTAATGAGCAGGGCTATGGCTACAAGCGCAACACCTGCGATGATCATCTTGGTTTCCGGGGTAATGGTATCGAACCACTTTTCAGGCGAATCGGTCCCGGCGGCCACTGCGGGGATATTCAGCATGACCAGGCAGGCGGCTATGATCGGCAGTGCAAAAAGGTAGATGGCTGCAGCTCTGTTTTTCAACATGTCCTTCCCTCCGGTTATCTTCGGTACATGAACTGACTACAGCTTATAATATAAACAGAATAATGTGATGGGCGTCAACAAATACCGGACCTGTGTCAGGACCGTTGGAATGCTGCCGGAGCCTTCCCCTGCGGTTGGAAATATGGTGAGCGGTTATCCGTCAAGGCATACAGTGCGGTTGCGCCCGGCTTCTTTGGCCCGGTAGAGCCTTTTATCGGCCTTTTTGAGCAGCGCATCCGCACAGATGTTTTCGCACTCTTCGATTGAGGCGATTCCGGAGCTCATGGTTATCCTGATATCACCTTCCGGTGCATGGATGATTTTCTGCTGACAGGCTGAGCGGATTCTTTCGGCAACGATTTTGGCTTCCTTTTTGTCGGAACCGGGCATGAGCACGACAAATTCCTCGCCGCCGTAGCGGCAGGGCAGGTCTACACCCTTGCGGCTGTTATCGTTCAGCAGTTCTCCTACCGCGCGCAGCACTGCGTCCCCGGTGGCATGGCCGTACATGTCATTGACATCCTTGAAGTGGTCCACGTCCAGCATGATGACCGAGAGCGGCCCGCCTCTCCGTTTGACCCGCTGCACTTCTTCGCGCAGCCTGATGAACAGGTAGCGGCGCAGGTACAGCCCGGTCAGACTGTCTTCGATGGTCTGGCGGAAGAGATTCGAGTTCTCGAATGAAATGGCAGCTACGGTTGATATGATCCCCAACTGGAAAATTTCCGAAAGTTCCCACTGCCGTTCCTTTTCCCGGTAGAGGGTGACAAAGCCGCGAATGCGGTCGCGGGAACCGACTAGCGGTACGCACAGGCAGGTTTTGTCCGTGTCGCAGCTCTCGGCTGGCAGCGGGTAGATTGAGTCGTCGCAGACCGGGCGTACCACCGGTTTCAGGGACTGGGCCGCTTCCAGCATGGCATTGGTCAACGGTATTTCCTCGTTGATAATGAACCTGCGCTGCTGCAGGGAAGCCCCTACACCGCGGAGCTGCTTGTATTCGTCATACATCATGAGTGTGGCATCCCTGCAGGCTCCGAGATCGCAGAAGGCTTCAATGGTGCGGTCAATGAGCACATCGCGGTCCACCTCCATGGCGAGGAGGCGGGTGGCGAAGTTTACGGTTAACAGGGTAGCGTCAAAATCGAATCTGTCTATGGTCATGATATATCTTGTTTTTGATGGAATGTTTCCAAGTATGCAGCTCCGGACAATGTTATGTCCGGATAGTTTTTCTGTCCACGAAAAACGACCTGTCTTTCGGTCGAAAAAAAGGGCGAAGCTGAGTCTGTTCAGCTTCGCCTTGATACATTTCAAAAGCGCGGTCCAAAGAGCTAGTGTGATGTTGATCCCTAAAATCGCGTGGTCGTCTTAATCCATTTTCCCTGACATGGTATTGCCTCAACTAAGCAAAACATGACTCCCAAGCGGCAGTTTTATAAGTTGTTATGAAACCTGATAGGGATTCCAAAGGGTCGCGGACCCTTTGGCCGCCGGAGGCGAAATCAAACTGTCAAAAGCGCAAAGCGCATCAACTTCAACCGGACGGCTAAACTCCCAGCTTGTCCGCAATGGTCTTGGCAGCGCGGCGTCCTGCGCCCATGGCCGAGATTACGGTTGCAGAACCGCCGGCGATGTCTCCGCCTGCGTATACGTTGGGGATCGATGTTTCGCCGGTTTCGGCGTTGGTTACGATGTAGCCCCATTTGTTGGTTTCAAGGCCGGGTGTGGCTTCGAGCAGAACGGGGTTGGCACCGGTTCCCACGGCGAGGATGACCATGTCCACTTCCAGTTCCCTGGTCTTGCCTTCCACAGCAACGGGACGGCGGCGTCCTGAATCGTCCGGTTCGCCCAGTTCCATTACCTGCAGGGTCATGGATTTCACATGGGAATTCTCGTCGCCGTTGATGGCGATGGGGGAGGTCAGCAGCTCGAGCTTTACGCCTTCTTCGATGGCGTGGTGCAGCTCTTCAAGGCGTGCGGGCATCTCTTCCTGTGTGCGGCGGTAGGTGATGTATACGTTTTCGGCACCGAGGCGCAGGGCGGTACGGGCTGCGTCCATGGCAACGTTGCCGCCGCCGATGACTGCTACGTTGCGGGCCCTGGGTGCGGGGGTGTCGTAGGTCGGAAAATCGTATGCACGGCCGAGGTTGATGCGGGTCAGGTATTCGTTGGAGGAATATACACCCACGAGGTTCTCACCGGGGATATTCAGGAACCATGGCAGTCCGGCACCGACACCGATGAAGATAGCATCGAAACCGTCATCAAGCAGGTCCTGAACGGTGACGGTCTTTCCGCCCACATAGTTGGGCAGGAAGGTCACGCCCTTGGACCAGAGCGCACCGACTTCACGGGCAACGATGGATTTGGGCAGGCGGAATTCGGGGATACCATAGATCAGTACGCCGCCGATTTCGTGCAGGGCCTCGAATACGGTTACGGGAACTCCGCGCGCGGCCAGATAGCCGGCAACAGTGAGGGATGAGGGGCCGGAACCGATGCAGGCCACCTTGAACTGCTCGTTGGGCAGACTGCAGGCGGTGTGGCCGGTGATCATTTCACAGGCGGAATCGCTGTCAAATGTGTCGGCGACAAATCTTTCCAGTCGTCCGATGGCCACAGGCTCGTATTTTTTGCCGAGAATGCAGGAGCCTTCGCACTGGTTTTCCTGCGGACAGACTCGGCCGCAGACAGCGGGCAGGGAGTTGGTTTCCTTGATCACCCGGTAAGCGGACGGAATATCCCCGTCAGCAAGGTGTTTGACAAAACTTTTGATGTCGATCTCAACAGGACAGCCTTTCTGGCAGAGCGGAGTCTTGCACTGAAGGCAGCGGGCAGCTTCGGCCATGGCTTGCTCCTTGGTGTAGCCTAGGGCCACTTCAAGGAAGTTCTTGTTGCGCACATCAGCCGGCTGTTCCGGCATGGGGGTACGGGTGGGGGTGAAATTCTGTTTATTAACCATGATCCCTCCTGAACAGGTCCATGGAGATGTTTTCCTGCTCTTTGTATTGGGCGAGGCGCATTCTCAGTTCGTTGAAATCGACTTTGTGTCCGTCGAATTCAGGGCCGTCCACACAGGCGAACTTGGTTTCGCCGCCGATGTTGCAGCGGCAGGCTCCGCACATGCCCACGCCGTCAACCATGATCGAGTTCAGGCTGACCGTGGTTTTCACTCCGAAAGGTTTGGTGACCTTGGATACGGCTTCCATCATGGGAACGGGGCCGATGGCAACAACTTCGGAGACATCCTTGTCTTTTTCAAGGCGTTCGCGCAGGACATCGGTAACAAAACCCTTGTGCCCGGTACTTCCGTCGTCGGTGGCAATGAGGAGTTCAGGGCAGAATCCGCCCAGTTCGTCACAGAAGAGGAGCAGGTCTTTGCTGCGTGCTCCGACAATGGCGACAACATGGTTTCCGGCCATGTGGTGGCCCTTGGCAATATGATGCATGGCAGCGATTCCGGTTCCGCCGCCGACACAGATAACAGTGCCGGACTTTTCAATGTGTGTGGGCTTGCCCAGCGGACCGCATACATCAAGGATGGTGTCGCCTTCATTAAGGGTTTCAAGCAGGGCGGAACTTTTACCTACGACAAGGTAGACGATGGTGATGGTTCCTGCTTCCCGGTCAGTGTCAGCGATAGTGAGGGGAACTCTTTCGCCCTTGTCGTGGATGCGCAGAATGACGAAATTGCCCGGTTTGGCCTTTGCGGCGATTTGAGGACAGTCGATGACCAGCATGCTTGTCTGGCCGGGGATAAGTGCCTTTTTCGTAAGAATTTTGTTGCTCATAATCTCCTACACTGCTTAAGTTTATGGGGAAGTTAATTCTTTGGCCACCGGAAAGCAAGACCAAGTCTTCCGCACTTGCCAAACCTGCCGAGGAGTATTATATTTAACACAACTTAGCAGATCTTTATTTTCATCAGCTTCCACGGACGGAAGCCGAAGATCCCACGTATCCTTCAGGGAAGATTGCGAAAAAATCGCAGATACGGCGGATTGCCAGAAATGGCAGTCGGCCTTTTTTTGTGCGTGGGAAACGGTGTTTCCAACGGGGTAAGTAATGAAAATAGCGGCGCAGGGTGTCAGCCAGTACGCAGAAAACATGAAGATGTGGTCCGGACAGACTGAAAAGGAAGTCGAAAAAATGACCGCGCGGGTGACCACGCGCAGTTTCGGCTTCCGTATTGGCAAGCTGGGTGTCAACTTCACTGCAAAGGACCTCGAATTTGAGCCGGGCGAAGCCGAAAAGGCCTCGCAGAAGTTCCGATCACAAACCTATCCTCGAACCCAGAGCGAAGAGCGTCACGTCCAGAACGTATATCAGCAGCTGGCATTGACGCAAGCAACTCTTTCGGAGGACTCCGCCACGTACAATCCCGGGAGCTCCGGCTACATGCGGACAAGGGCGATTAACGCCTATTCGCAGCAGGCCGCAGCCCTTGACTATGCGCTTCCGGGCAGCGCGCTGGGCAAAGTCTGATTCCAAAGAACATTCAGAAATAGTCTGCCAAAGCAGTAGTTTAATTTTGCACTGGCTTTTGTCTTGTCGGTCCATATTAACATATGGAATTTATTGACAGCCAATTTCTGAAGCAGTGTAGTGTAGTGCAAATTTGTAAAACATCTTTCTTTTGACGTAATATAATTTGATGGGTCAATCAATCGTTTTTGTAATAAAAATGACACAAAATACAGTGCGGTGAAAGTATCTGTATGTTTTGTAACATGTTTTACATAACCTAAGCGTGACAGTTATGGTTGTTTTAGATGGATTACTGTCGGATTGCTTGCTGTTTTGAGAGGATGGCAAGTTTTTCATTAAGTCGGTTCTGTTGGTGATTGGTGCGGGAATATCTGATAGGATCACAATATGCGGTTGCCCGTACGGTTTGGCTTGTCTGGGTTGCAATTCCGTATTAGACAGTTTCCTGCAAATACCGTAATAAGGAACCCCTTTCGCCTTTTTCAGAGGCATACATCTAAATAGTTGAGATAACCTAAGCCGACGGCCGGGAAAGGCCGCCGACATTTTTTAATATGGCAAAACTAGAAAAAATAAGAAATTTCAGCATCATTGCGCACATCGACCACGGCAAGTCCACTCTTGCTGACCGTATTCTTGAACTTACCGGGCTTGTTTCCGAGCGCGAGAAAAAGGATCAGTATCTGGACAAGATGGAACTTGAGCAGGAGCGTGGTATCACCATCAAGGCCCAGACTGTACGCATTCCGTACAAGGCCAAGGATGGCAGGGAATACATCCTGAACCTCATCGATACTCCGGGTCACGTTGACTTCAGCTATGAGGTTTCGCGCAGTCTGGCCGCGTCCGAAGGAGCTCTGCTGGTGGTGGACTCCACTCAGGGTGTCGAGGCACAGACTCTGGCCAACGTATTTCTCGCTCTTGACCACGATCTTGAAATCGTGCCGGTGCTCAACAAGGTTGATCTGCCCAGTGCCGACTGTGAGCGCGTTGCGCAGGAGATCGAAGAGGTCATCGGTCTGGAGTGCGCCGACCCACTGATGATCAGCGCCAAGACAGGGCTTAATGTCGATCAGGTTCTCGAATCTATCGTAAAGGACCTGCCGCCGCCGGATGGCGATCCCGAAGCGCCGCTCAAGGCCCTCATCTTTGACTCCTGGTACGATTCATATCAGGGCGTCGTGGTTCTGTTCCGTATTCTGGACGGAACCATCAGGAAAGGCGACAGGATTCAGATCTATTCTACAAAGCGCACTTTCGACGTGACCACGCTTGGTGTATACACCCCCGAGCCTCAGAAGGTTAATTCCCTCGGCGCCGGTGAAGTAGGGTTCCTCTGCGCCAGCATGAAAGAGCTCAACGACGCACCTGTAGGTGATACTGTTACCCTGGCAGCCAACCCGGTTTCAGATCCTTTCCCCGGATTTCAGGAAGTGAAGCCCATGGTTTTCTGCGGTCTTTACCCCATTGAGCCCGCGGAATACGAGCCGCTCAAAATCGCACTGGAAAAACTCCAACTGAACGATACAGCCTTTTCTTTTGAGCCTGAAACCTCAACCGCGCTCGGATTCGGCTTCCGTTGCGGTTTCCTCGGGCTGCTGCACATGGAGATCGTTCAGGAGCGTCTCGAAAGGGAGTTTCAGGCCAAGCTGATTGCCACTGCGCCCTCTGTTGTCTATCAGGCCAAGTTGAATAACGGGAATGTCCTTGAGATTGACAACCCCAGCAAGATGCCGGACGCCGGAGACCTTGAGTCGCTGGCTGAACCTTACTGCCGCCTTGAAATTCACGTGCCAAACGATTACGTTGGTGCGGTTCTGAAGCTTTGTGAGGAAAAACGCGGCATTCAGAAGGACATGCGTTACCTGACTTCCTCAAGGGTTATCATTACCTATGAGGTGCCTTTCGCTGAAATCATGTACGATTTCTTCGACAAGCTGAAATCCCACACCAAGGGTTACGCGTCCCTTGATTATGAAATTATTGATTACCGCGAGTCCAACCTGGTCAAGCTGGATATCCTGATCAATACCGAGCCGGTGGATGCTTTTTCCGCCATTGTCCATAAGGATTCGGCCTATCCTTTCGGTAGGTCGCTGGCTCTCAAACTTAAGAGAGCCATCCCGCGCCAGATGTTTGAAATCGTCATCCAGGCCGCCATCGGCCGCAAGATCATCGCCAAGGAAAGGGTTGCCCCGTTCCGCAAGAACGTTACTGCCAAATGTTACGGCGGCGATATTACCCGTAAGCGCAAGCTTCTGGAAAAGCAGAAGGAAGGTAAGAAGCGCATGAAGAAAATGGGTAACGTGGAGATTCCGCAGGAAGCTTTCATGGCGGTTTTAAAAGCTGGCGAAGATTAAATAAAAATGCTACTCCCAGCGAAAATTACGCAGGTGGAGATAAGGACATTATTATGAATCCCAGATGGCAGAGTACTGTCAAAGAATACATCGAAGCGTTGTTTATCGCGCTTTTGCTGGCCCTGGTAATCAGGACTTTCATTGTACAGGCCTTTAAAATCCCTTCCGGTTCCATGCTGCAGACGCTGCAGATCGGGGATCATCTGCTGGTGAGCAAGTTTTCCTACGGGGTGAAGATTCCTTTCACTGGAAAGGTTATCGTTCCCGTCGGTGATCCGGAGTACAAGGACATCATCGTTTTCAAGTATCCAGGTGATCCCAGCAAGGATTACATCAAAAGGGTCATCGGTGTGCCCGGAGATACCGTTGAGATCAAGAACAAGAAGGTTTTCGTGAATGGCAGGGAGCTCGTCGAGCCCTACGTTCAGTATACTGACAATGCCCACGTTTCAACCCTGCGCGACAATATGCCCGCGCGCACAATTCCCGAAGGCGAATACTTCGTCATGGGGGACAACCGCGACGGATCCAATGATTCCCGGTTCTGGGGCAACGTGCCCCGCGAGAATATCTTAGGAAAGGCGTGGATAATCTATTGGTCCTGGGGTGGTCCCAAGACCGTACGCTGGGAGCGCATTGGAGACTTCATCCATTAGCTCGGCAGGTTGAAATCTGGTTATTAAGAAAGCCCCGGTACATTTGTGCCGGGGCTTTAGTTTTTTTTTCGGGCTTTGAGATTAAAATGAGCCGTCCAGAGTATCGATAATTGATCCGGGAGAAACCGCTTTGACCAGCCTGGTCAGGATTGATCGGTTGATGCGGTCTATCTCAATCCCGCTTTCAGCTGCAGTGATCAAAGCTTTGCGGATATCCGACTGCACCCTGGTGATGCGGGTTGAGTATTCACGATCAAGTGTGAAGGAAACAAGGTCGTCCACTGTGCTGGTAATATATTTACGTGTTGTGCGCAGATTTCTGAGCTTGAAATGGTACATCATATTGTTGATTTGAAATAGCCCGCCATACTGCTTGTGGGATTGCTGTCTGATCGATTTGGAATACTGATATTTTTCAACTTCTCCGTATGAAAAATCGTCATGCGTGCCCCAGTCGAAGCAGTTTATATAGAGCCTTTTGCGGCCCATCAGGTCAATGCGGACACTGTAGTCCCCGTCTTCTGCCCCGTAAGAGCCGTAATCCTCGTTCCAGTATCCGGACTCTTTAAAAGAAAAATAATCCATCATGAAGATTCCACCGGGGTGGGATCCGTTGCGGTCAGCCCGGTCAAGCAGGTCATCGCCATACATGGTATGGATTTTTCTGTAGCTGTCGTGACCGAAAAAAATCGGATAGGATAGCACGCTGATGTCCTTGTGCTTTTCGCTCAGCGCGCACATTTCCTTGAGCCATCCGTCTTTGGAAAAGAATATGTCATTGTCCAGCCGCAGGTAATATGGAGCGGTAAACTGTGACCATACGTGGTTGACGGCTACAGCCGGTCCCATGTTTTTGGTGAATCTGTAGGCGTAGTGGATCAATCCCTTATCGCGAAGTTCACAGAGAACATCCCATGTATCGTCAGTGCTGGCGTTGTCTACCACACACAGGGTGAAGTCACATCCGGCGTGTTTCCATATGGATTCAATTGTTCTGCGGGTGTGGCTGCTTCGGTTGTAAGCCGTTACGGCAATGCATACTTCTCCGTTTGGAAGGAAACGCGACATGAAGGACTCCCTGAGAATATATCTGGTAGTTGCTGGATATAACTTAATTAAAATTAATATATCTTGATCCGGTGTTAGCGTTGATGAAAAAAAATGGCAAGATGAGTTCAGGGGATTGTTTGCGTTGATATTAAGTTGTCTCAGATTTTCCGTTAGTGCATAGTAATAGTATTACGTGCACTGTTTTGAGAGCTGGCGAGGTGGAAGATGGCAAGGATTGAATGGCATGACGGTCTGAAAATCGGGGTAGAGGAAATAGATAATCAGCACAAGGAATTGATCAGAATCGTCAACGAGGTTCTCGATAAGAGTAAGAGCGGAAAGGAGGATGCTGCATTGGATGCGTTGTTTGGGCAGTTGCGGGAGTATGCTGTATACCATTTCAATTCCGAAGAGAAATACATGGAGCAGATTGAGTATCCGTACCTTGCTGAACAAAAGCGGGCTCATAAGGAGCTTAAGGGTAAGGTCAAGCAACTGCAGTCAGCGAGATTTCATAAGGAACACGTCAGCTGGGAAGAAGCAAAGGATCTGCTTGCACGCTGGTTGATAGAGCATCTTTTACATGAGGATTTTAAGATCGGGCAGTTCGTCAAATCCGGGGGTGGAAAGGGCTGGAAGGGGTAGTATTAAAGTTCTTTCGCAATGGCAGCCGGGCAGCCCTATTTATATGTACTCCGGCTCCTGTTTCCTTGCCATGACTCAAGAAACCCTATATCAGTTGTTCGTTTATTTCATTCATAAGTAATTCAAGGGTAAGCGGACTGATTATGATTGCCAAGGTTTCCTGTGCTGCCCTCATGGGCATTGATGCATTTAAAGTTGATCTGGAAGTTGATCTCACCCGGCAGGGAATGCCGGCGTTTACCATGGTAGGGCTGGCTGAGGGTGCGGTTAAGGAAAGCAAGGAACGCGTGTTTTCCGCACTCAAGAACAGCGGATTTCGTCTGCCGCCCTCACGTATTACTGTCAACCTTGCCCCGGCGGATATTCGCAAGGCCGGCTCCGCCTATGACCTGCCTTTGGCTGTGGCTCTGCTTGGGGCGGCTGGCATTATTGATTCGGCTGCTCTTGAAGGCTGGTATCTGGCTGGCGAATTGTCCCTTTCAGGCGGAGTCAAGCCGGTTCATGGGGTCCTTCCGTTAGCCATAGAGGCCAGACGCAAGGGAGCAAAGGGGCTCATTGTCTGCCCTGAGAATGTCAATGAAGCTGCCGTGGTCGAGGGACTGGATGTTTACGGGGTAGCAACTCTGGCCGAGCTGGTGTCGTTTCTTGTCGGTGACAGCTCGATAACTCCTTCAAGAGTTGATACATCAATGCTTTGGGAGGGCAGGCGGAATTTTTCCACGGATTTTGCTGAGGTGAAAGGTCAGGAACACGCCAAGCGGGCTATTGAGATCGGGGCTGCAGGCAACCACAATATTCTTTTCATTGGTCCTCCGGGAAGCGGTAAGACCATGCTGGCCCAGCGGATTCCCACAGTTCTGCCCCCGCTGCTTTTTGAAGAAGCGCTGGAAGTTACCAAGATTTACAGCGTATCCGGGCAGTTGGACCGGGACCGGTCGCTGGTGGTAACCCGTCCGTTTAGGGCTCCCCATCACACAATTTCAGACGCAGGGCTTATCGGCGGCGGGGCATACCCCAAACCCGGAGAGGTTTCCCTGGCACACAGAGGCGTTCTTTTTCTTGATGAACTTCCCGAGTTCAAGAAGAACGTGCTTGAAGTGTTGCGGCAGCCTCTGGAAGGCGGCGAAGTGACCATTTCCCGTGCGGCGATGTCTCTTTCCTATCCTGCCGACTTCATGCTGGTAGCGGCCATGAATCCCTGTCCCTGCGGCTATTATACCGATGACCGCCATGTCTGCTCCTGTTCCCCTCAGGCGGTTGCCCGCTATTCTTCCCGTCTGTCCGGGCCGCTGCTGGACCGCATCGACCTGCAGATTGAAGTCCCGGCTGTTGACTACAAGGACTTGCGGGAGTCCAAGGGGCTGGATTCAGCCACTATGCGGTCCAATATCGAACGGGTGCGCGATATTCAGGCTGAGAGGTACAAGGGAATGCCGATTCTAACCAACAGCGAATTGTCCGGGTCCTCACTGGAAAAGTTCTGTCGCCTGACCGATTCCGAACATACCTTCCTTGAGCAGGCCGTTCACAGCCTTGGACTTTCCGCGCGGGCCTATACCAGAATTTTGCGTATTGCCCGGACCATTGCCGACCTTTCGGAATCAGCAAATATTCAGGTTCACCACCTTGCTGAGGCGATCAATTACCGCAGCATGGACCGACAGGGAGTGTAACTCTGGTTTTGTAACCTGATTGACGTTGTCTGTCGTGTGAACGATGTTATTGTTCCGAACATGAAATCAAGTAATTCTCGTGCCGTCGTGTCAAGCGTGCCCGGCTCAGCATTCCTGCCATCCGTTATCGGAGTAGTTGTGGGGCTTTCCCTTTATCTGTCCATCGGCTGGTGGGGATTTCTGTTGATATTTCCATATGTGGGCGGATGTGTTTCTCTTGGTGTCAGCGTCAGCCGACGTTTTGAGGGGAAGCGGAAGGATCTCGGACGGCGTCTGGCCATCCTTGCTGTGTCGCCGGTTTTCCTGATTTTTCTGGGGCTGATGCAGAGAGAGAATCTGCAGCTGGAAGAGACGGTTTTCTATTACGCATTCTTTTTGAGCACCGGGGTATTTACCCGCGTACTTATCCACTATGCCGTGGCCAAAGTTGTCGGCCCCCTGATCTGGGGCCGCGGTTTTTGTGGGTGGGCCTGCTGGACTGCCGCGCTGCTGGAGTGGCTGCCGGTTCACGAAAACAGACCTGTGAGTTACCGGTGGACCCATATGCGCTGGCCGGCTTTGTTTTTATCGTTGGCGATTCCGATCCTTTGTCTTGCATCAGGTTATGACTACCGCTCACTGCACATTGATCCTGAACATGGCAAGAGTGGACAGCTTTTGTGGTTTATGGTCGGTAATGGAGTTTATTACGCCTGTGCTGTTTCCCTTGCATTTATCTTCAGGAAAAAGCGGGCCTTCTGCCGTATTCTATGTCTCATGAAGCCCGGGACTTCGCTGGCAAGGATTAGAAAAAAGCCTACCGGAAGGGAGTGCGTGGGCTGCGGGCAGTGCAATGAAAACTGCCCCATGGATGTGGATGTTATGGCAGCGGTCATGCGCGGAGAGCCCGTGTCATCTACTGAGTGCATTCTCTGCGGGCAGTGTGCCAGTGTGTGCCCGGTAGGAGCGGTTGATTAGTTTGCGCAGGTGTAATATTACCTACCTAGTTGGTTGCTAGCAGAAGGGGGGGGAAATGAAATCTGTTATGAACGCCGCAGTTGAGCAGCAGACTCTCTGGGATCAGGTTTTTACGGAATCTGAGGCCTACTTTGGAGAGGGGCCCAGCCTGTTTGCTGAAAAAGCTCTTGCGCTTTTTCGGGAAAAGGGTGTGCGTTCAGTCCTTGAGCCCGGATGCGGTCAGGGCAGGGACACCTTTCTTTTTGCCGAGGACGGCATCAGGGTTACGGCTCTGGATTATTCCCGTGCTGCCGTTGATGATATAAAAGACAGGGCCTGTTCCTGTGAGCTCACTCCTTACATTGATCCCCGTTGCTTTGATGTGCGACGGTGCATGCCTTTTGAAGATTCCAGTTTTGATGCCTGCTATTCGCACATGCTTCTCTGCATGGAGCTGACCTTCTGCGAAATTTCCTGCCTGATCAGTGAAATGCACCGGGTTTTAAAGCCCGGAGGTCTGGCCGTTTATTCCGTGCGCAGTATTTTTGATCGACATTACCGGGCCGGCGAGCATCTAGGTGAGGATCTTTTCCAGATCGGGCAGTTTGCGGTCCATTTTTTCAGTGAGGAAAAGATCAGAGGGCTGGCCAGCGGGTTCAGAATCCACAGTATAGAGCGTATGGAGGAAGGTGCATTGCCCCGCGATCTGTACTGCATTGTCATGGAAAAGACATCCAACCGTTTTGGGCCGACTTTTGCCTCCATCGGAGCCCGGCATACCCCGCTTGGAAAGAACCGGGCATCAGCTCCGTCTGCGTGCCCCGGCGCAACGTGATAGTTCTTCTCCTGCTTCAGGTGAAGCGGATATGAAATAGAAAAGCCTCCGGATGAATATCCGGAGGCTTTTTTGCTCTGGCACGCAGTGGGAATGCAGAAATCGTTACAGCAGTTCTTTCATGTTGGGCACTATGGCCGGGACTTCCTTTTTGTAGTCCATGTATTCCTTGCCGAAAACTTCTTCAAGTCTGGCTTCTTCTTCCGGGATGTACTGCAGGAATTTATAGTAGGCCACAAAGCTCATACCGAAAAGGAGCCATGCCTGCGATGCGATTGCACTGCCCGGAAAGATGAAAGATATCCATGCAAAATACAATGGGTTTCTTACTATTGCAAAAGTCCCTGATTTCTCAAGACGTTCTTCAGCCACTGCTTTTTTCATGGCGGTCCCGGAAATGAAAAGAAAGGCCAGTCCGAGGCCCAAAAGGATACCGCCGAGGATATTGAAAACGGCACTGGGCAGGAAGGTCATTAAGAAAATTCTGGGGAAGATAAGTGATATTACCAGAGCTGCCACGCCGAAGATTATGGTTGGTTTGAAAATTTTGGGGCCGACGCCGTACAGATCCATCTTCCTGTCTTCCATGTTTTCCTCCCGCTATTTATCCGGTTCAGTTCCAGTTGTTTCAGTCAGTTGCAGTTATGAATACTTGCATATCATTGAATACTATTCCTGATGCTGTCAACGAAAACCGTTTTGCGGGAAACTGCTCCTCCGAACCTTTTCATGGGCTTAATTCGGCCTGCGGTTACTGTTGCGGCGTGGCTGTTCTGGTTTCCAGTTCACGCCACAGAGCGGAGAACGACAATGCTGCATCTGATTTGGGATCAAACACATGCAGAGGCGTGCGCTCTATTCCCATGCGTTCAACATTGGCTCTGGCGGGGATGGAATTGTCGCAGAATTTTCCGGGAAACTGCTTTTTGCTCTGAAGTATCAGCATGCGGTGACCGCTCTTGCGACGGTCCACCATGTTGAAGAATGGAATGAGCTGAGCGGATGTTTCGGGCAGGGTCTTCAGGTATTCGTCCACCTTAAGAAATGTCTGCTGCGATAGAATTGCCGGAATCAGCGGCATGAGGATGAAATGGGTCGCAGAGAATACCGCGTCTGAAAGGTTGGAAATGCTTGGCGGGCAGTCGAATATGAAGACGTCATACTCGTCCCGGAGAGACTCCATGATTTTATTCATTTTTTTGCGGGCTTTTTTGCTCTCGTCGAGTATCAGGTCCATGTTGCGGTACTCGAATCCGGCCGGGATAATTGACAGGTTGCTGTATGGCGTAGGCTCAATAAGTTCTTTGATCAGCTTTTTGTCTTTGACGATCTTTTTGAGTCTGGTTTCCTGCAGCGGGTCCACGCCGAGGTGAAATGTTGCCGCGCCCTGCGGGTCAAGATCCCAGAGAAGGGTCCTGTTACCGCTGGCTGCACTCAGGTAGGCGAGGTTGACTGCTGTTGTTGTCTTCCCGACTCCACCTTTCATGTTGTAGCATGCAAGTATTTTCATAATTGGCACCGGTTGGATGTGTTTGAGGCAGATGTTTGTCTAATAGTATATATCCACTCCATCTTTAGCTGTTTAATGTTACGGTTGTGTTGCAGAGTTGTGTTACGGTGAATAAAAAAGCGGTCTGCCTTAACAGACCGCTTTTGGTGCGTGTTCCTGATATGAAAATTACTTGGCCGGTACGTTGGGGTCGGGCAGAAACTTAATTTCCATTTCCTGCTTGAGCCCTTCCATGAATTCGAAGAATTCCCGCTTCTGATGCGGACTGTAACGCAGGAGCAGCACTCCCTTGAAACGGTCGGCGATGGTGAACAGCGCAAGGTTGTCGACCGCTTCCATGAGAAAGCGGAACATGGCGATATCCGCAGGGGCTATCTGAATGTAAATACGGCTGGACTGCTCCGGGGCAGGCGGCAGCGGGCGCGGACGTGGTGTTCTTTTTTTTCGACTCATTTCTTTTGTGCCTCCGGCGTCCAGAGGGGAAGGGGGGGCTCCCCTTCTCCTCTCCCCAAAACGCGCCTTAATAGGGTCTAGGCGGTTTGATGAAATGGAGGACGGTATTCCGGGAAGTTTATGGTTAATCGGTTAGTGAAATATTGGAAACGGGGCTTTCCTCCAAGAGGATAAACCCCGCTAAAAGCAATCAGGTTTATTAAATCAAAGTTACTCGCAGCTACGATGACTGTGGCCTTAAATTATGATTTGTAAATGGCTACAGTGAATCCCTACTTAAGTGAATGCTCTAAACGGATAGGGATTCCAAAGGGCCATTAGCCGTTAGGCGAGAAGCTCCGCTTCGAGTCTTACGGATATGGAGAGCAGAGATGACTTGCTCCTTTGGCCGCCGGAGACGAAATCGGATTGCCTAAAAGCGCATAGCGCATCAAAGCCAGCCTCGTAGAGCCGTTTTACATGATCTTGTAGCCGTCTTCGGTGATGAGCACCATGTATTCCCAGCGGATGCCGCCCCAGTCGGGGTAGTAGAGGCCAGGCTCGACGGTGATGACCATGCCTGGTTTGAGTTCTCCCTTGGCAATAGGGCTTACACTTGGCATTTCGTGTGTTTCAAGGCCGATGCCGTGTCCGAGGGAATGGGTGAAGTATTCTGCAACGCCGTATTTTTCGAAGACAGCACGGGCTGTGTGGTAGGCGTGCTGTATGGGCAGTCCGGGACGCAGGGTCTTTATGGCCGCCATCTGGGCTTCCTGAACCTGATCGCGCACGGTAAGGAACCGGTCGGACGGTTTATCTCCAACCCAGAAGGTGCGGGTCTGGTCGGAGCAGTAGTCTCCGAGTCTTCCACCCATGTCTATGAGGACGAGATCTCCTTCCCGCAGCTTGTTATTGCCGGGAATGGCGTGGGGCAGGGCGGCATTGGGGCCGACGCCGACGATGGTGGAAAAGGAAAGCTCGGAAGCTCCGTTGTTGCGGAAAAGCTGTTCAACTTCCCATGATATTTCGTATTCGGTCACGCCTTCCTGCAGCTTGGGCTCAAGAAGTTCGTAAACCTTGTGGTTGAGTGCGCAGGATTCTTCCATCAGCCTGATTTCGGTTTCATCCTTGATCAGCCTGAGGTCTTCCACCAGTCCTGAAATCTGCCGAAGTTCGCACAGTTCGCTCAGTTGTTCATGCTCGAAAATATTGATCGATTTTGGGTCATAGGCAAGATGCCTGATTCCGTTGGATTTGAAAAATCCGCTAAGGGCATCGAATTTGCGTCCGGAATAGATGAAGATGTCCTCTTCACTCCATACCCGGCGGGCGGCGTCGAGGTAGCGTGGGTCGGTGAGCAGGAAATCGCGACCTTCGGGGGTTATGATCAGCCAGCCGGCGCTTTCGTTGCACTGTGGGTCATGAAGCTCGAATCCGCTGAGGTAGTACCTGTTGGCCGCAGAGTTGATCAGCAGAGCGGGATATCCGCGGTCTTTGAGGCGTCTGCGTACATTCTCCCGTCTCTGTTCGTAGGTGGCGCTGGAAATTGTCATGAGTGTATTTAAATCCTGTATGTGGTTTCAGGCTGACCGTTAACCATCCTTTCAGCCCATTCAACACCCTGCATTACGGAGTGATCCATGTTTGAAACCTCGTATTTCCAGCCACCGAAACGGCCTCTGGAATAGATATGCATGGACTCAAGCGCAGGCTGTAAAATCTTTAACGCTTCATCGCGTTGCAGGCAAGGGATGGGATAGCCGTAATCCACATTTATGGACCAGCGGGAGACGATATCCTTGCGGTCGGATTCCTCCAGCATGGTGGTGTTGACCAGGCCGTCTTCAACCTGCTGTACCACCTCGGATTCATTGACCTCCTTGTCGGTTGAATAGGAAACTTCGCACATCAGGGCCCTCCCGGTTCCGGGAATCGGGGTATTGTTGGGGGAGTAGTTGTGGAAGTTGGTGACCCGGTAGAACGGGCTGTTGTCTTCAGGGAAATACATCCAGCAGCGGGAATCGGGCTTTGAAGTGGCAAGGCCGATTCCTGTGACGATCACTCCGTTGTGTTTGAGTGCGGCCGCGGCGTTGACCAGCCTCTCGTCGGCTCTCTTCAGCCAGCGGGAGGTCAGGATGTCTACGGGGCCGGTGTTCAGCAGCCTGTCGTATTCAAAGGAGTTGCCGTTTGAGTCGGCGATTTTCTTTTGCTGCTGGTCGATGGAGATGATTTCGGTGTTGTATCTGATGTGCTGCTTCAGGGTGTCGGCCAGCCTGCGGTAGATGGTTCCAGTGCCGCCTTTGAGCGGAAAGCGGAATTTGTTGTTCGGGCCCCAGGACAGCTGGTCACGTTCAAGCAGTATGTTCTTGAGCACAGAACGCAGGTCTATGACACTGACTCGTTCACCGATCCATGAAAAGGACATTTTCTCAGGATAGGTAGCCCAGACCTTGTAGTTGTAGGGAAGCATGAAGTGGCGAGCGATGCCTTCCCCGAAGATCTTTTGAATCCATTCTTCGAAGTTTCGGGGTGGCTCCTCCGGCCTTTCTCCGGGAAGCAGGCCCCGGACGCATTCCCAGCGTTCCTGATTGGGCAGGTATCTTATGTTGTTCTGGAACGGGTAGGGCACCCAGTTCCCGCAGGCGCGAACCCATGATTCACGCAGATGCTCGATGTACTCGTCCTTGAGCAGCTCATCCAGCAGCCGGTCATAATATTCATAGTGTGAAAAAGCCACGTGCCCGCCGATGTCCCAGGTGAAACCTTTTTCATCGGTGAAGCTTGAGGCCAGCCCTCCGGCCCAGGAATTTTTTTCCAGCACAACGAACGATTTTTCCCCCAGTTCGCTCAGCCTTCTGGCCGCTCCGAGACCGGTCGGACCCGCGCCGATTATGGCATATCTGGTTTTCATGGGGTCTACTCCATCTTGTGATTATTGTTTGTTTCACAAGATAAGCAAGGGGCATGCCAGTGACTTGGAGCTGTAAAACAGTGCGCATAACAACACTGTAACTGACCTTTCTCTTCGCCGTAACAGGTTCGTAACCAAGTTCGGATAGACACTGTCTCAGCGAAACAAAACGGACACGGTGAATCTGCGTCTGCAATTAAAATCCATTTTTGGAGGAAATCATGAAAAAGATTATCGCTCTTGCTGCCGTTCTGGTAATGGCATTTACAGGTTCCGCATTTGCCGGCACCATTCAGGTTAAGGGTTCCACCACTGTTCTGCCTCTCATGCAGAAAGCTGCTGAAGCTTTCATGAAAGCAAATCCCAACGTATCCATCTCCATTTCCGGCGGCGGTTCTTCCAACGGAGCTAAAGCTCTGATTGACGGCACCACCGACATCGCCATGATGTCCCGTGACATGAAATCCGCAGAAGCTCAGAAAGCTACTGATAATGGCCGCGCACCTGAGCAGTTCATCGTCGCTCTCGACTGCATCGTTCCCGTTGTAAACCCTGCCAACCCCGTCAGCGCCCTGACCAAGGAACAGCTGCTTGGCATCTACACCGGCAAAATCACCAACTGGAAAGAGCTTGGCGGTGAAGACGCACAGATCGTTGTTATTTCTCGTGACACCTCTTCCGGTACCTATGATTGCTGGAAAGACAAAATCATGCACGCAGACGGCAACAAGAACCGTGTATTCGCAGGTGCTCTGCTTCAGGCTTCCAACGGTGCTGTTGCTCAGGCTGTTGCCAAGAACAAAAAGTCCATCGGTTATGTAGGCCTTGCTTACCTGAACAAGGAGATCAAGGGTGTTTCCGTTGACGGTATCTCCGCTTCCGTAGCTACCGCTAAAGACGGTTCCTACCCCATCGCTCGCGGTCTGAACCTCTACACTCCCGGCAAGCCCGCTGGCGAAGTAAAGGCTCTGATCGATTTCATGATGAGCCCCGCCGGCCAGAATCTTGCTGCCGACACCGGCTTCATCCCCGTAAAATAGTCTGCGGTTAACCTGCTGACCGGGTCCGAATTCGAATACTCCGGGGGGCCGAGGCTCCCCGGAGATTTTACGCCCGAACGGGCTGGAAGATTGAACAACACTTTTTATTATCAGAGGAAAATATCGTGATTACGTCCCGTAACATCTGTCTGCTTTTAATCTTACTCGCAGTTGTCAGCGGAGTTTATGGATACAAGCTCGGAACAAGGACTGAAGCCGAACAGATTTTCATCTCTTCCGTCGAGAAGGTGGAGCAGAGGGGAGACTATTCCATGAGTGCCGTCGGTGCGCTCAAGAAAGTCATGATGCTTTCCACTCATGAAATTGCTGAAGGCACAGATGCTTCGGCTTTGACCGAGGCTGAGAAAGAGCTGCGGATAAAGGAGTTTAATTCGGAACTTAACCGGATTTATACCACCGTCCGCACTGATGCCGCGGTCATGGGCAACAACAAGGGGGACCAGGAAACCTTTCAGCTTATCCGCTCCAGCGCTGAGCATATGGTCTCCTCCAGATCCACAGGATGGTATATCTTTGCGTCAGTTCTTGGCGTTATCGGCTGTGCAGTCCTGACTCTTTCTTCCCTTAATCTGAGTCGACGCACCACTGAACGCATAATCCACTCTTTCTTTCTGGTTACGGCGTTCACCTCTGTGCTGGTGCTTTTCCTGATCATGGTATTTCTTTTCGTTGAAGGACTTCCGGTCTTCAAATCCGTGTCCTTCACCGATTTTATCTTCGGGTTTGAGTGGTATCCCACTGAGGAACCCCCGGCCCTTGGAATCTGGCCGCTTATTGTCGGCTCCGGGGCGGTTACCCTGCTTTCTTCACTCATCGCCATTCCTCTGGGGGTGATGACAGCGATATATCTTGCCGAGATCGCATCTCCGAGGGTGCGCAGCATTGTAAAGCCTGCTGTTGAGATGCTTGCGGCCCTTCCCTCTGTTGTCATCGGCTTCTTCGGCATGGTCGTGGTGGCGCCTTTCCTCCAGAATACTCTGGACATTGCGGTAGGGCTGAACCTCTTCAATGCCTCGGTGATGCTTGCCTTCATGGCGGTTCCGACAATTACCAGTATTTCCGAGGACGCACTCTATTCAGTTCCATCGGAGCTTAAGGAGGCGTCTCTGGCTCTCGGCGCGACCCATTGGCAGTCCATATACAAGGTAATGGTTCCTGCGTCTCTGTCCGGAATTTCAACCGGGGTTATTCTCGGAATGGCCCGTTCCATAGGGGAGACAATGGTTGTTCTGATGGTTGCCGGTGGGGCCGGGCTGCTGCCGACTTCGATCTTTGATCCTGTCCGCCCCATGCCCGCATCAATCGCAGCCGAGATGGGGGAAGCCCCGTTTCACAGCGAACATTATTATGCACTTTTCGCCATAGGCATGGTGCTTTTCCTTTTCACCATGGCTTTCAACCTCGTGGCTGACTACGTATCCCATAAGTATAAACAGGTCGGCTCTGCCACACTTTAGGAAGACTGACTGGACCACAACAACGGGGAAATGATTATGAACAACTCCGCTGAAACTATAGAGCAAGTAAATTCAATGATTGATAAGACTGACCAGGTCGCCGAGACCATGCTTGAACCGGGACACGGCAATTATTCTACCAGGGAGAAGATTGAAAAAGTCATCTTCATGCTTTTCAAGGGTGCAGCAGCACTCAACGGCATTGCCCTGCTGATTATCTGCGGCTTTGTTCTCTACTACGGACTGCCTGCCATGAGTTGGGAATTCCTTACCGAAGCCCCGCGTAACTCAATGACCGAGGGCGGAATTTTTCCCTGTATTGTGGGAACAATCGTGCTCAGTTACGGTGCTCTGTTCATCGCGCTGCCCTGGGGTGTTGCCACGGCTATATATCTGAACGAATATGCCACTTCGCCAAGGCTGGTGCGCATCATCCGTCTGGGGATCAATAACCTTGCCGGGGTTCCGTCGGTTGTCTTCGGGCTGTTCGGACTTTCTCTTTTCGTTACCGTTATGGGTATGGGCGTGAGCATCATGGCCGGGGTCTGCACCCTCGGAGCGCTGGCGCTGCCGCTGGTCATCGGAGCATCCGAGGAAGCTCTCAAGTCGGTACCCCAGACCTATCGTGAAGCTTCTCTCGGTCTTGGAGCCACCAAATGGCAGACCATTTACAAGGTCGTGCTTCCTGCTGCACTTCCCGGTATGCTCACCGGTTCCATTCTTACTCTTTCCAGAGCGGCAGGGGAAACCGCAGCAATCATGTTTACTGCAGCAGTCTTCTTTACCCCTGATATGCCCCAGTCAATTTTTGACGACGTAATGGCTCTTCCATATCACATCTACGTTCTTGCCACTGCCGGGACTGAAATTGAAAAGACCCGTCACATCCAGTACGGGACTTCGCTGGTACTCATTTCCCTTGTGCTCGGCATGAACATGGTTGCCATTTACATCCGCGCCAAAATGCAGAAACGGGCCGGGCGATAAAAATTTCCATCCTCACCCTCTTGACCGTGCTTGAAACGGCCTACCTCAAAATGGGGCAGGCCGTTTCTATTTCATGTGGAGATGTGAAGCAGGCGGGTTCGTTTTAATGGGTGCCGGAGTTGTCGATATGGATACAATTGCGCCCGGCCTTTTTGCTGCGGTAGGCAAGCTCATCTGCCCTGCTGATCGCTGAGCATGTGTCTTCTCCGGGGCTGAGCATGGTTCCACCCAAAGAAACGGTAACCGAAATGCGCCCGCTGCCGGTTTCAAACCAGGAAAGTTCAACCAGTCGGCGGAGGCGCTCTGCGAGAACGGCAAGGCCTTTTCTGTCAATATCGGGAACAAATATTACAAATTCCTCGCCACCCCAGCGGCTGGCGATGTCAGAGGGACGCAGTGCTGCTGATAACGTCTTTGCGACCATACTCAGGACTTTGTCGCCAGCGCTGTGGCCCCATCTGTCGTTGATCTTTTTGAAATAATCTATGTCTACAAAAAGGATGCCCAGTGTTGTGTTGCTGTTCCCCACTGACTCCTGGAAATGTCTGGCCGCAAGATCCAGGCAGCGCCGGTTTGCCACTCCCGTCAGCGGGTCGGTCATGGCTTCCTTGCGCAGAATTTCAAGCTGGTGGGCCATATCCTTCTTTTCGTTTATGGCAGTGAACAGCTCTGCAGCTCCGATTATATTTCCGAAATCGTCATTCAGCGGGAAGGATTTGACTCTGATGGGGACTCTGTGTCCGAGCTTGTGGTGCATGAAAACATCTGCGCTCCGACATTCTCCGTCATGCATTGTAGCCTCCATAGGGCAACCATGGACGCAAAGGTCTACGCCGTTCTCATCCACATGCCTGAGCAGGTTGTCTTTGCAGCTTGTAGCGATTACTTCCGCTGCAGTGTATCCGGTCAGTTTCTCCGCTCCCCGATTCCAATATGTAATGATTCTGTCTTTATTTATGTAATAAATGCCGTCAGATATCGAGTCAAAAATCATTTCGTAAAATTGGTCATTCATGGAACACCCACAAGTTGAGGTCTCTCTCGCAATGAAAGAAAATTGTATTTAACGATAATGATTCTGCTTAAAATTAGTCAAGTCGTAATATTCGGCACCATATTTCGTCTCGTTCTACTCCCGATTGCAGCTCAATAATAGGGCATTGCCGTTACTCACTCCGTCATCCATCAAACGGCGTAATCCTCTGTGTCTTTTGTTATAAAAACAACAGAGCAGTAAGGGGGCAGCGGGACGGGATGAATGAAGGACCTACCGGGAAATCAAAAAGGTGAAGGCTCTTCCGGGCTGAACCATGCAGGTGGTTCCGGAAGTGCGTCAGGCCTTGCGCAGCCCTGCCAGATGTTCAGCTCCTTCATGGTCTTCTCTATTTCGTTGAGGACGGACCTTTTTTTCTGGACCCACTCCGGGGCGATCAGTTCTCCGGGCACAGCGTCGGCTTTAAGGCGGTGGATAACAATGTCAGGCCGCAGTATGGAAACAGCCTTGACCAGCATGTCGATGTATTCGTCCTGTCCGATGGGGGAATAACCGCCGTTTTCGTATAACTTGTGGAGTGGGGTGCCGTGACCGACAAAAAGGTTGTGGAATTTGATGCCCCGAATGGGCAGTTCATTAAGGAAGTGGACTGATTCGAGGAATTTTTCCTCTCCCTCGCCCGGAAGTCCTGCAATTACGTGGGCACAAACAGATATGCCATGTTTATGGGCGAGCTTGACGGCATCCGCAAAACAGCGCGAGTCGTGCCCTCGGTTGATGCGCTCCAGTGTCCGGTCATTTGAGCTTTGCAGGCCTAGATCCAGCCATGTTTCACACAGGCCGAGGCCTTTGATCAGCTTAAGCTTTTCCGCATCAAGGCAGTCCGGGCGCGTGCCGATGCAGAGTCCGGCAAGCCCTTCAAGCCCGTCAAGCTGCTTGAGGGCGCATTTGAGTTCTTCTATGGTACAGTAGGTGTTCGAATAGGATTGCAGATAGGCAAGGTAGAGCTTGGCATCATAGAGTTTGGAGAGCTTTTCCCGCCAGTGGGTCCACTGCTCGGGTATGGACATTGACAGGGCATGGAGTCCTGAGCCGGAACCCTGCGGGCTGCAGAATATGCATCCGCTGCGGGAAAGACTCCCGTCCCTGTTGGGACAGGTGAATCCGAAGTCGAGGGGGATTTTCTGGACACGTTCTCCGAAAGTCTGCCTGAGTCGGGCGGCAAGGCCGTAAAATCGATACATGAAATTACCTATATACAAATGTTGGCGCGGAATTTATCCCGAACTGGGTTTATTGTGTTCTTTCAGGTGGCTATTCCGATCATGGTTGTTGTAGGGGGATGACTCGGAGACGCAACCACGGAGCTGTCAGGTGAAATATATTATAAATATTGAGTACATATTTAATGTTCCGTCAGGGTACAGGCGGCTTCGGGACCAGATTCTCCGGGTAACGGGCTAAGTAGTGTAATGTGTTGCCTGTGGTTGTTTCTTCTGCTAGTTAACACCTAGTAATTTCTTTTGATAGACAGGCTTTCGTCTATGAGCGGCCCGTTTTTTTCAGAATCACATTTTTTTGGAGTGCCCGGTTTAATATGGCTTCAATTTTTGACAAGATACTCGGTTCGTTTTCCAGTGACCTTGCAATCGACCTCGGTACGGCCAACACCCTGGTCTATGTTAAAGGTAAAGGTGTTATGCTCAGTGAGCCCTCTGTGGTCGCAGTGAAGAGGGATGTCAACGGGGGCAGCAAGGTTTTGGCTGTCGGGCTGGAAGCCAAGAGGATGCTTGGCCGTACTCCCGGCAACATTGTTGCGATCAGGCCCATGAAAGACGGTGTTATCGCCGACTTTGAAGTGACTGAAGCCATGTTGCGCCATTTCATTTCAAAAGTCCACAACAGCCGCCGGCTGGTCCGTCCACGGATCATGATCTGCGTGCCTACCGGCATCACCCAGGTTGAAAAAAGGGCGGTCAAGGAAAGTGCACAGAGCGCAGGAGCCCGTGAGGTTTACCTCATTGAGGAGCCCATGGCAGCTGCAATCGGTGCGAACCTGCCCATTACCGAGCCTACCTCCAACATGGTAGTAGACATCGGCGGCGGTACTTCCGAGATCGCGGTTATCTCCCTGTCCGGTATCGTCTATGCCCGTTCCGTCCGGGTTGGCGGCGACAAGATGGATGAAGCCATCATGCAGCATGTTAAGCGCAAGTATTCCATGCTCATTGGGGAATCCACTGCCGAATCCATCAAGATCAAGATCGGTTCCGCCTTCCCGCTGGAAGAGGAGCTGGAGATGGAAGTAAAGGGACGCGACCTCGTCACCGGTATCCCCCAGAACATCCTCATTACTTCCGAGGAGATAAGAAAAGCAATTTCCGAGCAGGTGGATTCCATTGTTCAGGGCGTGCGTGTAGCGCTTGAACAGACTCCTCCTGAACTTGCAGCCGATATTGTCGACCGGGGCATAGTGCTTACCGGCGGCGGTGCGCTTCTCAAGGGTCTGGATCAGCTCCTGAGCCAGGAGACCCACCTGCCTATCACGGTAGTGGACAGGCCTCTTGATGCGGTTGTTATCGGCTCCGGTAGAGCTTTAGATGAAATAAACATCTATAAAGACGTAACTATTGATTAACTCCGCATGCCGCGGAGGAATCGAGTGCACCGGTTACGGCTGAGGGCATAGTTTTTGGCGGACTTCGGTCTGGAAAAAGCTATGTCCTCAGAAACCGGTTCAAAGGGGGCGGGGATTGGTTGATGTCCCTGTTGCCCTTTTTTTTGTCTTGAGGGTTATAGCTAATTTATTTCCCGCGCCGGTTATATGTCCGGCCCCCTACCACCTTCCGAGGGTACACTGTGAAGCTGAAGCGTGCCGCTATAGCCGTCATTATCGGCCTGTTTGTCTATCTGAGCCTGTATTCATGGAACCTGAAGTCCGGGCAGCTTGACCGTATGTCCGGTTTTACCGGCCTGGAAGTGGTCAAGTGGGTGCTCTGGCCCGGCGAGTGGGTTCATGATCAGGCGGTTTCGTTCTGGGACAGGTATATTTATCTGGTCGGGTTGCGTGAGTTCAACGATGAACTCAGTTCCCAGAACAGTCTGATGCGCCTTGAAATTATGAAACTCCGTGAAAAGGCTGCAGAAGCCGACCGTTTTCAGGCCCTGCTGAACATGAGTCCCGTCGAGGACTGGACCACGATGGGCGCCCGGATAATTGCCCACCGCATGGGGCCTTCTGCCGCATTGGACTCGGTCATCCTGGCCAAGGGGACGTCCTCGGGAATCGGTGCGGATACTCCTGTCCTTACTCCGAACGGAGTTATGGGGCGTATTGTTGCCCCCGGACTGAGCGCATCCCGGGCCATGCTGGTGACTGACCGCAACAGCCGCATCTCCGTACGCGGACAGCTCAACCGCTCTGCCGGGCTGCTTATCGGTAACGGCGATGGCGAGCCTTTGAGTGTCAAGTACATGAAGCTGAACGCTCCTGTGGACGAAGGCGAAATTCTGGTTACTTCCGGCCTTGCCGGTCTTTTCCCTCCCGGACTTCCCGTGGCCAGGGTTGTTTCGGTGGAGCGATCCGACATTTCTCTTTTTCTGACTGTTGAAGCTGTCCCGCTGGTGGATATGGAAAACACGGAAGAGGTTCTGCTGCTGCAAAGGCTCCCGCAGTCCAATTCCACTGCTCCCGGCAACTCCACTGCAGTTCAGGGAGGCTAGGCATGCAATCCCTTTTCTGGTGGGCTGCGTTTACATTTGCCGCTATCTGGGCTCAGAAGGTGGTACCCGGGGTGGATTTTCTGGCTCCGGGAATACTGCTGTGCATACAGATGGACAAACGGACCCACGTCTTCTGGCTGATACTGGTCTGGTCCCTTATTCAGGACGGAATCGGCGGCCTGCCTTTCGGTTATTCTATTGTCTGGTATCTTTCCATACTGGCCCTTTATCGTGGCGGGGAAATGTTCTTTGACGTGCACTCAATGATGTTCGCGCTGCTGTGCGGCTGCCTGCTCGGGCTGCTGCATCCGGGGCTGACTGCCATGATGTCCATGCTGGCGGATATGGTTTTCGTCCCGGACAGGTATATCTACGAAGGTATTGTTCAGGCTGTTGTTTTTCCGGTGGAGTGGCTGCTGTTGAAGTATATTTATCCGGCAGGGTTCAGACATGAGCCTGTATGAGTCAAAGAAACAGGAGCCTCCCAAAAACGGCCTGCTGCTTCTGCAGGGGCTGATTCTGCTGCTCTTCTGCATTTTTGCACTGCGTTTCTGGTATCTCCAGATCCATAAGGGCGAGTATTTTTCCGAACAGGCCCGCAATAACCAGCTTCGTCAGGACAGCCTTTACGCCCCGCGCGGATTGATCAGGGACCGTTCCGGAAAGCTGCTGGCAGTCAACGAGCCCGCCTATGCACTGGGAATCGTCCGTGAGGACTGCAAGGACCTTGAGGGAACCCTCAGGACCGTCTCCGAATGGACCGGCGTGGAGTTAGAATCCATCAGAAAAATATTCAAGAAATCCAGACGCAGGGTCAAACCTTTTGAACCGCTCATCCTTGTTCCCAATCTGACTTTTGAGCAGGTGGCCGTGATCGAGGCCAATGCCCTGCACTGGCCCGGTCTTGAGGTGGTGGTACGTCCTCGCCGCAAGTATATTCAGGGCCCTCTCCTGTCCCACGTGCTCGGTTATGTGGCCGAAGTGGATGAAGATGAACTTGAAAAGGATTCCGGTCTTGATGTCGGCGATTATGTGGGCAAGCAGGGGCTGGAATTCGTGCTGGAAAAGCGGTTCAGGGGCGTCAAGGGACGCCGTCAGGGAGAGGTGGACGCAACCGGGCGCAGACTCAAGGAGCGGGTGCTGACTCCTCCCGTTGCCGGTGAGGATATAGACCTTTCCATTGATCTTGACCTGCAGGAACTCGGGGGAAAGCTGCTTGAAGGGCAGTCTGGTGCTGTGCTGGTCATGGACCCGGATAACGGTCAGATTCTCGCTTTTGTAAGTTCCCCTTCCTACGATAACAACGCATTTACCGCCGGGTTGAGCAAGAAGCAATGGCTCGCTCTGCGCGATGATCCTCGTACTCCTCTTCAGAACAGGGTGATCCAGTCTGTATATCCTCCGGGGTCGGTCTTCAAGATGACCGTAGCCGGAGCCGGTCTGCATTACGGAATGATTACTCCTGAGGACACGGTCTATTGTCCCGGCTACACCACGCTGGGCAAGTATACTTTTCGCTGCTGGAAAAAAGGCGGGCACGGAGAAACTAACCTTGAGAAGTCGCTGGTTGAGTCCTGCGACGTCTATTATTACAAGCTCGGCATGAAGCTTGGGGTGGACAAACTCAGTGAATTTGCCCGTCAGGCAGGCTACGGGGAGGTTACGGGTATTGCCCTGCCTCACGAAAAATCCGGACTGATTCCTACCCGCCAGTGGAAGAAGAAACGCTTCGGTGATATCTGGCATCCCGGTGAAAACCTGAACTTTTCCATCGGACAGGGCTACACCTTAGTTACTCCGCTGCAGGTGGCACGATCCATTTCTGCCATCATCAACGGAGGACGACTGCTGCGTCCGCAGCTTATTGCCGGTGAACCAGCCGAGGAGCAGGGACTTCTTCCCCTTACCGATGCCCAACGGGAGATTCTCCGCTCAGCCATGATAAAAACAGTTGAGGGAGATCACGGTACGGCCAGAAGGCTGCGCATGAAGGGTGTGACCATCGGCGGAAAGACCGGAACCGCACAGGTGGTCAAGCTGACCGACGAGCTGAAAAAGATGAAGGATGAGGATATCCCCTATAAGTACCGGGATCATGCCTGGATGGCCAGTTTTGCCGAGAAGGGGGCCAAAAGGTACGTGGTCGTCTGCATGGTGGAGCACGGCCTGCATGGTGGGTCCGGTGCCGGTCCGGTGGTGAAGGCTATTTATGATTATATTTTTTCAGAACATAAGGACAAACCGTAAATGTCGCCCGTAGATAGAAGACTGCTGATTCACATGAACTGGTTTCTGCTTGCGCTGGCGGCCCTGCTTTTCTTCGTGGGGGTGCTCAACCTGTATTCTGCAAGCGGGTTCAGGCTTGAGGAGGGGATGAGTGTAAGCTCTTTCTATCAGAAACAGCTTATCTGGGGGATTTTAGGATTCTCCGGGATGATCATGTTCATGATCTTTGATTACAGGCATCTGCAGACCATTGCCTGGCCCCTGTTTCTGGTCACCGTGCTCCTGCTGGCGGCAGTTCCAGTTGTCGGCAAAACCATTTACGGCGCAAGACGCTGGCTCGATCTGGGTTTTTTCAATTTTCAGCCCAGTGAAATGGCCAAGATTACAATTCTAATCATCGGGGCTAAAATCCTTTCGCGCAGCAGCGATCCGCTGAACATCAGGAACCTCGCTTCGGTGATCAGCGTTGGTATAATCCCGGCGGGAATGGTCATCATCCAGCCTGATCTCGGCTCCGGGCTCAACATCCTGCTCATTCTCGGAGGGATGATCCTGTACCGCGGATTAACACCCAAGCTTTTCAAGACCCTGGCCATTCTGGGGCCCTGTTTAATCCCGGTGGGCTGGCTTTTCCTGCATGATTATCAGAAACGGAGAATTATTTCATTCATGAATCCGGCAAGTGATCCTCTCGGGTCGGGTTATCATATCATCCAGTCGGAGATCGCCATCGGATCCGGAGAGATCTGGGGCAAGGGTTTTCTGGGCGGAACGCAGTCTCAGTTGCGTTTTCTGCCCGAAAAGCACACCGACTTCGCCATTGCTGTGTTCGGAGAGGAGTGGGGCTTTGTCGGAGCCATGGCGCTGCTCACCATGTTCTGCGTATTTCTCTACCAGATGGTGGTGACTGCAAGGGAGGCAAAAGACCTGTTCGGAAGCTATCTTGCGGCAGGCGTATTCTTTTATTTCTTCTGGCAAATCCTGATCAATATGGGTATGGTCCTCGGACTAATGCCCGTAGTGGGAATTCCTTTACCATTCATCAGTTACGGTGGCAGCGGCACCGTGGTCAATTTGTGCCTCGTGGGACTCGTTTTGAACGTGTCCATGAGGCGGTATGTTTTTAAACAGGGGTAATAAAGCCGTATGTTCGGATTTTCAAATAACGGCTCAGGGGAGAAAGGAGCTAAGATGGCAAGAGACGAAATAAATGCTTTTTTGGGCAGCGGAACTGATTACCAGGGCAAGCTCAACTTCCAGGGCGCAGTCCGTATTGACGGTAATTTCAGCGGAGAAGTGGAGTCCGAAGGGACTCTGGTGGTCGGGAAGGAAGCGCGCGTTGAAGGCGTGCTCCGCGTCGGCCAGCTGGTTCTCAGCGGCAAGGTGACCGGGGAGGTCTTTGCCAGAGAGAAAGTTGTTCTCCACAAGACAGCAAATCTGCAGGGCAATCTGATTACGCCGGTGCTGGTGGTGGAAGAGGGAGCCGTTCTTGAAGGACGTGTGACCATGGGTTCCACTGCTTCTCAGGCAACTGAAACACAAGATCAAGAAATTAGTTAAAAAAATAACAAGCCAGTGTTTACGGGGGTTGATAAGGGAGAAGTAGTCAGTTCAAATCGAAAAACCCTTTGACACAACCTTTAAAATTAGCTAAACCGCGACTGACTTTGGACAAAAATTCACAACCTTTTCGGGAGCAGGCATGATTGATTTAGATATTAGCTTTTTTATCCAGTTAGCGAACTTCATCATCACCCTTCTTGTTCTCAACCTTCTCATGTTCCGTCCTATTCGCGAAATTATTCGCAAGCGTGCGGAACTCATGAGCGACCAGCTCGCCAAAGTGGAAAATTTCACCGGTCTGGCCGACACCAAGGTTAAGGATTACGAAGCTGCTCTGGACGGTGCCCGCAAAAAGGGCATGGAAATCCGGAATGACTTCAAAGAACAGGGCGCCTCTCAGGAACATACTCTGCTCGCAGAAGCCGGAAAAGTTGCAGCCGCAACTATGAAGGAAGCACGTGCAGAAGTTGCAGCCGACAAGGGTGCAGCAATGAAAGTTCTTGATGGCGAAGTTGAAGCTTTTGCTCAGAAGGTTACAGCCAAGGTTCTTGGCTAGGCCTAATCAATATCGAAGGGGGGTTTAGCCTTGAAGCGGAAAAACATGATCATGGCAACAGCCGCTCTTACCGTTCTGCTGGCAGCAGGTGCAGCCTATGCTAGCGGCGGAGAGGGGGCTCACGAGATTCCCTGGGCAAACTTCGGTTGGCGTGTACTTAACCTTATTCTCGTCTTCGCGATTCTTTACAAGTTCGCCGGTGAAAAAATCGCCGGTCTCTTCAAAGGTCGCCAGGCAGGCATCAGACAGGAGCTTAACGATCTGCAGTCCCGCAAGGAAGCTGCTGAGAAGAAGCTGCGTGATGTAGAAACAAGTATTGCCAATCTGGAGCAGGAAAAGGAATCCATCCTTTCCGAAGCCAGGGCTCAGGGCGAGGCCATGAAGGCAGCGATTATCCAGAAGGCGGAGCAGACTGCAGAGCAGATCAAAGCTCAGGCCAAGGTCTCCGCTGAACAGGAAGTCAATATTGCCCTCGACGAAATGCGTGCAGAAATGGCTGATAAAGTCATCGAAGCCGCTGAGAAGATCGTCAAGAGCAAGCTGACCAAAGCTCAGCATGAGAATCTTGTGGATGAATACTTAACAAAGGTGGTGCTCAATTGACCGGGAACATAGTCTCACGCAGATACGCCAAGGCGTTGTTCTCTGTTGGCCAGAAGCAGGGCGATAGCGAACTCGCGGCGTTTGGTAAGGCACTGTCCGAGTTGTCCCAGATCCTGGAAGATTCCCCGGAGGCCCTGAGGCTCTTCCAGAATCCTGTTTTCAGTGCGGATGAAAAGAAAGCCGTGCTCGCAAAACTGCTTGAGAAGACCTCGGCAGGACCTGTGGTGAAAAACTTTTGCAGCCTTTTGGCCGACAAGGGACGTCTCCCGGCTCTTCCTGCTATCGCCAGCGATTTTGCAGGAATGCTGGATAAAGTCCAGGGTGTCGTCCGTGGCAAGCTTGTGACAGCGATTAAACTGGCCGCAAAGCGGCAGAGCGATATCAAGATCAAACTCGAAGAACAGCTTCAGTGCAAACTTGAGCTCGACTTCGGGGTGGACAAAGACATCCTCGGCGGTGTTGTCCTCACTGTTGGTGACAAGGTTCTTGATGCCAGCATTCGCGCACAGCTGCAAATGATGAAAGAACAGATTAAAAGGGGTGTATAGGGCCATGCAGATTAAAGCGGAAGAAATCAGCAAAATCATTGAAGATCAGATTCAGAATTATGAGTCTAAGGTCGAGATGAGCGAAACCGGTACCGTACTGTACGTTGGTGACGGTATTGCTCGTGTTCATGGTGTTGAGAACGCAATGGCTATGGAACTTCTTGAGTTCCCCGGCGGCCTGATGGGCATGGTTCTCAACCTCGAAGAAGATAACGTCGGTGTTGCTCTCCTCGGTGACGATACCGCTCTTAAAGAAGGCGATCCGGTTAAACGTACCGGCAAGCTCTTCTCCGTACCCGTTGGTCCCGCAGTTATGGGCCGCGTTGTTAACCCTCTGGGTCAGCCCATCGACGGTCTCGGACCCATTGATGCGGAAGAAGAACGCCCCGTTGAGCTCAAGGCTCCCGGTATCATCGCCCGTAAATCCGTACATGAGCCCATGTACACCGGTCTTAAGGCTATCGACGCCATGACCCCCATCGGACGCGGACAGCGCGAACTGGTTATCGGTGACCGTCAGGTCGGTAAAACCGCTATCTGCGTTGACGCTATCCTCGCTCAGAAAGATTCCGGTATCCACTGCTTCTACGTAGCTATCGGTCAGAAAAAGGCTTCCGTTGCTCTGGTAGCCGACATTCTCCGCAAGCACGGTGCAATGGAATACACCACCATCATTTCTGCAACCGCTTCCGAGCCCGCACCTCTGCAGTTCATTTCTGCTTACACCGGTGCAACCATGGCAGAATACTACCGTGACGGCGGCAAGCACGCTCTCATCGCATACGATGACCTTTCCAAACAGGCTGTTGCATACAGACAGATGTCCCTCCTGCTGCGTCGTCCTCCGGGACGTGAAGCATACCCCGGTGACGTTTTCTACCTGCACTCACGCCTCCTTGAGCGTTCTTGTAAGGTAAATGATAGCCTCGGCGCAGGTTCCCTGACCGCTCTGCCTATCATCGAAACTCAGGCCGGTGACGTATCCGCATACATTCCTACCAACGTTATTTCCATTACCGATGGTCAGGTTTACCTTGAGCCCAACCTCTTCAACTCCGGTATCCGCCCTGCGATCAACGTAGGTCTCTCCGTATCCCGAGTTGGTGGTGCCGCTCAGATTAAAGCAATGAAGCAGGTTGCCGGTACTCTGCGTCTTGACCTCGCTCAGTACCGCGAACTGGCAGCTTTCGCAGCTTTCGGTTCCGACCTCGATAAGGCCACCCAGCAGAAGCTGAACCGCGGTGCCCGCATGGTTGAGCTTCTCAAGCAGCCTCAGTACAAGCCCATGAACGTAATGCAGCAGGTTGTATCCCTGTACGCCGGTACCCGCGGCTACATGGACGAAGTTCCTGTTACCGCAGTACGCAAGTTCGAAGAAGATCTTCAGGAATTCATCGCGAATGCTAAGCCTGAAATTCTGGAAGGCATCAAGACCAAAGGTGCTCTTGACGCAGATCTCGAGGGACAGCTGAAGGCCGCTCTGGAAGAGTTCAAAAAAGGTTTCACAGCTTAATCCTGGGAGGTACTGATGGCTTCTCTTAGGGATGTCCAGAATCAGATAGTCAGTATTAAGAAGACTAAGCAGATCACCAAAGCCATGAACATGGTTGCTTCCGCGAAACTTCGCGGTGCACAGGGCCGGATCGAACGCTTCCGCCCTTACGCAGACAAGTTCTATGAAATGCTCGGTGACCTCGCAGCGGGAGCGGATTCTTCCGTCCACCCTCTGCTTGAAGTCCACGAAGAGATCAAGACCGTAGGCATCGTGCTTACCACCTCTGATCGCGGACTCTGCGGCAGCTTCAATGCTAACATGATAAATAAGGCCCTTAAACTGGCCGCGGAAAAAAAGGCTGAAGGCAAGGCCGTCAAGTTCTACTGCGTGGGCAAGAAAGGCCGTGACGCAGTAAGGAAGTCCGAGTACGAAATCGCTGAGTCCTATGCGGACGAAATGAGCTCCTTCGACTTCACTCTGGCAAGCTCCGTCGGTAACAAGATTATTGACGCCTATCTTGCTGAAGAACTGGACGAAGTTTATCTTGTTTTCGGAAAGTTCATTAGCGTAGGTGTTCAGCAAGCCACCGCTCTTCCCCTGCTGCCCATCGTCTCCGACGATGCAGAAGGTGAGGACTCCGGTTCTTCCGCTGAATACATTTATGAACCTTCCGTAGAAGGCCTTCTCGCAGAGCTCCTGCCCCGTTTTGTTAATGTTCAGGTTTATCGCGGACTGCTGGATACCTCCTGCAGCGAGCACGCAGCTCGTATGAGCGCGATGGATAACGCATCCCGGGCATGTGATGACATGACCGAAACACTGACTCTTCTTTACAACAAAACCAGGCAGGCCGCTATTACTGCGGATCTTATGGACATTGTCGGCGGCGCAGAAGCGCTGAAAGGATAATATAGGGGGTTACTCTGATGAGTAAAGTTATAGGCAAAATTGTTCAGGTTATCGGCGCGGTTGTTGACGTCGAATTTCCTGAAGGGCAATTGCCCAACATTCTGACTGCTGTCGAAATCGACAACCCGAACAACGCAGACGCACCTGACCTGGTGTGTGAGGTTGCTCAGCACCTCGGTGACAACGTTGTTCGTACCATCGCTATGGACGCTACCGAAGGTCTCGTCCGCGGCATGGATGTAGTTGCAACCGGTAAAGCTATCTCCGTACCTGTTGGTAACGGCGTACTTGGTCGTATCCTCAACGTTGTGGGTCGTCCCGTTGACGAACTCGGCCCCATCGATTGTAAAGAAGAACTGCCCATTCACCGTGCAGCTCCCGAGTTCACCGAGCAGTCCACCAAAGTTGAACTGCTGGAAACCGGTATCAAGGTTGTTGACCTTCTCGTACCCTTCCCCAAGGGTGGTAAAATGGGCCTCTTCGGCGGCGCAGGTGTTGGTAAAACCGTTATTCTGATGGAAATGATCAACAACATCGCCAAGCAGCACGGTGGTAAGTCCTGCTTCGCTGGTGTTGGTGAGCGTACCCGTGAAGGTAACGACCTCTACCACGAAATGAAGGACGCAGGCGTTCTTGAGAAATCCGCCCTCGTGTACGGCCAGATGAACGAGCCTCCGGGAGCACGTGCACGTGTTGCTCTGACCGCTCTGACCATCGCTGAATACTTCCGTGATGTTGAAGGTGAAGACGTTCTTCTGTTCGTTGACAACATCTTCCGCTTCACCCAGGCCGGTTCCGAAGTATCCGCACTTCTCGGACGTATGCCTTCTGCGGTTGGTTACCAGCCTACTCTGGGTACCGACCTCGGTGGTCTCCAGGAACGTATTACCTCCACCAACAAAGGTTCCATTACCTCTGTTCAGGCTGTTTACGTACCTGCTGACGACCTTACCGACCCCGCACCGGCAACCACCTTCTCTCACCTTGACGGTACTCTGGTTCTTTCCCGTCAGATTGCAGAGCTTGGTATCTACCCTGCGGTTGACCCCCTGGACTCCACTTCCCGTATTCTCGACCCCAA
Organism: Maridesulfovibrio sp. FT414; assembly: GCF_050916235.1. Lineage (GTDB taxonomy): Bacteria > Desulfobacterota > Desulfovibrionia > Desulfovibrionales > Desulfovibrionaceae > Maridesulfovibrio. The sequence goes on from NZ_CP104854.1 coordinate 2,364,658, forward strand.
CACCCTGGGTACCGAGCACTACACCACTGCACGTGAAGTTCAGATGGTTCTGCAGAAATACAAAGACCTCCAGGACATCATCGCCATTCTCGGTATGGATGAACTGTCCGACGAAGATAAACTCACCGTTGCTCGCGCTCGCCGCATCCAGCGTTTCCTCTCTCAGCCCTTCCACGTAGCTGAAGTATTCACCGGTACCCCCGGCGTATACGTAAAGCTCGAGGACACCGTACGCGGCTTCAGAGGCATCCTCGACGGTAAGTACGATGACATGGCTGAAAACTCTTTCTACATGGTAGGCGGAATCGAAGAAGCCATCGAAAAAGAGAAAAACAAATAGCATAGGACGCGATTATGGCTAGTAAGCTCCTTTTGGAAATCGTTACTCCTGATCGCAAGGTCCTTTCCCAGGAAGTCGACTATGTCGGCGCACCGGGAATTGAGGGTGAGTTTGGTATTATGGCCAATCACATACCCTTTCTTTCGGCTCTTGGCGTAGGCAACCTCTACTATAAAGAAGGTGCCAAAACTCACTACATCTTTGTTTCCGGCGGCTTTGCCGAAGTAGGAAACAATAAAGTGACCATTCTCGCCGAAGTTGCTGAAAAGGCCGTTGAGATCGACATCGCTCGGGCTCAAAAAGCTCAGGAAAAAGCGAAGGCTCGTTTGGCTAAAGCACAGGATCGCATCGAATCTGCTCGCGCGCAGGCGGCTCTTCAGAGAGCACTTGCTCGTCTCAGCTGCAAAGATGCGGCCCAGAAGGCCGGGACTACCACTCACTAGAGCTTAGTTTCAGCCTTAAAGCCCCATGGCTATCTTGGAGCAGACTGTTTTTACAGTCTGCTCCTTTTTTTGTCTGGGGCTGTTCTGTTTGACAGCACGGTGCTTCTTCGGAAAGTCAGCTTTTGATACGGTCAGACTGCATTGCTCTGTGGAGCAGGATTATTTTTTAAGACAACAATGCCCTTTGCTGATAATGGGCAAGTATCCCGCTGAAAATTCAGAAAAAATAAATAGAGGTTTTTTTTGTTACGCATTTACTCAGGAGCGGCAAACTGTTAACAAGTCTCAAGTAATAAACATGGAGATTGGTTGATATGGTCAATTCATTTGCCTGTGCCCTGGTTCTCGCCGGGGGAAAAGGTACCCGCATGCACTCCGATAAGCCGAAGGTGCTTAAGACGCTTCTGGGCGAGTCCATGCTATACTATGTCTTTAGCGCTCTGGTTCCGAGCCTGGGTGAGGATATTTTCACCATCGTCGGTTTTGGTGCGGAGCATGTTGAAAAAGCTTTTCCTGAGATGAAGGACCGTTTTGTCCTTCAGGCCGAACAGCTTGGTACCGGACATGCTCTTCAGATGGGCTGGGAAAGGATCAAGGAAAGCGGGCGGGAGTACTGCCTTGTGATAAATGGGGATACTCCGCTGATCAGCGCTGATTATGTCGGAGATTTTCTGAATTCCGTTGACCGGGATCGTCCGGATATATCCTTCATAACCATTACCCCTAATGATCCCTGCCAGTTCGGGCGGGTTACTCGCGACCAGAACGGGAAAGTCACAGCCATTGTTGAGGCGAAAGATTACGACGTAGCCCTACACGGTCCCGCTTCCGGAGAAGTCAATGCCGGCATTTACTGCCTGAAAATAGACTCGGTCGAATCCCTGCTTAGCAGACTCAACAACAATAATAAGAGCGGCGAGTATTATATTACAGATTTAGTTGACCTCGCCGTTGATTGTGGCATGAACGTGACGGCTGTAAATTGCGGTAATTCCATAGATCTCATGGGGATAAATAGTCCGTATGAGCTTGCTCAGGCGGAATCGGCTCTGCGCAGGCGTATGGCTGAAAAGCTGCTGAATTCCGGCGTCACTCTCTACAACTGGGAGTCGGTTGTGGTCGGCCCCAATGTGTCAATTGAGCCCGGGGTAGAGATAACAGGCCCTTGCGAAATTTATGGAAAAACTGTAGTCCGCCGTGGTGCTGTTATTGAATCACATGTGCGCATTCTGGACAGTGTCATCGCCGAAGAAGCCCACATCAAGGCATACAGCCATCTGGAACAGGCTGATGTCGGCCCTGAATGCATGGTGGGGCCGTACGGAAGACTGCGCCCAGGGGCCGTGCTGAAGAAAGGGGCCAAAATAGGCAATTTCGTTGAGATGAAAAAGGCTGTATTGGGCGAAGGTGCCAAGGCCAGCCATCTTACTTACCTCGGTGACAGTGAAATCGGGGCAGGCACGAATATCGGTGCAGGTACTATCACCTGTAATTATGACGGCAAGAACAAACATAAAACGGTAATCGGTGAAGATGCGTTCATCGGCAGCAACACTGCGCTGGTTGCGCCGGTCAATATTGGCAGGGGCACATTGATCGGTGCCGGATCAACAATCACTAAGGATGTAAAGGACGGGGAGCTTGCTGTTGCCAGAGGCCGGCAGGTCAACATTCCCCGGACTTTCAAGAAGTCTTGATTTTGTAAAGAGAAGGTATTAGGGTAGGACTATGGAAATAATCGCTCAACTGGAAGAACGTTTCGATAAGATGTTGCAGAAAATCAAACAGCTTGAAGAAGAAAATGCATTTCTCCTTGAAGAGCTGGAACAGGAGAAACAGCGCAAGGACGAAGTCCGCAGTCGCATTGAAGTTCTCCTGAACAAGGTTGAAGGCACTCTCGAGTAAGGTTTTATTGCCGTCCTCTGTTTTCGGGGGACGGCTTCAGATAAAATTTTAGAGGATGATGGTAGTCAGACTGCATGCCCCGATATACACTGCCTGTTCTCGGTCTTGAGATTTCCTTTAAGACCGATGCGGATAAAGAAAGAATTGAAGCCGCGAAAGACGTTCTCGAAGAGAGATTCAGCGAGCTGTCACGGGGCGGTCAGGACGTAAGCAAGGAAAAACTGCTTACCTGTCTGGCACTTAGTCTTGCCGACGATTACCTTGAACTCAGTCGCAAGCTCGAAACGATGGAAGAGAAAATTAACGCGCTGTTAGAGAAGTGATAAACGGTGCATTGCGCCGAGTTTTAAGATATACTGAATTTCCCTGGGGAGTACGTGATTGCCCTATGGCTTTTGAACCAATATAGAAAGTAAGGGAGCAAGTATCGCCGGAGTGGTGTGCATGCCCGGTATAACCGGGAAGCCTGAAACTCCGGGTACAGCGCCCACCTGTTAGACCCGGTTCTAACAAATACGGCAACACGGCATCTCCGGGGTTCCCCGGCGGGAACCAGATTTAGAAACATCTGGCGGAATTTGACGGTCTGATTTGTCCCGCCTGTCTTTTCAGCTATCCTCTCCTCCAGCCACGTCTGTTCTCTTTTCTCCATTTGAAGATTGTTATAATCTTTTCCGGTTGTTATGATCGGCAATGAAAAATCAGGTCTGCAAGGCCTGTCACTATAAAAGGAGAATGGCATGTTTGGGGATTTTTTTCTGATTTTATTTGGAATGGCCCTGGGTGCCGCTGGCGGATATGCCCTGCACCGCTATGTGAATTCCAAACGCCTGGCCGACTCTCAGGGGTTGGCTGACCGAATCGTCCAGGAAGCCCGCAAAGAAGCTGAAGCCATGAAAAAAGAGATCCGGCTTCAGGCTCAGGACGAAGTATATGTTCTGAAGAAAGAACAGGAAAATGAGTACAAAGAAATGGAGCGCGGTCTCAAGAAGACCGAGGAACGTCTCCAGGAAAAAGAAGAGCGCCTTGAGCAGAAGCTTGAAAAAGTAGCCAACAAGGAGTCGGAAGTTCTGGCCCTTGAGAAACGCATGATCAAGCAGGAGAAGAAACTCGAAGAACTCAAGGAAGAGCTTGAGAACCGCAAGGATGAGCATGAACGCAAGCTGCAGGAAGTTTCCGGACTGACTGTGGAGGAAGCTCGCGAAAAGCTCATGACTGAAATCGAGAGCCGGACCCGCCACGAAGCCGCCAAGATGGTTCGCGCCATTGAAATGGAAGCCAAAGAGGAAGGCAGCCGCAAGGCCCGCAAGATTCTTGCCCTGGCTATCCAGCGTTATTCCGGCGACTACATCAATGAACAGACCGTAACAGCCGTGACCCTTCCTTCAGAAGACATGAAGGGCCGTATCATCGGGCGTGAAGGCCGTAACATCAGGGCGCTTGAAGCAGCCACCGGTGTTGACCTCATCATCGACGATACTCCGGAAACAGTTGTTCTGTCCGCGTACAGCCCGCTCAGGCGTGAGATTGCCAAGCAGTCTCTTGAACGTCTGATCCACGACGGACGTATCCACCCCGCCCGCATCGAAGACATCGTCAGCAAGGTTGAGCAGGAAATGGACGTCAAACTGCGTGAGATCGGTGAGCAGGCCACCTTCGATGTAGGTGTGCACGGTATCCACCCCGAAATCGTCAAGCTTCTCGGTCAGCTCCAGTATCGCACCAGCTTTTCCCAGAACGTGCTTCAACACTCTCTGGAAGTTGCTTTCCTGTGCGGCATCATGGCTGCCGAACTCGGCATGGACGAAAAGATCGCCAAGCGCGCAGGGCTGCTGCATGACATCGGTAAGGCCGTGGACCACGAGATTGAAGGTCCTCACGCTGTAATCGGTGCAGACCTTGCCAAGAAGCATGGTGAATCCAAAGAGATTATCCACGCCATTCAGGCTCACCACGAAGACATTCCTCCCAAATCCGTTCTGGCTACCCTTGTACAGGCTGCGGACTCCCTGTCCGGTGCCCGCCCCGGTGCCAGAAAGGAACTGCTGGAAAACTACGTGAAGCGTCTTGAAGAGCTCGAAAACGTTGCCACCGGATTTGACGGCGTTTCCAAGGCATACGCCATTCAGGCCGGTCGCGAGATCAGGGTTATGGTCGATGCGGACCGTGTTTCCGACGACAACACCCATATGCTCTGCAAGGACATCGCCACCAAGATCGAAAACAACATGACCTATCCCGGTCAGATCCGCGTAACCGTTATCCGCGAACGTCGTTCCGTAGGTTATGCAAAATAGTTAGGTATACTTGCGGCCCGGAGGGACCGCCTCCGGGCCGTTCCTCCTGCCAGACTGCCGATAAAGGCCCGACTGCGCTCCCCCAGATATCCTGCGTTAAGCACTCGAACCTTTCTCCACAGGCTGGCTTTTGCAGCCTTTTTTTGTTTTTAGATCATAGTGCAATTGTTGCAGATGTATTCCTGTGTGATGTTTTTCAATGCGCCTTGCGATTTTGATACCGAGGGTTGAAAGGGGGCTGTATGCGCATTCTTTTTCTGGGTGATATTGTGGGCAGGCCCGGACGCAAGGCTGTTGCTGCAAAGCTGGGGGAACTGCGCCGTTCTCTTGAGCTGGACATGATTATCGCCAACGGGGAAAACGCTTCTCAGGGGATCGGGCTGTCAATCAAGAACGCACGTGATCTGCTTGATTGCGGGATTGATGTTTTGACTTCCGGCAATCATATCTGGAAATATCAGAACCTCTACCCATTCATGAATACCTGTGAGCGCATCGTGCGTCCCGCAAACGTGCCGCAGGGGGCTCCGGGAAAGGGCTGGACTGTTTTCAGAGTTCATGATGAAGTGCCGGTTGCGATTTTAAATCTGCAAGGGCGCACCTTTATGAGTCCCGCGGATTGCCCTTTCAAATGCGCTGACCGTGTTCTCAAGGAGATTGATCCCGAAGTGAAAATCATCCTTGTTGATTTTCACGCGGAGGCGACATCCGAGAAGCAGTGTCTAGGACGCTATCTTGATGGCCGGGCCAGCGTGATCATAGGCACGCATACCCACGTGCAGACCAATGATGCCAAAATTTTCGACTCCGGGACCGGATTCATGACTGATGCCGGTATGTGCGGCCCGACTGAATCGTGTCTGGGCCTTACGCCCAAGCCGGTGATCAAGCGTTTTGTCACGGGACTTCCCCAGCAGTGGAAGGTGGCCGGCGGGCCGGTTGAACTGCAGGGAGTTCTGCTTGAAGTCGACAGGGAGTCGGGAAGGACTCTTTCCATTGAGGCATGGAAGTCAGGGCTTATGACTGTCTAAATCCGTGCTTTTTATGTCGGACTAAGGCTCAGGGCAGATCGCGGAAAAATACCAATAAAGCCTATGCAGGCTAAAATTAAATAAAGAGGTTTCAACCATGAATATTTACGATGAACTCAAGTGGCGGGGGCTGGTCAATCAGGTTTCTGACGAAGAGAAGGTACGCGAGTATCTGGATACTCCCGGTCAGACCATGTATTGCGGCTTCGACCCCACCGCCGACAGCCTGCACATCGGCAACCTTGTTCCGCTGCTCTGTCTTGTGCGTATGAAGCGGGCAGGACACAATCCCCTGTTCCTGCTGGGCGGTGCAACCGGGCGTATCGGCGACCCGAGTGGTAAGGACAAGGAAAGGGAACTGGCCTCCGAAGAGAAAATTGAATCTCAGGCCAGAAATATCCAGAACCAGATTGAAGCTTTCTGTGAGCGCAATACCGGCGAGAAGGCAGACGTGGTTAACAACTACGACTGGACAAAAGGCATTTCCTTCCTTGAAATGCTGCGTGACGTCGGCAAGCATTTCACCATCAACTGGATGATGGCCAAGGAATCCGTAAAGGGCCGCTTTGGACGTGACGATGTGGGTATTTCCTACACCGAGTTCAGCTACATGATTCTGCAGGGCTATGATTTCTATCACCTGTTCATGGAAAAGGGCTGTCAGCTTCAGATCGGCGGCGGTGACCAGTGGGGCAACATCACCGCCGGCTGCGAACTCATCCGCCGCAAGGCACAGGGTGAAGGTTATGCAGTAACCTTCCCGCTCATCACTACCGCAGAGGGCAAGAAGTTCGGTAAGAGCGAGGGCAACGCCGTTTACCTCAACGCCGAAATGACCTCTCCCTATACTTTCTACCAGTTCTGGATCAATACCGATGACCGTGATGTTATCCGGTTCCTGAAATACTTCACTTTCCTGACTCAGGATGAAATCGCAGAACTGGAAAAGAAACATGAGGAAGCCCCGCACCTGCGCGAGGCACACAAGCGTCTTGCCGAGGAAACCACTATCATGATCCACGGCAAGGAAGAGCTTGAGAAGGTGCTGGCCGCAACCGAAGCCCTTTTCGGAAAGGGCGACATCATGTCCGTTGACGCCCCCACACTGCGCGGGGCAATGGAAGCCGCTCCCGGCGTGGAATATGCCAGGAACGAGCTGCCCGACCTGCCCCAGATCCTTATCGATCTCGGAATGGCCAAGTCCAAGGGACAGGCCCGCAAGGATATTCAGGGCGGCGGACTCTATCTCAATAACGAACGTGTTTCCGAGTTTGATTACGTCCCGACCGAGGCCGACTTCATCGGCGGCAAATGCCTGCTCCTCCGCAAGGGTAAGAAAAACTATGGGCTGGTTACCGTAAAATAGGATTCTTCGGAGTTGATTTTGGTGCGCTGCGCGCTTTTGGAGATTTGATTCTGCCCCCGGCGGCCAAAGGGCCCGCGGCCCTTTGGAATCCTGATTGTTTCTGGTAAGTTGCTGCTTGAAAACGTAGTCTTAGTGGAGCAAAAGAAAGAATCAAATCTCCGAAGGTTTCATTCTGAGATGTAAGTTTTAACCGCACTGTCTTAGTATGGACAGTGCGGTTTTATTTGTGGCGGTTTTCCTTTAACGTGGCGAAGCCGTGGTAAAAGGTTTTGGGATGCTTAACCCCTTTTGCAAAAGGGGTTAAGCCCCGGAGGCATCCAGTGATTGAATTTTGATAAAGGGGAATCCATGCGTTTATTTTATATCATCATGTCATTCTGGTTCGGAGCACTTGCACCGACGCAGGCCGGGGTCAACCTTAAGCTGCGCGGCTTTGTCGGTGATCCCGTGATTGCGGCATTTGTCTCCTTTGCAGTGGGGACGCTGACGCTTCTCGCCTATGCTTATTTCATGCGCATACCGGTTCCCCATGCTGAGACTGTCTTCAAAGGGCCATGGTGGATGTGGACCGGAGGATTCATGGGGGCGTTCTTCGTTGCCGCAGCTGTTGTTGTGGCTCCGGTCCTTGGAGCTGGGACCATGATGTGCTGGATGGTTGCAGGACAGATGGTGGCATCCATTCTGCTGGACCACTACGGTATCATAGGTTATGCCGTGCGTGAGGCCTCTCCCGCACGTATTGCCGGGGCTGTGCTGGTTATTTTGGGTGCTGTTCTTATTGAGAAATTTTAGCTGAACTGATTCGATCTGAAAGGAGTGGGGTTGTGCTGGATATTTTGCGCAAGTATATTAAATTGCTGCTGGATAATACTGTTCTTGTCTGTCGCATGATCAAGATTGAGCATTCGATCTTCGCTTTGCCTTTTGCATATATGGGTTTTTTTCTGGCTTCGGGCGGATGGCCGGGCTGGGTCCCGTTCGTTCTGCTGACAGTGGCTATGGTGGCAGTGCGTTCCTTTGCCATGGCGGTCAACAGGCTTTTCGACATCAATATTGACAGCGAAAATCCGCGCACCCGTACTCGGCCGCTGGTTACCGGCGAACTCAGCCCGCTGTTCACTTTCTGTTTTATTGTTGTCTGTGCGGTAATTTTTGTCTTTGCCTGTAAGGGCATGAACGAGCTTTGCTACAAGCTGTCATACTTTGCGCTGTTCTGGTCCGCTTTTTATTCGCTGACCAAGCGTTTCACCTCGCTTTGCCATTACGTGCTTGGTTCCGTGCTGGGCCTTGCTCCTGTTGCGGGCTGGCTCTGCGTCAAACCAGAATTTTCGCTGACCGCCCTGCTGTTTTTCTGCGGAGTTCTTTTCTGGGTTGCCGGTTTCGACATCCTTTACGCCACTCAGGATCGCAAGTTCGACCGTTCCCGGGAGCTCAACTCAATTCCTGCAAATCTCGGATTGCATAAGGCGCTGACGGTGTCCACTTTCAGCCATGTCAACACAGTGATATTCTTCCTGCTTGCAGGGCTTTCCGCAGGTATGGGATGGATCTACTTCAGTACTGTTGCTGTTGTGGGCGGCATCCTGATATTTGAGCATCAGGTCATTTCCGCTGACGATATGACCAAGGTCAATATGGCCTTCTTTACCTTGAATGGAGTCATTTCAGTACTTCTGTTCGTAGGAACACTTGCGGACCTCTTTATCTAGTTGATGATTCGGATTGTTAGACCATCGGGCCGCTTTAAAGCGGCCCTTTTTTTATTTTATTCATATCCGGATGGCGTTTTATTTAATATAAATCAACAGGTGTTACAGTCGTGTGAAGAAACGTGTCGACATTATTTTGCAAAGTTATTAGGTTTGGAAGTGCGAGGTGTACTTATCGATAAGGTATCAGGTTGGAGGCTTGAATTGAAGTCCTTCTGCCGCCAGTATACTCAGTGTTGACGCCGGGATGAAGGTTGTGCGTTCCCGGAGGTGGATGTGAGCGTGTGGCTGCAGTTTTAAGATTACAAGGAGAACTTCCATGTTCGGAAACAACGACAAATTTCTTAAGCTTTTTGCCGTGACTTACTACGGCGGACTGGTTGCTGCAGCTCTTGCCTGCGGGGCTTACATCTATTCTTCCGGCGGGGTCTCTGCCGGAGTTGCTGCTACAATTATTGTATGCCTTTTAGCCGTCCTGGGTGGTGTGCTGATGTTCATGCTGAACAATCAGGTCCTTAAGCCCATTAACAGCATCACCGATTTTTCATCCCGTATTTTGAGCGGAGATTATGCCGGAGCCGACAAATGTACTTCTCTCGGCCTTGATGACCTGCGCGATGCCGTTGCCCGGCTTGGTGCCGGTTACAAGGAGAGGCTCGGGTTCAGCACAAGCATTCTCGGAGGACTGCCCATAGCATGCTGTATTGTTGATAAAGAAGAGAAGATTACTTTTCTGAATCAGGAATGCATGGATATGATCGGTTCTGATAAGTCCCCTGAGTCGTATTACGGACGCATGCTCTCCCAGATTTTTTACAATGATGACCGCAGGTCGCTGATTGGACACTGTATGGATGACGACAACAGGGTCATGAACCGTGAGGTCGTTTTCAAACATACCAATGGTAGTGACATCAACATTCTTGCCAACCTGTTTCCTTTGCATGATGTGGTGGGCAATGTCATCGGCGGGTGCTGTTTGTACATTGTGACTACGGAACTCAAGCGGCGCGAAGCACAGATCATGAGCCAGAATGAGCGTATAGCCAAGGCTGCCGAGCAGGCCGGAAGCGTTGTGCATGAACTTGGCGAGGCTGCCGATCTTCTGCACAGGCTGGTGAACGAGGCCCGTAACGGAGCCGTTGTTCAGACTGAGCAGGCCGGGCAGGCTGCCACTGCGATGGAAGAAATGAACGTTACGGTTCTTGAGGTTGCCCGCCATGCTCAGGAAGCTGCAGGTGATGCCGATCAGGCCAAACACAAGGCCGAGAGCGGGGCCGACGTTGTCCGCGGAGTTGTGGATGCCATTGATGAGGTTGCCGGACAGGCTGCAACCCTTAAGGAGTCCATGGAAGAACTGGACAGGAAGTCTGTAAGTATCGGAAACGTGTTGAGCGTGATTGAAGATATTGCCGATCAGACTAACCTGCTGGCTCTCAACGCCGCTATCGAAGCTGCAAGGGCCGGTGAGGCCGGACGTGGGTTTGCGGTAGTAGCTGATGAAGTCCGCAAGCTGGCTGAAAAAACAGTTCAGGCAACGTCTGAAGTGCATCAGGCAGTGTCGGGAATTCAGGCCGGAGCCAAGGCCAACGTGAAGGCCACCGATGCCGCTGTTAAAGCTGTTACCAAAAGTACCGAGCTTGCAGACCAGTCCGGCGCGTCTTTGAGCGAGATTGTTGCGGTTTCCGAGGCTACTGCAGACCGTATCCGTTCCATAGCTACTGCAGCGGAACAGCAGGCAGCGGCAAGTGAGCAGATAAACAGGTCGACCATTGAGGTCAGCCGTATCTCCAGTGAGACGGAGCAGGCCATGGTTCAGTCAGCGGAAGCTATCGACAAGCTTACCGAGCTGGCAGAAGAGCTTTCCCGGATAATTCGCGAAATGCAATAATTTTAAAGGCCCCGACAGTTCATAATGAATATCGGGGCCTTTTTATTTCAGGCTGTTTGACCGCAATACATAGTGTTGCGGTTTTTTGTTTTGTAAGCCAGATCGTCAAAAGCGCGCAGCACACCAAAACTGGCCTCGCAACGCCGTCTAAGGTATCTGTCTGATATTTCCAGGGCAGAGCGAAACAAAAAGAGTTTCCCTCCCCCCTTTGGCCGCTCAGGCGAAAAGGGTTCGTGTCCTCATAACTTGAGGATTTTTTTCTTTTTATTTCAGAACCCGTAGCGCAGGTAATCCTTGTCCTTGCGGTTGATCATCTGCATGTAGCGGTAGCGGCTTTTTACCTGTGCCTCTTCAAGCAGTGAGTAACCGGTGTTGCGACATTTGTCGCAGGCCCCGATGGGTATTTCCACTCCGAAGCCCATGGGACCGTTTTCCCGCTGGGTTTCGATTTTAAGCAGACCACGGCAGTGGTCGCAGAGCAGCAGGGATTCGGTCTGGGACTCGGTGAAACCTTCGGTATCGTAGAATATGTTCCGGTGCCGCACGGACCAGTTGCCGCTGATGACGCCTTCGCTGCTTTGAGTGGGCGGGTTGAAGTAGACATCCCTTATCCCGTCGCAGAGTTTGGCGATGTAATCCATGATTTCAGCTGACTCGCGCAGGGTCTCCGGATTGAATCCGGGTTCGCGTACGTGGGAGTAGTCCACGCCGGCCATGGCAAGGCTGATTCCGAGGTTCACGTAGGGCAGGGCTCCCTGAATGGCATATCCGCCCTCAAGTACGGCAATGTGGGGCTTGAGCATGGAGTTGAGTGCTGCGTAGCCCTGAGCCGAAAAGTTCATGTTGGTGATGGGATCGGTGAAATGGTTGTCCTGCCCGGCGGAGTTTATGATCAGGTCCGGCTTGAAGTCATCAAGGATTGGCATGACGATGTTTTCCATGACCATCATGAACCCGGCATCCGATGTTCCCGGAGGCAGCGGGATGTTGACAGTTCGTCCAAGGGCCTTCGGTCCGCCGGCTTCCTTGGGAAATCCTGTGCCGGGATAGAGGGTGCGACCATCCTGATGCATGGAAATGAACAGAGTGTCCGGGTCATGCCAGTACACATCCTGAGTGCCGTCTCCGTGGTGGCAGTCCGTATCTATGATGGCGATGCGTTTCGGGCCGTACATTTCGCGGATGTATTCGCACATTATTGCTTCGATGTTGATTGCACAGAAGCCGCGTGAACCCTGAACTGTCTTCATGGCATGGTGTCCCGGAGGACGTACGAGGGCAAAAGCCCGCTCCCGTTCTCCTTCCATGACCAGCTTGGCGGCCTTTATGGCTCCCCCGGCGGAAATGCAGTGGGAGCGGGTGGCTACGGCTTCGGCTTCTGGAAAGCAGAAGTGGACCCGTTCTATGTCTTCAGTGGTGGCCACCTCTGGCTTGTATTCGCGGATGCCTTCTATATCGAAGATGCCTTCTTCGCGGAGCTGGTCCTGAGTGTAGAGCAGCCTTTCTTCCCTTTCGGGGTGTGTGGGCGAAATGGCCCAGTCAAAGGCGGGGAAAAAGATGATTCCCAGACTGTTTTCAGCCTTGAGCATACTGACTCCCTATGAATATGTCCGGACCACGCCGGGTTTTATCTGGCATTTGACCCTGATGTTGCGGCCTACCTTGCTCACCCCGTTGACCATGTTGAATGATGATGAAGAGGTAATCTGTGCGTTGGAACCGTCCGCAGCCACGTGCATTTCCCCCAGATGGGCCAGCAGGTGGTTCATGGCGTCTTTTTCCGCATCTTCTAGCATGTAGTTGCGTGGAATGTTTTCGCGGTGTCCGAGCGAGGGAATGAACATGAGGCCGCGTTCGGTGTCGGCGAAAAGTTCAAGCTCGGTGGTGGTTCGGGTCAGGGCCGCGCCGATGGCGTTTGCCACATCGTAGTTTTTCGGAACTTCGGTGGAGAGGCGGAACTTGCGGAAGATGTCCATTTTCATGGCCTGTGCGGGACCGCCCATGATGTATATTTTTCGCGGAATGATACGCCGGTTCTCCAGCAGTTCGTGGATGGTGTAGACCGGCTGCTGGTTGATTTCGTCTACCATTTCACGGGTGGAGGAGTGAATCTTTTCCACTGCGTAGGCAATGGCCAGGTCAGCCAGTTCCTCGGTTTCAAAACCGTGTTTTGCGGCGAATCCGGCTAAACTGCTTCTGGAGGCTTCGATGTTGCCGCAATCGCAGCTGCCTTTCCAGATAAGTGCATCGGTAAGGGTGGGAACAATCCCCCCGAAGGCAATGGATGGACCGAGCCTGTTGGGGCCGACCCGCACGTTTCCGTCCATGACCGAGATGGCCGAGTCTCCACCGATGCCTATGGAAAGGACTTTCAGGGCCCGTACAAGTGTGGGGTGCGAACCGATGTCGATCCCTTCCTGTTCGATAAGCGGGCTGCCGCCGACAAAGATGGCGATGTCGGTGGTGGTTCCACCGATGTCGAAAATTATGGAATCGTGGGTGATGTTGCAAAGGGCAATTATGCCCATGACGCTGGCTGCCGGGCCGGAAAATATGGATTGGACCGGGACTTTTCTTGAGAGCGGCAACGGCATGGTTCCTCCGTCGGCTTTAAGAATGTTTACCTTGATGTGTCCAAGCCCCATTTCATCCAGGGTGTCGGATATGGCATCCGCGAATTTGTTGAAAATGCGCCAGACTGCACAGTTGTAAAAGGCGGTGGAGATGCGCCGGGGAAAATTAAGTCGTCCGGTAAGCTGGTGTCCGAGAGTGATGAAATCGGCATTGTCGCCAACGGCCAGTTCTATGGCCTTTTCGTGGGAAGGATTGCGGGGCGAAAATTTGGTGACTGCGGCATAGACCTTGATTCCTGATTTGCGGCATGAGGCGATGGCTTCCTCAAGGGCGAGGTTGTCGAGCCGTTTGGTTTCCGACCCGCGGTGGTCCAGCGAGCCGGGGATGACATGGAAGTCCTTGCAGACCATGAACGAGTGCGGATCGAGCCCGGGGCCTGCTGAGACTATGACCCCCACATCCTCGAAGTTGCCTTCTACAATGGAGTTGGTGGACAGGGTGGTGCTCAGGTTCAGCTGTTTTATGCGTGCGGGGTCGGTGTTGCGGACGATTTCGCCAAGTCCGTTTCTGATGGAAGAGAGCAGGTTGTCGTGCTGGGTGGCAACCTTTACCTGGGCCTCTATTCCGTCCGGCCCGATGGCTACCGCGTCTGTGTGGGTGCCGCCCACGTCAATTCCTAAGAGGAGCATCTGGTAAATCCTTGAAAGGTTTTTCCCGCAGGAGCTGCCGGGAATAAGTGCATGCCGTGGATAATCCGAACTCTGGGCTGGCGGAGCCTTTAAAGGCGCACTCCCCGAATTCTAGATCAATCACCTAACTAGCACCCGGTCATTGCCGGAGTAAAGAGGTTTTACCGTCAGCGGTATGAACTTGTCCGTGAGCGGTTTAAACTTGGCTTTTGCTGATCCCGAGCTTCTTCATCCGCGAGTCGAAGGTGGAGCGGTTTACCCCTGCAGCTTTGGCTGCGCGACTTATATTCCAACGGAATTTTTCAAGCAGTCCCATCACATAAGTGTGTTCCATTTCCTGCCAGGTCAGGTCGGTGAGTCCAGACGTAATTGGCGCTTGAGGCTGCTGTTCCGGGGAGTTGAGGGGTGGACGCCTGCCCGGATCTTCGGCTTTTGGAGCAGATCCGGGTGTGGCGATGTGGGGCGGCAGGTCCGTTATGCGGATGGTGTCTCCCGGAACCATGGCCTGAAACTGCTTCACCGTGTTCTCAAGTTCGCGGATGTTGCCCGGCCAGGGGTAGTTCTGCATTGCCGTCATGGACGTTTCGTCCATTCTCTTGGGCAGCATATGGCTGTGAGAGGCCTCTCTGGTCAGGAAATAGTCGGTGAGAAGAGGGATATCGTCGTTTCTTTCCCGCAGGGCCGGGAGTTTGAGGGGCAGAACGTTCAAGCGGTAATATAGGTCCTCCCTGAACCTGCCGGAACGGACATCCTCCTCAAGGTTGCGGTTGGTGGCCGAGATGATGCGTACATCTATTTTTTTTGTAGCAGTACCGCCAAGGGGTTTGATTTCATTCTCCTGCAGAACGCGCAGCAGCTTGGCCTGCAGGTTTATGTCCATGTCTCCGATTTCGTCCAGAAACACGGTTCCGCCGTCTGCGGCTTCAAACAACCCTGATTTGTTGCTGTTGGCTCCGGTGAAAGCACCTTTTACGTAGCCGAAGAGCTCACTTTCAAGCAGATTCTCCGGGATGGCGCTGCAGTTCTGAGTAAGGAATGGGCGATTGGCCCTTGAGCTCTGGACGTGAATTTCTTCCGCAAAGAGCTCCTTACCTGTTC